>CALQSQ010000116.1 GCA_943333275.1 Akkermansia muciniphila
ATTACCTGCAAATTGGTCAGACTGACATTGCCGCGCTGAAGGGGCAGACAATCGACGATGCGTTCAAATTGGGCTTCGGTGATCTCCATTCGCTCACCTTACTCCTTAAACAGAAGTTGCAAGCATTTTGTGTTAACACGCCCTAGTTTAAAATCAAAGCGTCGCCCTTCCCCTTGGGAGGGGAGGCGGTTAGACCACACCCGGAGCGTTTTTGACTTCAAACTCCCGGCACCAGCCTTTGATTTCCAGTTCGTTGAAAATCTTTCCGACGATCCGACGCAGGAGCCCTTTTAAATTGGCATTGTCAATATCCTGAAGGGCACGGACGGATTGGTCCTTGTAGCGTTCCAGCAGCATCATGCAGTTTTCGGCACCCTGACGAAGATCGCCCTTGTAGCGTTCGCGGGCGGTGGCTTCGATGATGTTCGGGCGCAGCGGAGTGGCTCCATCGGTCGTGTTGTCCTCGTCCTTGTCGTTGAGGTCATCGCGCACCTGGTAGGCGATGCCGAGCGCTTCGCTGAAATTGGTGAGCGCCTCCTCGAGTTCATCCAACCGCCCGGCAAAGGCAGCGCCGATGTGCAGGGCGACGGAAAAAGCCGGGGAAGTTTTGCGGCGGAAAATTTCCAGAACCTGACCCACCGTCAGTGGCTGGGGATCCTGATTCCAGGCTAGCTCCATGCCCTGGCCACGGCAGAGTTCACGCTGACCTTCGGCGGCGATGCGCATCATCGCGGCCTTGTGCGCGGCGGGGATGCTGGTCTCCGCAATGAGCCGGTAGCCTTCACCAATCAAGAGATCGCCCACGTTCAACGCGATGGCGATGCCATGCTCCGTGTGCAAAGCCGCCTGCTCGTAGCGCTGGGCATCGTTGTCCTCGATGTCATCGTGGATGAGCGATGCCTTGTGGAAACACTCCACGGCGATGGCCAGCTTCTTGATGTCATCGCTGAGCGGGGCCTCGGCATTGGTCCGGAGAGCCTGGCTGGTGGCGGTGGTGAGGAATGGACGCCAGCGTTTGCCGGCGCGGGCCAGCCATTCACGGCCGATTTTTTCCGCGTGTCCGTCGGGCTCGCCCATGAGTTGCGCGAGGCTTTCCTCGGTGAACCAGCCGCGCACTTCCTCATGGAGACCGTTGAGATTGAGGCGGCGCGTTTTGTCTTCACTCGTGAGGTGAATGTAGTCCCAGACCCAGTCGATATCCACGGTGGTATCGATGCAGTCATCCTGCAGAAGCGGAATAGCCACTGCGGGAATCGCGGCCGCTTCAACATAAGGAAAAGTTCTTTCCAAGACCGGCAGGCAGGAAATGCCCACGATGGCCTCAATCTTGCCCGTCTGAATCAGGCTCATCACAATGGCGCTGCCCTCAGCCACCAGCACGGCATAGCCGAGCCGCTCGGCTTCATTTTGGAAATCCTGGATCGTGCAGAGACCGCATTGTTTGCAGAGGAGGCCGAATTCATCAAAGGGAGCCGGGCACTTGCTTTCAATTCGCAGGCACTTGGGCATGAGCAGCAGACGTTTTTCAAAAGGAATCGTCGCCAGCGTTTCACGCCAGATTTCATTGCTGAAAATAACCCCGACGTAATCCCGGTGAATCGCATCCGTTCCCGTCTCCACGAGAATTTGGGCGGCATGCTGCTGCAGTTCCTCAGAACTCAGAGGCGGCACGGGTTTCTCACGTTCCACATAGGCCCGTATCGACATGAGCAGGGCATCGCGCTCACCCTTGGTTTGCGGAATATTTTTCTTCGGCTGCCGGAAACGACGGACCGTCAGCGGGATGGGCGGGGGAAGTTTGGCAGAAAGGATTCCGGAAATGGACATGGCGGATTCTGCCGGGAGGCAGGGCGGTGGTCAAGCTGGTTTGTGTCTGATACGCGGAACAGCGAAGAAACGGCCGGGTTCAAGATCATGATTGCCATCCGGCCGGGGGAAGGTTATGCTAGGCGGAGTAAAGACTCCTGACATGGTATTTAATATCCCCAATGCCTTCCAGATGAGTGCGGTCGCCGCACTGGTTTTTGGCATGTTCGCCAGGGGAGATGACCTCCTTCCCATCGCGGAGAACTGGGAGTTGGAGTTGTCCTGTGCCAGCCAGCCGGATCACACCTACCAGATCCAGTTTTCCGACAATCTGATCGATTGGGATTTCCTCGGCACGGGCCGGGAGTTCGGTGGGGATGGCTACAAGGACACTCATGTCCCCATGGCCGGAGCGGGGAAATTTTTCCGATACATCATTGCCGCCCAGCCCCCCGGTGGTCTGGCTCCGTGGTCCGTCACCTTGCGCAAGTGGATCCTCAACGTGCAGGGCCATTCGCAGGTCTTTCATTTCAATACCCCCACCGCCGGGAGCATCTGCGAATTCAAACCAGGGTCCACCCCAGTCCCATTCACCTATTCGGTCGAGCGCACCGGCGAGAATGTCCTGCGGATGAAATTGAACCTGCCGGAGGGTGTGGAGCGGACCATGGAGGTGCATTATCTGAGTCCTTCTCAGGGCGAATTCTCCAGCACGGACGTCGTCGCGGGCATCACCGTCGAAACCGAAGCCGGGGTCTTTGCCGAGAGCAATCCTGCCGCCAGCGAACCCCTGGCCCCGGAACTTCTTCAACAAAAGGCTGCAGTGCTCAAGGGCACTGCTTCCGTGGAATATTTCAATTTCGACGCCCTGCCTTCGTCCTCCACCGGTGGATCGCCGCACGTGAATCCCTCCACCTCCTTTACCTACAACCGGACGGATTCCTCCAAGGCCGAGTTGACGCTGCAGACGGGAAATCGCATCGAGACCTATCAGCTCACTTTTGTGACCGGCCAGTCCGGCACCTACACGCTGGTCAGGACCCATCCCTCCGCGCCGGAGTTCCACGACACCGGTGTCTTCGTGCTGGCGACGGCGCCCTAGGATTTTCCCGCCCTCGTTTCACCACACCCTACCGACCACCCATGACTGAAAATCCCTATGCCGCGCCCGCCTTCGATCCCCGGGCCTCCTCCGACCATACAGAACTCATGCCGATCCTCCAGGGGGTGCAGTGGCCGCTGCGCATGTCCTTCAAGGTCCTGACCTTCGCTCCCACTGTCCGCATTCATGATGCCACGGGCCGACTCGTGATCATGGTGCGGCAGAAATTTTTCAAACTCAGGGAACACGTGGAAATCTTCGCCGACGAGCAACGCACCCGGAAGGTCGCCGAGATTCGCGCCAATAAAATCATCGACTGGTCCGCGCGCTACAACTTCACAGAACCCGACGGCCGCCCCATCGGCAGCACCCAGCGCCAGGGCATGCGCAGCCTGTGGCGCGCCAGCTACGATGTGTATAATCCAGGGGATGAAACGCCGGACTTCCAGATTCGCGAAACGAATCCCATGGCGAAATTTTTCGACGGCCTGGTCGGCTCCATTCCGCTCCTCGGCCTTCTCACCCTCTACCTTTTCCATCCCAGCTATTCCGCCACGCGCCTCGTTGGTGGCGTGCCCGTGATGAAACTCACCAAGCAGCCCGCCTTTCTTGAAGGACGTTTCCTCGTGGAAAAACTCGCCCCCGCCGCCGACCGGGAGACACTGAATCTGATCCTTTCCTTCTTCATGCTCTGCCTCATGGAACGCCGCAGAGGTTGAGCCGCCAGGGAGGCGCTCTCGCTCATGAAATCCCCGCGCTGCTTTCTCCTCTGCCTGCTCTTCTGGTCGACCAGTCTCCACAGTGCTGAAATTTCCCCGCCCGCCAAGCCCGGGCCATGGGCGGATTGGGTGGAGCGGGATTTCCCGTTCTTCTCCTCCGTGCTCGATGCTCGCCGCGCCGGAATCAGCGAGCACAATCTCACACCGCGCGGCCTCGTGCTCTCACTCGGCCACGACTGCTGGGCCTGCTTTGATACGGATCTCCTCCGCATCGCCGCCATCTGGAGCGGCAGGGGCGTGACCGACAAAGCGCTCGCGCCCGGATCCTATCACGATCCCAGCCGCAAGACTCCCGGTGGCCAGTTCCCCGCTCCCCAGCCCGATGGCAAACAATGGCTCGCCAATGGCATTTATCCCGGATGGCAAACGGGCGATACCGTCAACCTCACCGACCCCCGCGAGCCCGCGCCGAGTCCGGAGGAAGTGGGCCGCGGTCCCTTGCCGGAGACGCTCGGCAGATTCAAGGCCGTGCATTTGCTGGAAGGCGGGGTCATCTTGGAATACGACGTCGCCGGCACCACCGTGCGCGATTGGATGACCACCTCCGTTCAGGAAAATCGCCTCGTCATCGAGCGCCATCTGCAAGTCGGCCCATCCAAAATCCCCCTCCTCCTCGCCCTCGGCGGGAAATCCAACGGCCCCTCGCAGGAAATCCCCACCGGCGTCACGCTCACCGGCAGCGATGCCCAGCTCATCGACCACGACACCCTCTGGCTCGCCCGCATCCCCGCCCATGCCACCGCCATCACATTCTCCATCACCCTCTGCGACGAACACCCTGCCCCCTCCCTCCCTCCCCGCCCGCTGCCCACCGCCCCCGCCAAGCCCCGCTGGCCACAGGAAGCCGTTTCCAAGATCACCTTCTCCACCGAATCCGCCGCCTACGTCATCGATCACATCCAACTCCCCACCAACAACCCCTGGAAACGCGCCCTCCGCCTCAGCGATATCCAATTCCTCCCCGACGGCACCGGCGTCGGCGTCACCATCGACGGCGACGTCTGGCTCATCCGCGGCCTCCATTCCCCCGATGGCCTCGTCCACTGGAAACGATTCGCCTCCGGACTCCACGAGCCCATGACCGCCGCCATCCGCGATGGCGAAATCTTCGTCTTCGACCGCAACGGCATCTGGCACCTCCGCGATACCAACCACGACGGCGAAGCCGACATCCATGAAATGTTCTCCAACGCCTTCGCCCAGACCGCCGACATGCGCGAGTTCCCCAGCACCCTGCGCCTCGCCCCCGGCGGCGAATTCATCATCGCCAAAGGCGGCCAGGAAGCCACCACCCTCGGCAAACACAACGGCTCCATCCTCCGCATCTCCGCCGATGGCCACCACACCACCCTCCTCGGCTACGGCTTCCGCCAGCCCAATCTCGGCGTCAATCTCCGCACCGGACTCATCACCGCCAGCGATCAGGAAGGCCAGTACATCCCCAGCACCCCCCTCCACATCGTCCGCGATGCCCAATTCTACGGCTTCCTCAGCGACAAGCTCCCCCGCGAACAATACCCCGCCCCCATCGCCCCACCCCTCCTCTGGCTCCCCCACTCCGTCAATGCCTCCGCCCTCTCCCAAGTCTGGCTCTTCGATGCCAAAATGGGCCCGCTCAACGACTCCCTCGTCCACATCGGTTTCAACAAACCCGAACTCTTCAGCATCCTCCTCAACGCCCGCACCCCCACCCCCCAGGCCACCGCCATCAGCATCACCAACGCCTTCGATTTCCCACCCCTCAACGGCTCCGTCAATCCCGCCGACGGTCAGCTCTACATCGCCGGCTTCCAAGTCATCGGCTGGGGAAATATCCTCAATACCCTCACAGGCCTCGGCCGCGTCCGCTACACCGGCCAGCCCACCACCCTCCCCGCAGAGATCACCCCCATGGACCAGGGCCTCCTCCTCCGCTTCCACATCCCCCTAGATCCCACCACCGCCACGGATCCCACCCGCTACTCCCTCGCCACCTGGAATTATAAACGCGCCCACACCTACGGCTCCGCCCAATACAAATCCGACGGCACCCCCGGCATCCATCCCCTCATCCCCAGCTCCGCCTACCTCTCCACCGACGCCCGCAGCGTCTTCCTCGGCATCCCCGAAATGCAGCCCGCCATGCCGCTCCGCATCGGCTGGACCCTCACCAGCCAGACCGGCACCCCCATCGAAGCCAACGCCTACACCACCGTTTATGAAATGGTAAACTTCCCCCCCACCCAGGAAGGCTTCCCCCCCATCACCATCGACCTCACCCCCCGTCCCCCCAGCCCCACCGCCCCCACCCCCGTCACCGTCGAGGAAGGCCGCCGCCTCTCCCAAGTCCTCGGCTGCACCGCCTGCCACTCCGTCAAAGACCCCGATTTCGCCCACATCGGCCCCAAATGGCACGGCCTCTTCGGCACCGAACGATCCTACCTCACCCCCGACCAGCAAAAAGCCACCACCACCGCCGACGAAGCCTACCTCCGCGAATCCATCCTCGACCCCCAGGCCAAAACCCTCCTCGACTTCAATCGCGCCGAATACGCCATGCCCAGCTACGCCGGCACCCTCACCGAATCCCAACTCCAAGCCCTCATCCTCTATATCAAATCCCTCCGCTAACCGGAGGGGCGGACATTCCTGCCGCCCATCTTATACCGCGAACCAACGCACCAACCAACCAATCCCATTTCCACTTACCTTCTAGCCATGGTCTCGATAAATAACGCCGATAACTCGGAAATTGCCAACAAAACAGAGGCAGAAAACGGACTCTCGTGTGGTTTTCGTATCTTCGCCCCTGCGCGTTCGCCGTCGCCTGATTCGGAGCGGCCCGCGGAAGACAAAGCGGGCAATCAGTTGGCGACCAGAGCTTCTGCCAGTTATTCGCGCACGTGCTGCTTTCGCGCGCTAGCAGTCATGCTGCTGCTTCTGAGCACCGGCGGATCAGTCCGAGGGGCCATCCTCTACACCTACGACCAGGACTCGCTTGTGTATATGGCTGAACATGTTCTTGAGTGCACGATTGGAGCGTCAAGCAGGGAGCACAACTTTCAGGTCTGGGACGTGACTGTCGCCAAGGTCTACAAGGGCGATAAAACCACAGGAGACCACCTGCAAGTAACCGCACTGGACTATTTCACCAAAGTGGTTGGTGACGACGCATGGGGGGGTGGATCAACGGTAAAACTCTCCGAGGGAGACCATGTATTCTTGTTCCTTGGCCGAGCCAGGGACACTTTTCTCTACACAATTCCAGAAGATGCGGAAGTCTTCTGGCCGGTCCCGTCCGGAGTGAAGCTTGTGGTGAATCAAACCGTTTACGGCTTCTCCCAGTGGATGAGCAATCCGGGGCCATACATGCAGGAAAAAGGAAAGCGATTCTCTGCTCGAAACGCGGAGCTGATTGCTTTCCGAAGGGGTCTTCCAGAGCTGGTGACAAGGATGCAGGAATTGAAAGACCGAATCAAGGTCGCGGCGCATGATGGAGATGTGCGCTTCATGCATGAGTTCTTGAAGAAACGCTCCGCCGACTTGAAAATCAGTGACGATGCTTCAAGAGACCATTTACGCGAGGTGGTTTGTGCAATGCTTGCCAACACTCACAACATACAGGCGATTGATGAGACCCTTGAGTTCGACACTTCCAGCATGCTGGAGAGGGGGTTTGGCACACCGGAAGGTCGGGACTTTCTGCTGCGGAAGATTGATGACCAAGGGTGTTCGCAAGAGAGGAAACTTCGGTATGTGTGGGCGCTCAAGGAAGCAGGGAACGTATACCGATCAACGATATCCGAAATTTCCTCGAACTCAAGCAAGACGGACGGGGATGCAGGTCCAGACAACGACTGGTATCTCACCCGAATTGCCGAACTGGCATCCAAAAATGTGCAGGATGATCTGTTGTGCCAATCGTTGATTGATTGTGTCGCCGAATTGGGAGGCGGGGTATTTCGACGACAAAAGGACCCTGCCAACTCGGACACTCGCAACTCTCTCGCCGTATTGCGTGAGCTGTTCGAAAGTGGTGTGTCAGAGAGTCTTCAGTATCATATCGAGTTGGCCACTCTAGAAATGGATCCGAATTCATACGGGTTGCTTCATTCCACATGTGGGCCGGTGATCTCAATCCTGACTCCTGCCGAGCCCATGAAGAACGAGCTAAGGGTTCCCCTAAGCTTACTATTCAATTTCCGAACTCGTCAGATCGAGGTAGGAACCTTCGTGCCTTCCATCGTTCTCGAGAGTACAACCACAGGCGAAAAGACCATCGTCCCCTCCTCGAGGCTTTCGTTCGGACCTAGACCGGAAAGCACTGGAGGCTCGGATTCCATAGAGATCCCTGAATCGACCAAGCCTGGAAAGTATCGCGTGTTCTATCAGTTTGAGCAGAATGGGAAGGTCGTCAGCGTGGGCCACTATTTCGAAATAACTTTGCCGGTGAGTCCGGGTGTCGATATCGACGTAAAAAACAACAAACCCTGACAAGCTACGCCAGTCCCCTCACCGAATCCCAACTCTAAGCCCTCATCCGCTATATCAAATCCCTCCGCTAACCGGAGGGGCCGACATTCCTGTCGCCCATCTAAAAAATCGCGAAGCCTGACTCCCTCCGCAGGAAATCAGGCTTCGCCTTGAAAAGGGGTCGCAAAAAGAATCCTGACAAATATGAGTAAGTTGCCCGTCCCTTCAGGAGTCTCCATCCTCCGACCACCGCCCCTCTGGTCAGAATTTCTTCCCCACGCAGTACTACTTCCCATTGCTGCGGATCAGCAGGTGGCCTTTGGCCAGGGCGATGGTGCTGCGGACTTGCTGCCCATTTGATGGATTCCCAGCAGCTTGAAAAGGGGTCGTGAGAAGAATCCTGACAACAAGGGCTTGCCTCCATTCAGAGTGGCTTGGTGATTGAATGAGAAATCGGGGTGTTTGCTCTTGGCCTCGCTCGCTCCGGGCACCACCGCCAGCTACGGCATCTATGCCATGACCGCCGACGGCCACGAACGCGCCAGCGCCACTGTGAGCATCGCACGGCCGTTGTAAGTAACGAAGAACCTTGGTAAGGGGAAATGCGCTCGGTGTGCCAAACTTGCATTTGAATCCTTTTGCACTCTTGATTCGATAAAACACGAAGCCATGCCGTTCAGAAAGGCAGGTGGGAGCAGCGGGCAATCTTATTTTCCCAACAACCGCTCGGCCCTCCATTGGAGGCCGTCATGGGCTGGTCTGAAGGCGTCGTCGTGGGGGAGGAGGAGGGGTTTTTGATGGAGGTGGAGGAGATCGGCCTCGCCGGAGGAGCGGCGGGGGTCGAGGGTTGGGGAGACGAGCCAGTGGCGTTCGGGTCCGGGGGCGATGAGGAATCGATCCATGGCCCAGTGGTGGTTTTTGCAGAGGGCGAGGCCGTTGGAGGGGTGGTCGTTGTGGCTGGTGGAAAAGGGAATGAGATGGGCGGCGCCGACGAAACTGGTATCGCTGACGGGGAGATTGATGCGCATGCCGCAGGCGGCGCACTGGTGGTCGTAGACTTCGAGGATTTTGCGTCGGAAGGCGGGGCTGCGGCCGTATTCCAGCGGGCCTTCGGCGGCACGGGTGGGTAGCTCGATTTCCTGAGGGATGGCGGCACCGATAAGTTGTGGGTGGGCGTGCGGGAAATACCGCGCGACGAGGGCCTCGCGCAGTGCACGGCGGCCGGCGGGTGTGGTAAAGGGGGCGGCGAATGCGGGGTCGATGGAGGCAAAGACTTTTCCGATATCACCAACCAGGGGATTGCGCTGCAGCGGGCGTTCGGTGGTGCCTTGGATTTCGATGGGTTTCCAAAGGACGTCGGTGGCCAGATGGCAGAAGGGAAGGTCCGGGTTGTCTTGATCATCGTGCCGTCGAACGATGTTGAAGATGACGGAGAATCGGTTCCGCAGTTCCTGATTCCACGGGATCCAGGCGGGCGTGGCCTTTCCGGCGTCCATTAAGTCCAGCACGGCCAGGAGCAGGACGGGTTTGTGAGGCCGCTCGTGGCGTTCGGCCCCCGTGCCGATGACGCCGACGTTGAGGTCGTAGAGTTGCTCGATGGCTGTCGACAGAATGTGAGAAGGAGGCAGCACGCGAGGACTGAACGGTGCGGCGGGAATGGGCACAAGGGGAAAGTTGTTGGAGGGAACGGTGAGGGTGGGACTCTTTGGGGGCGCTGGGTCTCCTGACGTCTCCCTCTACGGAGGGGGAAGCCTGTTTCATGGGTTGCTGATTTGGTTGGGGCGGGTTAGGGAGCGGGTGGCGCATGATGATTTTTCGCAATCCCGAATGGCTGGCTTTGGTGCCGGTGCTGGCACTGGCCCTGTGGTATGGGCGGCGGTGGCGGTGGCACCGGCCGTTGCGGGTGGCGCTGCTGGCTCTCTTGGTGCTGATTCTGGTGCGGCCGCAGTGGCGGGGGGGATCGGGAGGGATGGATCTGTGGGTGCTGCTGGATCGGTCGGCGAGCACGGAGGGGCGGGTGGAGCAGTCGCTGCCGGAATGGCGGAAGCTTTTGAATTCGGCCAAACGATCGAAATCGGATGAACTGCATTTCGTGGATTACGCGGCGGATGTCCTGCCGCAGGAGGTGGCGGCGGGTCAGCCGTTTACGGGGAATCGCGATTTCACGCGCACGGGTCTGGCGCTGCAATCGGTGCTGGCGCTGCGCGATGCCACGCGACCGAGTCGGGTGCTGGTGTTCACGGATGGCTATTCCACGGAATCGCTCGCGGGCCTGGCGGACCGGCTGGTGCGCGACAACGTGCCGGTGGATGTGCGTTTCCTGAACGACACTCCGGGCAATGATTTCCGGCTGACGCGGCTGACCGCACCCCCGCGTGTGCAGATTTCCGAGGCCTTTCTCCTGGAGGTCGCGGTGGCCGGGCCGGAGTCAGTCTCCGCACCGGTCGCCCTGACCATTCTGCGCGATGGCAAAATGCTCATGGAGACGAAGGTGGACCTGAAAAAAGGCCAGGGCCTGGCGAGATTCACCGACCGCGTGCGCGAGGCGGGCGGGCATCGTTATGAGGCGATGATCAGCCCGGAACAGGACACGCATCCGGGAAATAACCGCCTGGAAGCGTGGACGGAAGTGGTGGGCGGACCGCGGCTGCTTTTAATTACGAAATATCCCGACGACCCCGCGGCCACGGCGCTGCGGCAGCAGAAGTTCGAGGTGGAGGTGGTGAGCCAACCGGCCACGTTGCAGGCGGGGAAACTCGCGGGATGCCGGGCGGTGCTGTTTCACAATGTCCCGGCGCATGAGGTGCCGGCGGATTTTCTGACCTCGCTGGATTTCTTTGTGAACGAACAGGGCGGGGGCTTGCTGATGGCGGGTGGCAGGCAGAGTTTCGGCTCGGGCGGTTACTTCCATTCGGCGATCGATCCCCTGCTGCCGGTTTCCATGGAATTGAAAACCGACCAGCGCAAAACCGCCGTGAGCATGGCCATCGTCATGGATCGATCCGGATCGATGGGGGCGCCGGTGGCGGGTGGTGGCGTGAAAATGGATCTGGCGGACGAGGGAGCGGCCAAGGCGATTGAAATGCTGGGCTACATGGATTCCGTCGCGGTGCTGGCAGTGGACAGCGAGGCGCATGAGCCCGTTTCCATGCAGCAGATCGGAGATGAATCGAACAAGTCCACGCTCATGAAAATCTGCCGTCGCATCAGCGTGGGCGGCGGCGGTATTTTCACCTACACGGGATTGAAGGCTGGCTGGCGCGCCCTCAAGGACACGAACTATGGCACGCGCCATCTGATTCTTTTCGCCGATGCCAGCGATGCCGAGGAACCCGGCGACTACATCAAGCTGCTGGAGGAAATGACGAAGGCCGGAGCCACGGTGAGCGTGATCGCACTGGGCACGAAGGCGAACAGCGATGCCGCGTTTTTGGAGGATGTGGCGCTGCGCGGCAAGGGGCGGATTTTCTTCACCGACAAGGCATCGGAGCTGCCGAATATTTTCACGCAGGAAACGGTCGCCGTCGCCCGCTCGGCGTTTCTTGAGGAACCGGTGCCTTGCCAGCCCACGGGTGGCTGGGTGGAAATCAGCCCGCAGACGCCCGCCTGGCTGACTCCCGTGGATGCTTATAATTTAAGCTACAAAAAGAGCTGGGCCAGCCAGGCTCTGATCACGGCGGACGAATACGCCGCCCCGCTGGTGTGCTGGGGCCAGCGCGGCACCGGTCGGACCGCCGCCATTTCCTTTCCGCTGGCGGGACCGCATTCGGAGGGCATTCGCAACTGGCCGGGCTACGGCAATTTCCTGCAAACGATGGGCCGCTGGTTGATCGGCGATGAACTGCCGCCGGGCCTGGGTCTGCGCCAGCAAATGGCCGGAACCGAATGCCAGCTCGACCTGATGTTCGATGAGGAATGGGAGGAGAAATTTGCCGCGCAGCCGCCGCGCATTGTGCTGGCGGAGGGCGAACGCGCTGAGGTGCATCGGGAACTGACCTGGCGACGACTCGCCCCCGGACATTTCAGCACCGTGGCGGATCTGAGCGAAGGCCAGCTTGTGCGCGGTGTGATCCAGGCCGGAAAGCACCTGCTGCCATTCGGTCCGCTCGCCGTCGGACGGCAGGCGGAATGGTCGTTCGATGCCAAACGCGTTGAGGAACTGCGCGCCGTCGCGATGGCCAGCGGCGGCCGCGAACTGCTCGATCTCAACGATGCCTGGAAAAGCCCGCCCACCGAGGAATTCGCCGACCTGCGTCTCTGGCTGCTGCTCGCCGCGCTGCTCGTCATGATCGCTGAAGCCCTCATCACACGGCTCGGATGGAGGCTGCCGGAGCGTGCCGCTGTTCGCAAAACTCCCCTACCCCAACCGGTGCCGGTTCACGCTCGCGCCAAACAAACTACGCCATCTCCGCCTCCCGTGCCCGCCATTTCCAAAGCACCTGAGCCCACTCCGGAGGCTCCCAACGATCAACAGCGCAAAGACCGGTTCGCCCGCGCCAAACGAAAATAATCCATGAAAGTCATCACCCTCTTCCTGCTGGCCCTGTCCCTGCCCGCATTGGCTGCACGGCCCAACATCCTTTTCATCATGACGGATGACCACGCCGCGCACGCGCTCAGCGCCTATGGCAGCAAACTCAATCAAACGCCGAATCTGGACCGCATCGCCAGCGGCGGCATGCTCCTGAAAAATTGTTTCGTCACCACTTCCATCTGCACCCCCAGCCGCGCCACGCTCCTCACGGGGAAATACAGCCACCGCAATGGTGTCCCGGTTTTCAACGTGTTCGATGGATCACAGCAGACGGTTTCCAAACTCCTGCAGAAGGCGGGCTATCACACCGGCATGATTGGAAAATGGCATCTGGGCAGTGATCCCACCGGATTCGACTACTGGAACATCCTGCCCGGCCAGGGGGCATATCGCAATCCCACACTCTACACGGCGGAAGGCACCACGACTTACACCGGGAAATATGCCACCGATGTCATAGGTGATCTCAGCATCGATTTCATCAAAGCCCGCCCCAAGGACAAGCCATTTCTGCTCTTCAGCCACCACAAGGCTCCACATCGCAATTGGACGCCGGATGAAAAAAACCGCCAGCTATTCGCCAACCGCACCTTCCCCTTTCCCGCATCGTTCAAGGACGATTACGCCGGCCGCACCGATGCCCTGCGAGAGAATGAACAGACGCTCATGCGCGACCTCACCCGCAACGATCTAAAGCTCACGCCTCCCGCCGATCTCAAAGGCCCCGCGCTCAACGAATGGCTCTCCGCCGCTCCGACCGAGGTCACCGTGGAGGGAAAAACCCTCACCGGCGATGCCCTGCTGGAATGGAAATACCAGCGCTACCTCCAGGACTATCTGGCCTGCGTGCAGGGTGTGGATGACAACGTCGGCAAGCTCCTGGACTACCTGAAGGAAACCGGCTTGGACCAAAACACAGTCGTCATCTACACCAGCGACAACGGTTTCTTTCTCGGCGAGCACGGGCTTTTCGACAAACGTTTCATGTATGAGGAATCGATGCGAATTCCCTTCCTCGTGCGCTGGCCCGGCCACATCCCGGCGGGCTCCGCCAGCGAGGCCGTCGTCGCCAACATCGACTTCGCCCCCACCTTTCTCGCACTGGCCGGCGAACCCATTCCCACCGACATGCAGGGCCGGAGTCTCCTTCCCCTTCTGGAGGGAAAGACGCCCGCCGACTGGCGCACCAGCGTCTATTACCGCTACTACCACGATCCCGGGCATCACAACACCCGCGCCCATTACGGCCTCCGCACCGCCACGCAGAAGCTGATCTATTATTGGAAAAAGGACCAGTGGGAGTTTTACGACCTCGCCAGTGATCCGTACGAAATGCACAATCTCTATGCCGATCCCGCGCAGCAGGAAGCCATCGCCAAGCTCAAAGCGGAAATGCAGCGGCAGAAATCCCACTTCCAGGACGAAGACCAGTTCGCGGACAAACTCCCCGACGATGATGTGGATCGCGGAAAAAACCGTCCCAAAGCACCGGCCCGCAAGCCGTAGCGCCACTGAAATGCGGGCAGCACCGGCGTTGCCGTTTGCGATTCTTCATTGTGGAATGCCCGCATGGTTCACTTTTCGAAATTCCTCCCGCTGCTTGCCTGTCTGCCCCTGTGCGCTGTCGCGGAAATGCTTCCCAGTCTTTACAACCAGGAGAACCTAAGTGGGATTCCTCTTCGCCGGTAGTCTCCGCAACGATCACCCCCGATGCGGCTAAAGTTCCCATAATGGGAACTTTCTTCTTGATTTTCCACCCTCCCACACAATATTCCCCATGAGAGTCATCGCCCGCAAAACGCTCCGCGACTTTTATGATCACAACGCCGCCAGCAAAACTCCGCTGGAAGCATGGTTTCATGAAGCCGAGGCCGCTCGCTGGTCAGGACCACAAGAAATCAAAAACCGCTACCCGTCCGCCGACATCCTTCCCGGCAACCGGGTGGTCTTTAACATCAAAGGCAACACCTACCGTCTGATCGTCAAAATCCACTACAATACCGGCATCGTCTTCATCCGCTTCGTCGGCACGCACGCGGAATACGACAAGATTGATGCCACCACCATCTAACGCACATGAAACCGAAAATCATCAAGACCGAAGAGGAATACACCGAGGCACTGGCCCGCGTGGAAGCTCTTATGGACGCGAAGCTCGGCTCCCTGAAGGAGGAGGAACTGGAACTCTGGTCGTTGCTCGTGGAGCGGTATGAGCAGGAACATTTCCCCGTTGATCTCCCGGACCCGGTGGAGGCAATCAAATTTCGCATGGAGCAGGAAGGGCTCCGGCAAAAAGACCTGGCGAAGTATTTCCCCGGCAAGAACCGAGTGTCCGAGGTTCTCAACCACACACGCCCGCTGAGCATTGGCATGATCCGCGCCCTGCATCGCGGGCTGGGCATTCCTGCGGAGGTCCTCCTGCGAGAAATCCCCGCCTGAGCGAAAGGATGAGGGATTAAGTTCCGGCCTGCTCCCTTTCATCTTTCATCATTTCCGCAACCCGCCAAGCCCCGCCACGATGCCCAGATGATGGTTCGTCAATGACTTACATTACAAATGTCGCCTTTCGCACACCAACCCCATTTCCCACCTACATTCTGTTCTTCCCAATGAATTACATCAAAAAATGCTGGCTGAAACGCTGGTTTCGCCGCACGACCTGGACCACAGCGATACTCACGGTGCTCATCGCCATGGGTTATGCTTTTGTGAACGCTATCGGTGCACAGCACTGGCGCGAGACGCAAGCAATGCTGAAGGCGGAAGGCGAGACGATAGACTTCCGCGAGCTCATGAATGAACCGATTCCGGAAAACGAAAATTTCTGCGCAATTCCCTTGCTCAAAAACATCGCGGTCGTCGTGGATAACCATGAACAACCCGAATCCCCAGAGGATAAGCGTAAACATTTGAACAGCATAAAACTGCCAACTCCTGCAAAGGGAGTGCCAACCCCTCAACTGGCAAAGGCGGATGCTGGGATCCTGACCGACTTCGAGAGTTGGGCTCATTTCTTAAGAAACGATGCGTCGTTCCATCTCCCGGAGGATACCGGAGACGCAGCGCGTGATCTCCTCGCTGGCCTCGCCAAGGACGATGCCATCGTGCAGGAGCTTGCCGCAGGTCTCAACCGTCCGAAGTCTCAATGGACACCTGAGTGGAAAACACGCAAAATCCCGGAATTCCACATTTCCATCGAACAGCCGCACTACTCAATTATGTCTGGGTTAGTAAAAGCCATGGCTCTGCGCCTTGCGGTTACGACACGTGTCGGCGATACCGCCAAGGCACATGAAACCGTTCGCATCATGGCACGACTGGCTCAGGCCCATTTGAATGATCCCACGCTTTATGGTCTGATCGTAGGGTCCTCCCAAGTATCCCGGATCAATAGCGGGATCTGGGAAATTTGTGCCTCGCACCTGGGCACGCCTGAAATCCTCGGCAATCTCGAGTCCGAGCTGAGGAATCTAGATCTGAAGGGTTTTACCCTAAGGGCACTCCGTAGCGAGTTGGCGACAGGAGTGGCTGCTATGCAGTACGCGAAACAGAGGCCTGAAAAAATGAGAACCATGACCGAGGGTGAAACTTCCGACGATGGTTGGTTCAACCACCTGTATGAGCGTTCCCTCCCCAGCGGTTTTTTTGATGCAAACGCTGCCGTACTCGCAGAAAGTGAATTTAAGTTCCTCATCAAACCGCTGCGGGAGCATGGTTGGATGGCGCTGCAGCGGTCTTCAAAGCAATTATTTCAGGAGTTGGCCGCTATGAAAATTACGGTGGAGAATTGTTCATTCATTTTCCTGCGCGCGATTGCCCCGATGATCATCGGCTCCATAAACAAATTGATTCACACCCAGGCCATGCTCAATCAGTCCATTGTTGCTTGCGCATTGGAGCGTCATTGGAGGAAGACGGGACATTATCCCGATTCCCTGGACGCAGTGGGACTCGCCGACGGTCAACCGCTGCCACTCGATCCGATTAACGACAAACCAATGGGCTATAGTGTCTCATCCAATGGCCGATACTCCCTGTGGAGCATCGGCTTTGACGGCGAAGACCAAGGAGGACACCGTAATCTCAGCGAGAGAGAGCCAGTCAGTCTACCGTTCGACGCAGAAACATACTCTGGCGATTGGGTGTGGAATTTTCCATTCGAGTAGCACGCAGTTGCAAGTCTTTA
>CALQSQ010000117.1 GCA_943333275.1 Akkermansia muciniphila
ACCTGGAATTGGGGCGGCAAGAAATGCCCTTGATTTCCTGTCCCCAGCCGCAAGGGTGCAGGCCAGTCATTTTCCACTCATGTCCGCTCCCTCGCATCTTTCCGACCTCGGCCCTGCACCCTGTGCAGAGCAGGGGTCTGCGCTGCGCCTGACGCGGCAGCGGCGGGAGGTCTATGATGTGCTGCTGGAGCGGCGCGATCATCCTACGGTCCAGGAGGTCTTTGCCCGGGCCAAGGAACGGATGCCGAAGATTTCCTTGGCGACGGTTTACAACTGCCTGGAAGCGCTGATGCAGGTGGGATTGGTGAGACAGGTGAATCTGCACCGCTCTCCCAGTCGTGTCTGTCCGAATCTCAGCGACCACGCCCATTTTCACTGTGATGCCTGCGGGCAGGTTTCAGACATTCCGCTTGAAGCCACCCCCTGCCCGACGCTTCCCGACGGGGCCGTGCTGCACCAGCAGGAAATCACCCTGCGCGGACTCTGCCCCCACTGCGCCTCCCCCAAACATTCCTAAATCATGAGCCTCGAAATCCGCAATCTCCACGCCACCATCAACGATCAGCCCATCCTCAAGGGGCTCGATCTCACCCTTCCAGCCGGCGAGGTCCACGCCATCATGGGACCAAATGGAGCCGGCAAAAGCACCCTTTCCAAAATCCTCTGCGGCCACCCTGACTATACCGTGACGGAGGGGGATGTGCTGATGGACGGCGTTCCGCTGCTGGGCATGGAAGTGGACGCCCGCAGCCGGGCGGGTCTTTTTCTAGCCTTCCAATATCCGCTGGAGATCGCCGGTGTCACCAACGCCAATTTCATTCGCGCGGCCCTGCAGGCCCGTCAGCCCAAGGGGGGGGACTTCGATGCCGTGGAGTTCTATCAGGCCCTTTACAAGAAAATGGACGAGTTGCAGATCCCCCGCAATTTCACGGCCCGCAGCGTCAATGAAGGATTCAGTGGCGGGGAAAAGAAGCGGAATGAAATCCTTCAGATGGCCATGCTTGAGCCAAAGTATGCGGTGCTGGATGAAACGGACTCCGGTCTGGACATTGATGCCCTCAAGATTGTCGCGGATGGAGTCAATGCCATGCGCAGTCCGTCGCGGGGATTTCTGGTGATCACGCACTACCAGCGCCTGCTTGATTACATCAAACCCGACGTCGTGCACGTGCTCAGCGGTGGCCGCATCGTCAAATCCGGCGGTCCGGAACTGGCTCTGGAACTGGAAGCGCGAGGCTACGACTGGATCAAGCCCGCCGCCTGAATCAGACGCGTTCCAGCTTGATGGGATAGGTCTTGTTCGAGGCGAACTGGGCCACGTAGAGACTGCCATCCTTGCCGACGGTGAGATCGTGCGGATGGATAAAGACGTCCTCCGCGTGGCGCATGGGCTGGAGTTTTCCCTGGTCGTCGTATTGCGGGGCGGTCCCTGCGATGTTGGAAATGACGCGAAGTTTGTCATCCAGCACGGAAACGAATCCGCGGCTGCCCTGATCCTTGGGCCAGTTATCGGCGAGATGAGCGAGGAAATATTTTCCCTCGTGCAGCCGGATCTGGCGGGGATTGCCTCCGGGCATGGGCGTTTCCTGCAGCTTCTTTCCCTCGAGATTCAAGCGCCAAAGCGATTGCTGATCGCTCATGGCGATGAGCAGGGTGGGATCGGTCGATGGCTGTTGATCCAGCATCCCACCATGGGGGCCCCAGTGGACGATGCCCCCTTCGCTGCCGCCGAAAATTTTCACGAACTTTCCATCCGCCCCGTATTGCGTGATGTAATCCCTGCCGTAGCCGTCGAGCACAAAGAATCCTCCGTCGGGCTGGTGCAGCGTCCAGGACGGCCGGTAGTCATCCTCCTTTTCATATTTCCCGGTGGATTCCGGCCATCCCCATTCTGCGAGCATTTCGCCGCTTGGCGTGGCCTTGAAAACCTTGTGACGGTTGAGGTCCGTGAAATAGAGAATTTCACGCCCACCTTCGGTCACCAGGGAAAGTCCGTGCGCTCCGGGAAATTGCGTGCCCCATTTATGAACAAGCCTGCCCTGGGCATCGTAAACGATCACGTTGTTCTTAACCTGATCCGTGAACAATATCAGATGGCCCTCCTTGTCGCAGACGATGCCGTGGCAGTTCTCCACCGGCGTTGATCCGCCCAAATCTCCCCAGCCTGGAACGACGCGGTAGCGATAATCACCCTGACCAAGGATTGGAGCAGCGTCGGAGGCGCGTCCGATGAACGGGAATCCCAGAATCGCGGCGGCCTTGCGGCAGAAGGCACGGCGGCTTTGCCGGAAGGAAAGCTGCGAAGTTGGATTCATGCAGGAGGGTGGGGGAATGCACGCAGCGCGCGCCTAGTGGTCCATCTGGACGATGACCGCGATGTAGGCGACCTTGCTGAGCAGGTGCAAGCCCTGGTCGGTGTGGAAATTGGTCCACCGCTCGCATTTTGCGAAGTCGATGACCCAGTGGAGGACGAATTCCGCAAAGGCAAAGGCCGCAGGAAAGGGAGTTTTGAAGTATTCGCAGATGAACCAGACGCAGCCTGCATGGACCAGGCTGTGGGAAGTCAGGCAGTAGAACCAGATGCAGCCGGGCGTCTCGCCCGTGTAATCCACGGACTTGATGTGGCGGTTCTTACGGATGGCCAGGAATTTGCCCTGGAGCGGAAAATCGCCCAGGGCATGGCCGATCAGAAAGGCAAAAAAGATCACCACCGCATGTGCAAGCACCTGCATATCTGGACGATCAAGGGAGAGTGATGTCGCCAATGTTAGCATGAGGATGGGGAACGGAACCTCGTGAATATCAGCCCCTTCCATCGCTAGTAAAGGAAAGAGTGCTCGAAAGAGCAATGTTTCCTGAGGATTCGCTTTGGCTTGCCCTTTGCCATCATCCTGCCTAAGTAGGCCCGCATGAAAAGTATGACAGGATTTGGGAGAGCGGAGGCCACCGTGGAGGGGGATCGTTTGAGCGTGGAAATTTCCTCCGTGAACCGGAAGCAAAGTGACATTGTCATCAGTATTCCCCGGGAATGGTCGGCGTGGGAATCGGAGGTCAGAAAGCTCGTTGCGCCCCAGGTCAGCCGCGGCCGGGTTCAGGTTCAGGTGAAATTGGAACGCGTGAATGGAGCATCGAATCGATTGAATGTGGATGAAGCGCTGGCCGGGGAATACCTCCAGGTCATGGATAGGCTGGCCATGAAATTTAATCTGCCTCGCGAGGTTTCCCTGCAGGACTTGCTGCGCGCTCAGGGAGTGGTGACGATCGGTGACAAGGAGGCGCCGGCGGAAGATCTCTGGCAGCTGCTGGAAAACAACTTGAAGCAGGCGCTCCAGGCATTCAGACAGAGTCGCGAACGCGAAGGGGAGCATTTGCTGCAGGATTTGGAGGCCCGGCTCAAGATCATTGAGGATGTTCGCATCGCGATCGTGGCGCTCGCACCCAGTGTGGTGACACAGTATCGGGAAGCGCTCCGCAAGCGACTGGACGAGGCTGGGCTGCCTCTGCCCATGGAGGATGAGCGCCTGTTGCGTGAGATTGCTCTGTATGCCGACCGGACGGATTTATCCGAAGAGTTGACCCGGTTGCAGGGGCACATTGATGAATTTCGCAGGCTGATGGGCAGCAACGAGCCCCAGGGGCGGGCCATGGATTTTCTTACACAGGAGTTGAATCGTGAGTTGAATACCCTCAGTTCCAAGGCCAACAACACGGCCATCGCCCATCTCGTCGTCAGCGGCAAAACAGAACTGGAACGGATTCGCGAGCAAGTTCAAAACATCGAATAGTTCCAGCAGCACGATCCCAGCATGAATCAAAGAAAGGCCATACTCTGCGTTGTCTCGGGTCCCAGTGGCTCGGGAAAAACCACGCTTTGCCAGGGCATCCGGCAGGAGGATCACTTTTACTACACCGTTTCCTGCACCACCCGCAAGAAACGCCCGGGGGAAACCCACGGCCGGGATTATTTTTTCCTGACTGAAGAACAGTTTTCAGAGGCACTGGCGAGGGGCGAGTTTCTGGAGCACGCCACGGTGCATGGCCGCAGTTACGGGACGTTGAAAAGCGAAGTCATCCCCAAACTGCGCGCGGGTCGGGACGTCATCATGGATCTTGATACCCAGGGCGCCGCGCTGCTGCGGGCGTGCGAGGACGATGAAATCCGCAGTGCCCTGATTGACGTCTTTATCCTTCCCGCCAACCTGGAGGAGTTCCGCCAGCGTCTCTCCGCCCGCCACAGTGAGACCCCCGAGCAAATGGACCTGCGTATGAACAACGCCCGTGAGGAGATGAGCCACTGGCCGGAATACCAATACGCCATCGTCAGCGGCATCCGCGAGGAGGACTTGCAGGCCCTGCGGCATATCGTCGCCGCCGAACGGATGCGGGCCTCGCGATTGCTGGCGGCGGGGGCGGACCAGATTTAAAGATCTGGAGGGAGGTGCTCCGGGTGGGGAACTGGCGGAGAGAGAGGGATTCGAACCCTCGGTAGGGTTACCCCTACGACAATTTAGCAAACTGTTGCTTTCGACCACTCAGCCATCTCTCCTGTTAGTTCCGACGGGCTCTGCTTCGCAGCAGTGCCGTGGTATCCACTAAAAGCAGACGATCTCTCATTCGTCAAAGATTTCTGCCAAGATTCTTGCGGAAGGAGGTCCGAAAAAAAATGGCTTTCTGAAGATCCAGTCAACGGCAGGGGTTGAGAAGTCGCGTCAGGACGGCAAAGTTGCACCTCGCCCCACAACGCATGTCCGGCCATCCCGTGGAGCGAAGTGCAACCTCGCGATCCGAGGCCACTCCCGCCGCTCAGGGAGGTGGCAGTGCCTTGACGTGGGCGGCGATTTCGACGCCGTCTATCTTGGCTTCAACCTTGTCACCGCTCAGGTGGATGCCTTTGACGTCGTAAAGTTTGCCTTCGGGGGAGACGGCCTTGATGCCATAGAACTCACCCTTCGCATTGATGGCCTTGATATTGATGATACTGCCTGCCTGGCTGACGCCTTTGACGTCCAGTTTGTCGCCTTCAGCAGTGATGGCCTTGATGTCGAGAACGGCTCCACCGGCACCGAGCGCTTTGACGGGCATGTATTTGTCAGTGCTGACGAGGACTTTGACCGAGAGGTGTTTGTCGCCGTCGATGGCCTTGACGTCGAGGAGGTGTTCATTGCCGACGGTTTCGAGGGCTTTGACGGCGTAAATCTTGCCGGTCTTGTCGATGGCTTTGACATCGATGAGTTTGCCATCGGGATGCACGGCTTTGATGTGCCAGATTTTTTCCTCAGCGGCTCGGGTGGCGGATGTGCAGATGAGGGCTGCGGCGAGAAAGAGGTGGATGAATTTTTTCATAGGAACATAGCGTAGAATAAAGAGGGGATTTTGGCTATCGTTTTTCTGCCGCATCTGCCTGCTGACGGTCAGGCCTGGGCGGTGGCCTCCCTGGCCTTGGCGAAATGGCGGCTGGCTTCCTCCATGAGGCGAACGGCTTCGCTGCCCCGGGACCAGTCCTCCGGCAGTTTGGATAGCATTTCGGTGAGTTCGGTGAGCTGGAACTGTACGAGACCGGAGTGGAGTCGGTGGCGGGTGCTTTTGACGACGGCGGTGTCCTGGGATTTAACCGCGGCGGCGATGACCCCGCTACAGGTGGCGAAGTCTTCGGCGAGTGCCCCCAGCACGCGTTGCTGGCGTTCGCGCTCTCCCGGAAAGAGCCGGGCGGCGATTTCTGCCGGTCCGCTGCTTTGCGCCTGCTGGGGCAGGTAGCGGGCCAGGGCATCGAAGAGGGCCTGGGGAGCGACGGGTTTGGGCACCACGGCCAGGAATCCGCCAGCGAGGCAATCCGCCCGGGTCTCGGCGGTGACCTGCGCAGTCACGGCGATCAACGGGAGCGCTGGTTGCAGCCGGTGGGCCTCACGGGCCAGCGCGAGACCGTTGGTGTCGGGGAGTTGGAGATCGAACAACGCGAGATCCCACGGTCGTTCGGCCAATTTTTCCAGTGCCGCGGCACCATCGCCCACCAGCGTAAAGCTGGCCCCGGTTTCTTCCAACAGGGAAGCCAGCACTTCGCGATTTGTGGGGGAATCTTCGACGCCAAGCAGGTGACGGCCCTTGAGGTTGGGAGTGTTGGAGGTATGGTTCTGGGGGGATTCCGGGCTGGCGATGGGGCAGGGTAAATCGAGAATGAAATTGGATCCTTCGCCGGGCCGGCTGGTGACCTCCAGCGTTCCGCCCTGAGCCTCCACCAGTGAGCGGGTGATGGCCAGGCCCAACCCAGCGCCGCCCAGTCGGCGGCCCACATTTCCATGCGCCTGGTCAAAGGGAGAGAAGATGCGACCGATATCCTCAGGGCCGATGCCAATGCCGCTGTCCTGGACCTCGCAGCGCAGTCTGCCGTCTTCCCAAGTGGCCATGAGGATGACGCTGCCGGTGTCGGTAAATTTCACGGCGTTATCCAGTAAATTGGTCAGCACCTGCGCCAGTCGCACGGCATCGCCAAACGCGAAGGCCGGGACGGTGGCATCGATCTGGGCCTCCCATTGCAATCCCTTTTGCGCGGCGAGGGGATGGTGGGTCATGGCCAGGTCCTGCAGCAATTCCCGGAGCGGAAATACCCCCGGCTCCAGCGTGAGTTTGCCAGCCTTGAGGCGGGACCAGTCGAGCGCGTCATTGAGCAGGGCGGTGAGGTGGCGGGTGGAGGCGCGGAGAGAGCGGAGGATGGGTTCCTGATGTGCGGGAGGATGGTTGCGCTCAAGCACGCGGAGGAGTCCAGTGACTGCATTTAGCGGCGTGCGAACTTCGTGACTCATCACCGCGAGAAAATCGTCCCGCGCCTGGGCGGCCTCGTCGGCGCGCTGGCGGGCCTCCTCCAGATGGCGCATCTGTCCGGCAATTCGCGTGGACATCCGATTGAACGCTGCGGCCAGTTGCCCGGCTTCGTCGGCGGGTTGCTCCAGCAGGGGGTCGGTCTGCCCCTTTTCGAAATTTCCCAGCGCCTCGGTGACGCGTCTCAGCCGGGCGGTGATGAGCCGGGTAAAAAAGGCCGTGGCGATGACTCCGATGGCTCCCACCACGAGCGTTAGCAAATTAGTGCGCAGGCCCGAAACCGCCATGGTATTGGCTTCAGCGACGCCGGTCCGCACATGAAACATCCGCGGGTGTTCGGCGATCAAGGGGCTAGAGGCTTCGTAGTGCAGATAGTCTGTTTCCAGTTCCTTCCGATCTTCGTCGGATGGTTTCAGGTAATTCCAGGGCAGTTCCAGATCATCGCCATAGAGCGCCGCAGGGTTGGGATGCAGCAGGAAACTGCCCGAACTGTTGGCCAGATACAACCGCACTTCCGGAACGTGCTGTTGTTCAATGGAGGTGAGCACCGGACGGAGGTCTGCATTGATCACGATCCATCCATAGCGGGTCCCGTCGCTTTGAAACACAGCCGCCACGGCCCGCAGGTTCGGCATGTAGGGCTGGGTGATGACGCCGAAGTCGCGATTCAAATCAATCTCCGAAAGGTGGGCTTCATCGGGACCCAGATTCCGGCTGTCCCGGATGTAATCGCGATCCCCTTTGGGCTGCAATTGTTCGTCCGGGGTGACGCGGATGTTCTCTCCATCACGATCCAGGCGCACCACCTCGCGCGGCTCGCCGGCCTCCACAATCAACCGGACCTGGGCATAGGCTGGCTTGCTTTGCATGAGGGCATGGAAATCCTCCTGAATGCGCTGGCGTCCATCCCGGACCGGGGGGCGTGCGGGATTGACCTCCTGATGCCCGGTGCGATCGACCTCCGCGACGTAACCCTGAACGGCCGTCGTGCCCGCGGGGGGATTGGACGCAAGCTGGCGAACCCGCGGATTGGCCGCAAGATACCGGGCATCACGGGCGACATCCGACACATAGGCTTGAAGCCGCAATGCCGCGAGATTGGCTTCGTGCTCCAGCGTCTGCTGCCACTCCTTGGTGTTGGCGGCCTTGCCGTCGCGCCGGGCCATCCATGCGAACACCACCACGGTTCCCGTGACTACGAGAGTGACAAGCAGGATGACCCGTGAAACCAGCGATTTTGCATTGCCCTTCATTTGCGGAAATCGTAACCACTCGGACCAGCCGGTGCAAGCCCCGGAAAGTGGAATTGGGCGTCCGCCGCGGGATCGAATCGCGGCAGATCACCCAATTTCCGTTGGAAGGGAAGCGGCGTTTTAGATCGTTCCCTCAATGTGCGCTTTCGCGCGAGCCCAGACAACTTCGGCGACTTTGCGTCCCTGGGCCAGACCTTCGACATTGTCGGCCTGGATGTGATAACCGCCCATGACACGGGAGAGGCCGGCCATGTCGGCGGTGTCGGTGAAGGTTTTGAGTTTGAGGCTGACCTGCTGGCCGACCGTTTCCGTGAGCGCTCCGCAGTGCCGCAGTTCCACTTCACCGAAGGCGTCATTGCCCGTGAAGAGTTCCAGCACCTTGCCGCAGCAACCGCTCACGCAACTATGTCCGGAGACGTAGCCGGGGAAGGGTGGGGTGATGAAGGTATCCGGCGAGTAGGGATGCCAGTCCTGGCCCTTCATGTCGACAGGACCCTTGTCAGGACCTCCCCAGCCCTTGATGTCCTTGTTGGCATAGAGGTGGTGGATGAGCGTCCAAGGACGTGATGTATCATAGAAACGCTTGGTTTCCCAGGAGGCGATGAAGGCATCCAACGCGGCATTTGCGACAGCGAAATAACATTTCACATCCTTGTCCAGATCATGCCCATCCCGGACGGATACAGCCCGCGCGAACTTCAGCCAGTGGCCGCTCTGGCCGGTGCTGCGCGGACCGTCACGCATGAATTCCACGATGGCCTTCTGGTCGCAGGTCAGGGTGGCATTAAACACGACGCATTCCTCGACCTCCTTGCGCAACTGCTCGCTGCCGACCTTTGGCGGGGGGCCGGGACGGAATTGGGCGCTGGATTTGAGACCGAAGGGCGCGACGCGATACCAATGCGGCGCCAGGAAACCAGGGGTAATTCTGGGACCATTGCGGTCTGCGGGATTGACGAAAGCAATGGGCTGCCAGCGGTCGGGATCGATGATTTTATCTGGAGGATTGACCGGCTGGTAATAGGTGTAATCGGAGTAGGGCTTGCCATTGCTGCCGATTTCATCGCCAAGTTGGTTGGCACCATCGTGATGCCGGGCGGCGATGATGGCGGCGGCGGCGAGATTGCCGATGCCCTCTGGAGTGGTCTTGTCGGTGGATTTGTTTTCCGGATCCTGGCCGATCCTCGCCATGTGCTCGTTGAGTTTCTTCAGGTCGCCTGGGAAAAGATCGGCCATGGTCCGGTAGATGGCATAGCTGATGGCAATGCGTTTGTTCTCCTCCTTGTGTTCGGCGGCGGGGCGGCGCAGTGAATCGCCGGTGTAAACGCCCTTGGCCTTGGCATCGTAGGCGGCCCAGGCATCGAACATGGCCGTGAGGGGGATTGACATTTGGCGGGAGAGGATCGGCGGGCGGGCACCGACGCGGTCCACATCGTCAGCATTGACGTCCAGCACGACATCCAGCCAGTCGGTGACGAAGGAGACAGCCTTCTCCTTGGCCGCGAGTTTTGGCGTTTCGGAACGTACCAGCGTGGCACTGGCAAAAAGGGCGGTGGTTTCGAGGAAACGGCGGCGGGAGAAGGGGGATGAATTCATGGGGGTGGTAGTAGCTGTTGATTTACGTTGTGTGAGGAGAAACAAGCAGAAATCCGACAGGCTTTGAAGTGAAAGATTGCCAAATCTGGTGATTCTCGGACCAATGTCCCAATTTTCGGGACGAAACTCCTTGGCGCAATCCCATGGCTGGTAGTAGCATGGCGGCCACATGAAATTTTTAGTAGCCGATGATGATCCGCTGGTCTGCGAAACCATGGAGAGCTATCTCCTGCGCCTCGAGGACACGAACTTCTGTCTCAAGGCCAACGACGGGCTTAGCGCGCTGCGCCTCATTTCGGCCGGGGGGATTGATGCCGTGTTTCTCGATCTGGAAATGCCGGGCCTGGATGGGGAGTCGGTGATGAAGGCCATGAGTGGGACGATTCCGGTCGTGGTGATCAGTGCCAGTGCAGATTTTGCCGCCAAGTCCTATGAATTTCGCGTCACGGATTACCTGCTCAAGCCCCTGGAATTTCCCCGCGTCGTGCAGGCGGTGGAACGCATTCGCGAAAAACTCAGCGGAGCAAAGTCTGCCGCGCCAGCTAGTGCAGAGGGCAATACTGCCAAGGAAATCTTCGTCAAGAGTGGCACGCGCCTGGTAAGGCTGAAACTGGATGAGGTGCTTGTGCTGAAAGCCGAGGGAAACTATGTCGAATTCATCCTCGAAAAAGGTACCGTCCTCTGCCTCATGACCATGAAGCGGGTGGAGGAAATCATGCCGGATGATTTCGTGCGCGCCCACCGCTCCTACATGGTCAACTGGCGCAAGATTTCCAAAATCGAAGAAAACATGCTCTTCATCGGGCCCCACCGCGTGCCGCTAAGCGAGGCTTATCGGGACGGATTGCTCAGCCGTCTGCCTTTGATCCAATAGCATGAAATACGAGCTGTGGGTCTCTGAAGGCGACGGGGCGGCGGAGGCTGTCAGTTACTCCTTTTTTCCCGAGGAGAATGAAAGTGCCAGGCAGATGGTTGAGACCGATGCGAGACTGCTTAAGATATTTAAAGCCGAAGATTGGAACGATGCCTGCACGCAGAAGCACGCGTTCCTAGGCTGGGAGCCTTACGAGCCAATAGAAGAAGCCTGAGACCAAAAATCATGGCACACGGGTCTTTGAATCCCGGAGGGATGGCCGGAAAGTAGCCAGGCATGCAGCGCAGCGGAATGCCTGGACATCCGTACCACGATATTCCGGCCCAGCGGGGCGGGAGAAGGAACCGGGCAGCACTCAGACGATGGAATGCAGGCCGAACATGTTGCCCTCGGTATCGAAGGCCAGGGCGATGAATCCGTAGGGGTCGATCGGGAATTTTTCCTTGAAAATCCGACCGCCAGCCTGCGGCACACGCGAGGCTTCGGCGGCGCAGTCGGCGCAGGAGAAGTAGACCACAATGCTGTTGCCGCCGGAGGGGACGCCCTCCATTTTCACCAAGGCACCGGGTGCACCCGGAACGGTGGGGCCGCCGGGAAATGACCACATCTCAAGGTCCGGCATGGGACTGAGCAGTGAAGATAACTCAATCCTCAGGACAGCCTCGTAGAAGGCTCTGGCCCGGGGCATGTCCTGAACGTAAATTTCAAACCAGCCGACGGGATTGCGATTCGGGTCACACATGGGATGGAATGGGGTGAGGGTTTATTTGGCCTTCACCTTGGCCGGGGCCTTTTTGGGAGCTTCCTTTTCCTTGGTGGGGGCAGGTCCGGTGGCGGGCAGGTTGGGGACGATCTGGATGAGGCTGGCCTGCTCGGCGTTGAGGTATTGTTTGGCGAGGGCGTTCACTTCCTCAAGCGTGATGGACCCGTAATCCTGAATGAGCGTGCGTGCCCAATCGAGCCGCTGGGGGTTGGCCTGGGCTTCGCTGACGATGGTCTTGAGCCACCAGGGATAGGTGCGCATCTGTGTTTCCAGCATCGTGAGGATGGGTTTGCGGGCGCGCTCGAGTTGGTCCGCAGTGGCCCCTTCGGCGCCGAGTTTGGTGGCGATTTCCTTGACAATCTTACCGATCTCCGGCGCGGTTTTGCCCTCGCAGAGGAGATAGGCCGCGATTTGGCCATCGCCGGCAAAGGTATCACTCATCGTGCTGTGAACGTCGGGGCTGTAGCTCTCGCCAAGTTCTTCACGCACTTTTTCCATGACCATATCATCAAGGACCGAGGCTACGAGGTTGAGTCTGCGGGAGGGGCCGATGTTTGCTCGGCGGTCGGTGGTGGGCCAGATCACAGCCACAACTCCCTTGGGGATTTTGGAATCGAAGGTGATGGTTTTGTCCTGGGGCGCGGCGCGTTTCACGGTGCGCAGCGAAGCGAGATCCGGGCGCTCGGCCTCGCGCTTGGGCAGGGCTCCGAATGTTTTCGAGGCGGCGGCGATGGCGTCATCCACTTTGAAATCGCCCACCATCGCAACTTCCAGATAGCTGCTCTTGAGCGCATCTCCCAGGTAAGCCTTGAGTTCGTCCATGGTGCGGGCGGCGAGTTCCTCCTTGGTGGGAAAGGCAAAGCGGGGATCGCCTTCATGGATCAGCGCATCGAGCTTCGTCTTCATGAGGCCTTCCGGCGTGTGTTCCATCTGCTGGTAGATGGCATCCAGGCCCTGGCGAAGCTGGCGCAGGCCCTCGGCGCGGTAGCCGGGGGCTTTGAGGTAGGCGGCGAGGAGCTGGCACTGCAGAAGGAGATCCTTTTGATTGGTCTTGCCAGCGAGGTTGAAATATTCGTCGGCGACTCCGAAATTTGCCTCCACGGTGCGTCCGGCGAGCACGCGCTCCAGATCATCCGCGCTGTGTTTTTCAAGGCACCCGGCATCGAAGACGGCATCCGCAAAAAACGTAAGGCCGGGCTGGGGTGCGAGTTGAAGTTTGCCGGTGCCAAAATTGGCATTGATCAAAATGGTGTCCTTGGAGAAATCGGCGGGCTTAAGATTGAGGCGGACGTTGTTGGCAAAGGTCACGAGGGTGATGCCGAGATCCTTGAGTTCATCGCGACGGACAATTTCCCCGGGCGGGCCGAAATCGGTGTAGGCAAAGGCATCGGTCTTCTCCGCGGCGGGGGCCTTGACCGGTTCCGCCTGGCTCTTGAGATAGGCCGCCTTGATTTTCGCATCGCCGTCCTCCAGCGCTAGATTGCCGCCGACAAAGATGCGCACATCCTTGCTGTCCCACGCGGCCTTGAGCAGTTTGTGGCAGTCCTCGAGGGTGATTTTATCGATGCTTCCCTGGACGCGTTCGAGATCGGAGGCAGGGTGGGTGAAAACACGGTCGTTGGCGATGGCATTTTGCAGGACATTGGCCAGTTCGCGGGAACGGCGTGTGGAGGCCTGCTTGGCGGCGTTGCTGACGGCTTCGACCAGGGAGGCCTTGGCCTGCGCGAATTCCGCATCACTGAATCCATACTGGATGGCGCGGCGCAATTCCTGTTCGCCCGTGGTGAGGGCCTTTTCCCATTGCTCCGGATTGCAGGTGATTTGCAGCCCGGCGCTTTCCACGAACTGGAGGAAATCTTCATTGCCGTATTCCGCACTGAGGAAGGGGGCGTTTTCCTGGCGGGAAATTTTTTGATAGCGCAGATTGAGCATCGTTTCCGTCAGGCCATTGATCAGGTTTTCCAGGCGCTTGGCGAGGTTGTCCGGCTGGCGTCGGGAGGGCTTGGCAACTTCAATGCCGATGGTGGTCTGGCCGGCTTCCTTTTCCGTGTAAAGCTTGGTCAGGAGTCCCTTGCCCATCGTGACTTTGCCGAGATCGGGATCGGGGATGGCCTTGGCCTGGGGCTTGATGTCGCCAAAGACGGTGGCGATCTTTTTCTTCAAGCTTTCCGGCTCGACATTTCCCACGAGAATCACCGTGAGGCGGTCCGGCGTATACCACTTCTCGTAAAATGAGGCGAAGCGTTCGCGTGGCGCGGTCTTGATAATGTCCTCGGTGCCGATGGGTAGCCGCCGAGGGATCAGCGATTCCGGCAGCGAGAATTCGAATCCCTTGATCATGGTGCGAAACTGCACGTTGTCGCGCGCCGATTTTTCAGAGAGAATCACCCCGCGTTCCTTTTCAATTTCATCTGCGCCCAACAGCATGCCGGCGGCGTAATCGTGAATGAGCTTGAGGGATTCATCGATCAGCGATTCCGAGCCCTCGGGCAGTTCCGCATCGTAGACGGTTTCCTTGAAGGAGGTGTGCGCGTTGGTATCGCCTCCGAAACTCATGCCCAGTCGCTGGAAGTAGGCTTTCATCTCATCCGCCTTGTAATTTTTGGTGCCATTGAACGCCATGTGTTCCAGAAAGTGAGCCAGACCCTGCTGGGAATCCTCCTCCATCAGACTGCCGGCATCGACGTAAAGGCGGACTGAGACCCGCTTGGGCGGCTCGGAGTTTGGCATGATCGCATATCGGACGCCATTCTCCAGACGGCCCCAGACGATGGAGGGATCGGGCTTGAGGTCACTGCCTTCATGCGGCCAGGCCTGCGAAGGTGCCTCGGCATGGAGCGCGGGACTGTGAAGGGCGAGGGCGGTGAGGAGGAGAGTGAGGGAGCGTATGGGGATCATGAGAATGGTTGGAAAATGGAGGTTAGGCGCGGGCGGCACCAGGCTGGCGGAGGGCGGCATCGAAGGCATCGACCACCACCCGCAGCAGGGCTTGGGCAATCTGGAAAAGTGCGGGGTTCAGGCGTTCTTTCTTGGGGGCGATGTTGGTATTAAAGTCGCGGAGCCGGGCGAGGGCCGATTCCAGCAAGTGGGGCTGCTTCGATTCCGCGATGAGTCTGTGCACGTCCTTGGCGTCGCCATTGAGCAAATCTAGGAAAGATTTTTCCATCACGTCCAAATCCAACTCCGGCTGAAGAGTGTTTGGCGGGGCAAAGGCGAAACTTACTTGAATGAGAATGGGCAGCAGGAGCGAGAACTGATCAGCGGTAAAACGGTCCGCGAGCAGTTCCTCGACATCGTCGAAAATCTCACTGCCACATTCCAGAAGTTCCTCCAGAGCCTCATGGGGGTCGGAAAAAATCTCCATGATCTCATCGAGCAGCAATTCCGATTCCTCGGCGCTGTAGGGTTTCGCAGGCAGCGCGGGCGGCAGCGCCAGTTCCGGCCCGTCTTCATCGGGCACGTAGGTGATGGAATCCTCGTCAGGCATGATGCGGAGGGCTTACTGCTTCCAGCCTCGTCCATTGACGGTGGGCAGGGTCACTCCGTCCTTGATGGCGGTGAAATCCGTTTTGCCATCGGCGGCGATCATGTTGTGCCCCGTGACATTTTTCCAGGCCCGATACATGCTGTCCTCGCCGTCGGCCATGTTGCAGCCCCAGCTTTTCACGAAGGCATTCGGCGTAAAAATGCCCCGCCGCAGAACGCTGAGATTTTTTACATGTAGGTAGCATGCGGAGGCCCCCAGCACCTCGGCGCTGTAATCGAAGAGAAAGCAGTATTTGTTGGAGTGTCCGAAGTATTCAAAGCCTCCCATGGGATTGCGGGAGTGGCTGTTCATGAAGGATACAAACTCCGGCGTCGAACTGAACCAGACAATCTTCGCGCCGACCTTCCCCGCGAGGGTCTGGATCTCGCCCAGGTCGCAGCGGTATTGCACCGTGGTGCTTTTCGCATCTTCGGACACCCGGGCGACATAACTCGGACGATAGATCAGCCAGGTGAGGTTCAGATTGGGGCCGATTTGATTGCGCAGCTGGGTCATGCGGATGGAGGCTGCCTTGGTAAAATTTCCCCAATAGCGATCATGCCGATCATCCGGGACCCGGTATTCCTCAAATTTCCGCAGGGCCGGACCGCCACTGCAGACAACGTATTCAGGAAATTGTGCCTGAGCGGAAGCGAAGGCGGAGAAGAAGAGGAGCAGGGCAAATAGACGATTCATGCCGCGCAGCGTAGCATGGCTTGTCATCCTGCAAAGGAAGAATCCACCGGGGTTGGAGGCAAATACGCGTGAGCTGGGAAATCTAAAATCAGCGCTTCTTGGGCGGGACCGGAGCGGGTCCTGGAGAAGCGTAGGTGCCATCGGATTCGCTGCCCGGAGCCGGGGGCGGGAGCGTCACCTTCTTGGGGAGTTCGGGAATTTCGGTGGGCTTGGGCTTGGCACCGGGCAGCGTGGCGTCGTTGCCCTGGACCACCGCATTGGAGGAGGAATCGCGGTCGAAGGGGCGGGCAATGCTTGGCGGGAGTGTGCCAATTTTGTTGCGGTCAAAATTCTTGCGGGCCTCCTGCGTGGCATCCGTCACCTCGGTTTTCGGTGGGACGACTTTGAAATTTCCCGTTTCGAGATCGGGTCCCTCGGCTGCGGTTCCAGGCGCGGTCTGGCGCGTGGTGATGTCCTGAAGATCCGATTTCGGCCTGACGATGGCCAGCAGACCGATGATGGCGGCGGCGGCTCCGAGCGTCCAGTAGGTGGCGGTGCGTGCGGGTTTGCGATCGAAGGCTTTGCGCTCCTCGAGGATGCGGGCCATGCTGAGGGGCTCATTTCGGGCGGCCGCCCCGGGCCTTCTGCCGACCGGCTGGCGCGAGGCCGTGCGTTGCAGGATTTCCTCCCGTTGTTCGGCCGTGAGCGACAGGGCGGGGGCCTCTGCTTTCAGGGCGGTGCGCAGGCTATGGCTGATGGTCCGGACTTCCGCCACTTCCGTGGTCAGCGCCTCTGTTGAGACAGGATGTGCAAAGGTCATCCGCAGCAGGTTCTCCTCGTGACTGGGAAGCTCTCCGAGGGCGTAGGCGGTGACCATGGGGGACTGGATTTCGGGTTTCATGTCGGATGGAAAATTTTTTGATGCGTGGCTGTCTGCTGGAGCGCTAGCGGGTGGCGGGGATTTCGTGTTCGAGCATCTGGCGGAGCCGGTGCAGGGCGGTATGAATGAGGAATCCCACATTGGTGGTGGTCAGTCCGGTCACGGCGCTGATCTCCTTGTAGCTGAGGTCGCCGTGAAATTTCAGGCGGATGACCTCCTGCTGGTTGGGGGGCAGGCGCTTGAGGAATCGGAGCACGGCTGCGGACTCCTCATGCTG
>CALQSQ010000118.1 GCA_943333275.1 Akkermansia muciniphila
ATCTGCCAGTTGGAACTCAGCAACTTCGGGAATCTGGCGCAGAAGGCGGTGAACGGATTCTCGAAGAGTGCCAGTGCCCTTGCCATGGATGATGCGGACGCGCAGGAATTGGCGGCGCCGGCACTCGGCGAAATATTCCGGCAGGAGGGCGGAGAGATCGGAGGGGCGAAAGGTGTGCAGGTCGAGTTCGTCCGTGATGGGGTGATGGACGATGGATTCCGGATCTTGCATGAACGGAGCATGCGGTAACTTTCAGAAATGTCCCCAAATTTTTCGTGCGGGGGCACGTCCTTGATCAAACTTGTGGAATCACCGGCGGTTCGCGCCCATGAATGCCAAGCCCATGCCACCCATCCGCCAGCTTTATCTGCACATTCCCTTTTGTCACCGTATCTGTCCGTATTGTTCTTTCTACAAACATTTGCCAGGTGAGACAGATCAGGCGGCGTTTCTGCAGTCCATTGTCAAGGAGGCGGAGCAGGCGCGGAAGTTGTGGAGGGATCGATTGGCCTTGGAAACGATTTACTGGGGTGGGGGAACGCCGAGTCTGCTGAGTGTGCGTGCCTTGGAATCGTTTCTTCCAGCTTTGCGAACGGCGCTGGGTAATCCGAAGCCACTGGAATGGACGGTGGAAATGAATCCGGTCACCCTGACGGCGGCGAAGCTGGAAATGTTCCGTCAACACGGCGTTACCCGCGCCAGTCTGGGGGTGCAGGCATGGGACAGCGGCACCCTGCAAACGCTTGGTCGCGATCATTCGCCAGCGGAGGCCGAGGAGGCCTACGGAATGCTGCGTGCGGCGCAGTTTCCGAAGGTGAGTATGGACCTGATGTTCTCTGTTCCCGGGCAGTCACTGGAAGCCTGGTGCGGGTCGCTGGAGAAGACGATCGCCCTGCAACCCGATCATATTTCCTGTTACAACCTGACCTACGAGGAGGACACGGCCTATTTCGAGCGCTTCCAGAAAGGTGAATACACACGCGATGAGCATGTGGATGAGGCATTCTTCTCCGAAGCGATGGATCGGCTGCGGTCGGACGGGTATGCGCAGTATGAAATTTCAAACTATGCCAGGGAGGGCAGTGAATCGCTCCATAACCGCGGTTACTGGCGCGGGGAGGATTATTTGGGATTGGGGCCGAGTGCCGTGTCAACGATTGACCGGGTTCGACTTAAAAATGTGTCGAACACCGCAGCTTACGTGCGGTGTGTCCGAAGTGAGGAATCCCCGACGATGGAAGCCGAGCACCTTACGGCTGATCAGTGGCGGTGTGAACGCCTGGCGCTGGAACTTCGCACCGCCAGGGGTGTGGATGTTCAATGGCTGGCGGGCTTGGAAAAGCAGGTGGAGGAATTATTCAGCGAGGGACTGGCAGAAATGCAGGAGGGTCGACTGTGTCTCACGCAGCGGGGTAAAATGGTGGCCGACAGCGTTATCGCCCATCTTTGGTCCTAGCGGTGGAATGGAGCTTGGCGCGAATGGGGTCGAGGATTTCCAGGGGATTTTTCAACATTTCAGGAGTGATGGTGAGCCAGGGGATGGCATCGCAAATGACGCGATGCCACGCTTCCTGCCGCTGGTGGAATCGCTGCTGATATTCCGGCAAGGCGTGATGCCGCGCCGCGAAACTCAGCGCATCCGTGATGACCAGAAGCGAGCGGGAGCGGGCAGCCATGTTCCGAATCAATTCGCCGTGCACATCCTGTTCCGGCGTCGTGGCGAAGGAGAATGCCAGCACGGTGCTGGACTCTGGAGAGGCCTCCGCTTTCAGTCCCTCCTCCTCCTCGCCCATTTCCACCTTGGGCAGATAATGAAGCCGGGTCTTGCCGCCCCAGAGGTGGAGCACGCAGAGTCGGATGGCCTCCTGGGAGGCGGAATCCGGTTCGTAGTAGATGGGGCGGACGGTGACCAGCGAGGTTTGGCCGGCGGCCTCGGCGCGGTAGCGTTCTTCGAGAGAGGCGAGCATCGAAGTATCGTCAGGACGGCTTTTGTGGAGTTGGCGGCCGGCAAGCAGGAGCAAGAGCAGACGCGGTAGTCCGATGAACAATCCTGCGGTGGTGGCCCAGAGGTGAATGAAAGGCGCGGCATTACCGCCAACGGGTTGGGCTTTGTCCAAATGCGAAGTGCGCATTTCCGCCAGCGTCTCCACGGACGGGATGTTAATTCCAGTGACCGCGGAGGCTGGCCCCAGCACGACCTTCAGGACGGAATGGAGAGTGGAAGGCTCAAGAAAAGTGCTTTCCCACGACGCCCGGTATTCCTTTCTCAAGCCATGGTAATACATGCCCGCGACAATTCCTCCCGCCAGCATCAGGGCGGCGGCGTGGAAGATGAGATGGTGTCTGGCTTTGGAGGCGGGGGCGGTTCGCGACTGCCAATTCTGGAAAAACGTCACCAGGGAGCGTGTCAGCAGGTCCCGCTGCGGAGCATCCACAGTTTCACCCACGAAATGCTTCTCCAGCTGATTCCTGAGTTGCACGGAGGTGAACAGGGGCTTGGCAACCGAGGAGCTTTTCCCGCGATGAGGGAGGAGCATGAATGAACAAACGAGGAGATTCCATACTACCAGCGCGAGGAGGGGAAATGCGAGAATGTCCACGACCCGGTCCAATCCAAGTTCATTGGTGCACCAGCCCAAAATTCCCGCGCCCAGAATGATGCCCCAGCCTGCGTATTTCAAGCATTGCCATGGCGGGTGCATGACTCGCCCCACGATGCGTGCCAGATTTTCGCCCCCGCGTTGCATCAGGAAATTCGCTCGGTCGGTCAGAAAATGCGGGCTTTGCGAAGCCTGGCGTGTGGCCTGCTCACGGGCATCGATGGGAATGACTTTTCCGAGCGCATCCGTTTCCTCCAGGGTGCGGAGCAGGAGGATCTGGTGAAGGGCATCTGGCGGGATGGGCATGACTGTTGCGTTCATCGCATCATCCCCTGATGAACGCAACGGGAACGCGCAGCATGGTTCGCTCCAATCCCAGCTTGCCTCCCCCGTATTTCCGTTCCAACATCGCGCATTCCGTTCCTTCGACCATTTCCTGTATGAGCTTCCTCCGACGTTCCGCTGGCTGGCTGCCCTTCCGCACGCTTGATCTGTACATCGCGCGTCAGATTCTCACGTCCACGTTCATAGCGGTCGCGGTCCTCAGTGTGATTCTGGTTCTGGGGCAGATTTTCCGCAAACTCCTCGATCTGCTGGCGAGCGATGCGCTCCCGATGGATCAGCTCCTGGCCATGGTCTGGAACATGTTTGCCTTCACGCTATCCTACACCGTGCCTTGGGGAATCCTGACTTCGGTGCTGCTGGTGTTCGGCCGGATGTCTGCGGACAACGAACTGACGTCCATGCGTATGGCTGGTCTCAGCCTTCTGCGGATCTGCTGGCCGGTGCTGCTTGTAGCCGGCGCCCTTTCGCTGCTTTGCTTTTATATCAACGTCCAGATCGCCCCGGATGCGTCCAAGCAGCTCAAATCGCAGCGCTACGAATTCGCCCTCAACGATCCGGTCAAGCTGTTCGAGGCCCAGCAGGTTATCGATGTGATTCCCGGCTACGTCATGTACTGCGAGTCCAAGGAGGGCAATCACCTTAAAAATTTTGTGGGCGTCCAGCTGACGGACACGGAACCGCCCGAGCCCGGCCCCATCACCATGGCCAAGGATGTAGAGATCGTGCCCAATCGGGAACTGCGCCGGGTGGAAATGGTCTATACAGATTTCCAACTCTTCACCTACGATTACGAAAAGGTCCCCGACCCCAATGATCCCACTATCATCCGCCGGGGGGCCATGGAGGTGAAAGGCCCGGTCAGCACGACGAATTCCCCCCTCCCTGCGGATCTATCCAAATTTTGGGAGAAAGCCAACCGACCCCGCGTGGACGGCATGAGTCTCGGCGAGTTGAAGGAAGTCTTTCGCGATTCGCAATTTGACCCCGCCCTGCGCCAGACCCCGGCGAGCGAGCAGGCGCGCGGATGGCTTGACAGCATGAAAAACGACCAGGATCGCAAAAAGTTGCGCACCGAGTCCCTCACCGAATACAACTCCCGCTTCAGCCGCTCCCTCGCCTGCCTCACCCTGACTCTGGTGGGCATTTGCTTCGGCATTTCCGCGCAGCGGCGGGAAACGTCCGCCGGATTCGTGCTCAGCCTCTTCGTTGGAATCCTCTATTTCGCCTTCATCATGCTTGGAGCCGTCTGGAAGGATAAGGCGGAATATTACCCGCAGTATTGGGTTTGGTTGCCGAATTTCCTCTTCGGGGCCATCGGTCTGGTCCTCTTCTGGCGGCACCAGCGGCGGTAGGGATGCCCCCTGAACCATCCGGGGAATCCTCCTGCCAGCAATGAAATCGGCGAGTTGTCTCAATTTTGAGTCTCCCGTGGTTGCGTTGAACAAAATCCCCGTTGGGAAGCGTTTCTATTTGCGTTCAGCGCTGAATTTGATAGAATTACTGGAATTTTCACGTTGATTCATTATTGTAAAATCAGAAATTATCAAATCCTCCTAATTAATGAAGCTGTCCCCCAATCCATTCCTTCCTGCTGCCGCGCTGACCCTGGTCGCCGCATTGGCCAGCTTGGCTCAGGCGCAAAATCCTCCCCAGCCACAACCGGCTCCGGCACCAGCCCCGCCTGCGGCGCAACCGCAGCCCCCCGCCGAACAGGACTACCCTCCCATCGAGAAGGTGCTGGAGGGATTCGAGAAGGTGGTCTCCACGGCAGATGGCGCGAAGTCGTTTTACACCCTTTACCAACGTCCCAAGGACCAGCGCCTGCTGGGTGAGTTGCCCCAGGCCTTCGCTCAACAGAAGCATTTCGTGGCTCTGACCGTGGCCAGTGGGGAATCCTATGCCGGTCTGCAGGCGGGGGATATTTACTTTTACTGGAAACAATACGGCAAGCGCCTGGCGCTGACAGTTCCCAATCTGGCCATCCGCAGCACGGGCGACCAGGAGTCCCAGGGATCCGTGAAACGTCTTTTCACGGACAGGGTCATTCTGGACGTCCCCATCCTCGGATGGGTTCCGCGCGGCGGACCAGTCATCGACATGAATGAACTCTGCGTGGGTTTTGCCGAAAAATTTTTTGGCCAGGGTGCCCGGGGATTGAACCGCAATCTGGCCACGATCCGCACCGCGAAGGCATTTCCATTGAACACGGAAGTTGGATTCGAGGTTCCCTCGGCTGAAGGCCAGCTGAAGGCCTTTCACTACAGCTTCAGCCTCATGCCCGATTCCACCGGATACGAACCCCGCCTCGCCGATGATCGCGTGGGTTTCTTCACCACCTTCTTCACCGATTACGGAAAATTTGAGGTCGATAAGACCCGCCTCCGCTACGTCAACCGCTGGTTCCTGGAAAAGGCCGATCAAAGTCTGAAATTGAGCCCACCCAAGAACCCGATCATTTTCTACGTCGAGCACAGCACGCCGATCCGCTATCGCCGCTACGTCAAGGACGGCGCGTTGCTCTGGAACAAGGCATTTGAAAAAGTTGGCCTCGTCAATGCCATCGAAGTGCGGTTCCAGGATCAGGCCACCGGTGAGAACATGGAGAAAAATCCCGAGGACGTGCGGTATAATTTCATCCGCTGGCTGAGCAATGGGGCCGGCACCGCCATCGGGCCAAGCCGCGTTCATCCGCTTACCGGTCAGATTCTTGATGCCGACATCATTTTGACCGATGGATGGATCCGGCATTGGTGGACAAATTACAATGAGATCGTCCCCCAACTCGCGCTGGAGGGAACGACGCCCGAGACCCTGGAATGGCTCTACCAGAACCCCAACTGGGATCCGCGCGTCCGCCTCGCCGCCCCGGAGAAGCGTCAGCAACTGATTGAGTCCCGCAGTCGCGAATCCCTCCCCCCGCTCGGCGGCCATCCCATGGCCATGGCTGGAAGTGGCATGCTGGGCAGTTCCGAACTGGACGGATTGGTCGGGCGCTTCAGCCAGCAAAATGGCTTCTGTTCCTACGCCAATGCCAACACGCAGGGTCTGGCCAACATGGCCATGCAATTGGAAATCCAAGCTGCCGAGGGCATCAACGCCGAGGGTGCGGACCAGCTGATCGATGGCATTCCGGAAAATTTCATTGGACCACTGCTGATGAATCTGACGGTGCATGAAGTTGGGCACACCCTGGGCCTGCGGCATAATTTTAAGGGATCCAGCATCTACACCTTTGCCCAGATCAACAGCGACGAAGTCAAAGGCAAGAAGCCCCTGGCCGGCTCCGTCATGGATTACATCCCCATCAATATCGTCGCTGGAAACCAGATTCCCCAGGGGGATTACGGCATGTCCGGTGTCGGCCCTTATGATGAATGGGCTATCGAATACGGATATTCCTTTAGCAAGGACCTCCAGCCCGTGCTGGCCCGTGTCGCCGAACCGCAGCTGGTCTTTGCCACTGATGAGGACACCTGGGGCCCAGATCCCTTCGCCCGCCGTTACGATTTTGCCAAGGATCCGCTCAGCTATGCCCAGAACCAGGTGCTCCTGGCCCAGGAACAACGCGCCAAGATTGTGGATAAGTTTGTCAAAGCCGGTGATAAATGGAGCAAGGCCCGCCGCGGGTATCAACTGACCCTCACCACCCAGGTGCGTTCCATCATGATGATGGGCGGGTGGCTCGGCGGCAGTTTCATCAACCGTGACCACAAAGGGGATCCCAATGAACGTCGTCCGATCGAAGTCGTGCCCGCCGCCGACCAGCGTGCGGCTTTGAAATTTATCAACGACAACACCTTCACCGATGAAGCCTACGGACTGCAACCCGACCTGCTCGCCCACCTTTCAGTCGACAAATGGTTCGATCTTGAAAATACCTTCGAAAACCCCACCTGGGGCGTTCATGACAAGATCGGTGGCATTCAGGCCTCCGTGCTCAGCCTCCTGCTCAATCCCACAACGCTGAGCCGCGTGTTCGACAACGAGTTTGCCACCCCCGCCGATCAGGATGCCCTGACCCTCCCTGAATTGCTGGATAGTATCCGCGACAGCATCTGGGATGAACTGGACAAGGTGGATGCCGCCAAAAATTACACCAGTCGCATGCCGCTGATCAGCAGCCTGCAGCGCAACCTCCAACGCGAACATCTCGAAAGAATGATCGATCTCGCCAGCGGCAAGCTCATCGGATCCGCCGCCAAACCTGTCAGCGATCTGGCTCTGGCCCAGCTCGATGGACTCAAGGCCAAACTCAACAATGTCGCCAACCTGCCCAACCTTGATCCCTACAGCCGCGCCCACCTCCGGGAAGCCAGCAACCGGATTGTGAAAGTGCAGGAATCACGGTATCTGATTGGGAAATAAGGATCCCATTTCTATCACGTTGATTCAGTCGCGGGCCGCCGCTCAAGCGGTCACAGTCTGGCACCGGACAAGTGCCATGCCTTACGGATTATTTCTGCGCGTCCTTGGGTTTCTCGGACGCAGGCTTTTCCGTGGCGGGTTTCTGCGGAATGTCAATGCTCACGGGTGGGGTGGTTGCTGAAATGGGATTGCGCTTCACCGGGGTCACTCCGGGGACGCCGCCAGGGATGGCGACGGGTGGAGTTGAGGCACCGGGGTTCTGCGGACGCGGGGGAGGGGCGGGGGCGGTGCCGACCAGTTCCACTTCATAAACCAATACCACGTTGGGTTTGATCTGCGGCGGCTTGCCCATTTCCCCAAAACCAAGGGCTGGCGGAATCCAAAATTGGTATTTGGAGCCAATATCCATGATTTGCATGGCTTCCTGCCAGCCTTTGGGCTGGGTTTGCGGCATGGAACGGGGTTTGCCGGGCTGGGTTTTATCGAACTCCTTGCCTTCGGCAACCGAGGCCACGAAATTCACCATCACCATGTCCTCAGGGTTGACCTTCTCACCCTTGCCGTCACTGATTTTCTTGTATTGCAATCCGGATGGAGTGGTGACCACACCCTCGGCCTTGGCATTTTTCTCCAGGAATTCCCCCGCAGTATTCAGATTAGCTTCACCCTCAATTTTGTTCTTTTCCTGACGGCGTTGCATGACCTCCTGTTGAACGAGCTGCATTTCATTGCGGATGTCCGTTTCGGAAAGCCGGGGTTTGCCGCCAGCCATGATTTCGCGCAGTGCCGCCATGAGTTGCTCGGGATCGACCTTGAGTTCGTCCTGTTTCAACATGGCTGCCAATGACGCCCCACTGATAAAATCCGAACTGGTGGTGCCCGCCAGGCCCGCCTTGAATCCCGCCTCCACCTGGTCCAGGTCCGCTTTGTCGGCAGTGGGTTGGCGGCGCAGCTGATTCGCCAGGAAGATGCCAAGGGCATAATTGCGGCGTTCCTCGGGCGTCTTGAACTGGTCCTCATCAGTGGGTTCATCCTTCGGGGTTCCGGGATTTATCGGCGGAGCGGGTGGGGGTGGTGCGTTTTGAGCCCGGGCCGGAGCAAGCGCCAGGGCGCTTGCGAGCAAGGTGAGATGGAGGGGAAGGAATTGTTTCATAATTTTGCTGGGAGAAAGGGGTGCTTGCATGACATAGCGGAACATGTGCAGGCTTGTCAATGAAACTCGCCGGGTGGAAGTTTGCAGAATCCCACGAAAGCATAAGGGCCGGCATTGCTGCCGACCCTTAGCGATAGTAAATCCGTTGGTGAACCCTACTGCATGAAGCTGAGGTCGATGCCATGCTTGGCAGCCAGTTCAATAGCCTTCTCCCCGAGTGCCTTGCCTTCGGTCATCAGTTCACCGATTTTGGCCTGAACCTCAGGGGTGGCTGCGGCTGGATCTGCGGCGAGGGGTTTCATGGTTTCGATCAGTTCCTCGGCCTTGTCGTTGGCGGCGGCCATGGCGTCCTGGAGTTCGGCGGGCATTCCAGTGGTGGGAATGGCTTTCATCGCAGCGATGAATTCGCTCATTTTGTCAAAGGGTGGTTCGCCCGACTGGCCCGCGGTTTTCACTTCCTCATAGAGCTTTTTGACGGGCTCGAGCGCGGCGTTAAAGGCGGCCTTGTCGGCCTCGGCGTAGGTATCCGTGGATCCAACGGCATTCGCAATTTTCTCCTTCGCGGTGTCCACGATTTCCTTAGTCTTCTCCTCGGTGGTCTTGATCACCTCCTTGGCCTTGTTCTCGACTTTGGCAGCAGTTTCCTTGGCTTTGTCCTCCATTTTGGCAGCAGTTTCCTTGGCTTTTTGCTCCAGATTGGTGGCGTTTTCCTTGGCCTTGTCACAGGCGCTGAGGGTGATCAGGCAGGCTGCGGCTGCCAGGGTGGAAAGATATTGAAATTTCATGAGGTGATAAGGTTGGGTTACAGGTGATACCCCGGTTTGAATTAGGCCGGCGAACCAGGAATTATGTCGGGAGATTTCGGAAGGTGGCAACGCAAATTCTCAGCTATTTTAAACTCTCCTGAGCTGCCTCCGGAGCGAAAAATAAAGCATCATCAGCGGGGCTAGAATGAAAATCAACAACACCATCGCATCAGCTGCCATGGTGTTGTGTTCTCTCCCCAGATAGCTTTTATGCTTGCCAAAAAAGACGTTGGGCTTGGCTCCCTTGTTGCGGACATCCGTGCGTTCGAATTCCGCCTTATGCACAAGGTCGGAAATTTTTTTATTCTGATAAACCTCCTCCGCGCTGATGCTTTGATCCAGAAGCTTGGGCCGGTTTTTCTCGGCATCAAACGTTCCGCTTCTCACCTCCTCCATCAGCCGTGCCAGGCGCCGCTTGACGGCATCGGGCGTTCGCTCCTCGAGTCCGGAGACCAGGGCCAGCGCCTCCTTAAGCTGGCGCAGTTCGTTTTCCTGCTGTGGTGTGAGAACGGCCTGCCCGCTAAGTTCGTGGATGCGGTCGTCCAAGTCATCCTGGGCTGAGTCATACGGATTGAGCGTGGATTGGGCCAGCACCAGGGACTCATAACTCCAGCGCAGGGGCATGATTTCACAGATGACTGGCACGCGCAATCTGCTGGGCTCCTTTTCGTTCTGCGTCTGATCCGGAGCGATCCATCGCCGGATACTGTAGACGAAGTCCAGATTCCGATTCATTTCCTCATACTTGATGAGCGCACCGCCCAGGATGATCTGGGGAATGAGCAGCAGGGGAATGATATTGATCGCGGTCTTGCCGTCCTTCACCAGACTGGAAATCAGCAGCCCGATGGCCACGCCGCAGAGCGAGGTCAGGAACATCCAGAAGAGATAGATATGAAACATGTCCCGCACCTCCAGGATCGCATTTCCAATCCCCAGATAAATCACATCCTGAACCAGGCACACGGCGGCCAGGGCGGTGAATTTTGCCAGCACATACCCTCCCACATTGTGGTTGTAGTTGCGTTCGCGCTGCAGGAGGATGCGGTCCCGGATGATTTCGTCCGCGCTGTTGGTCAGGCCAAGAAACATGCCGACCACCAGCGTCAGAAACAGATAGGTGGGAATGTGGAAGGCTGCGGCAAAGGTGTAGGTCCCATCCTCCGCAAATCTCAGCACGTAGGAAATGAGCAGCGCCAGCATGGGTGCCTCCAGCAGCGTGGTCATGAGATTGGCGCGGTTGCGGAATTTGCTGAGGAAGGCCCGCTTGATCATGACCCCGAGCACCACGCCGCGATCCCGCACCGGTCGCGGGGTCTCCATTTCCGCTGCCGGCAGTGACAACTCGGTGGCAGTCTCCGCTGCCCGGCGCAGTTTTGGTTCCCGCACCTCCTTGAAAACAGAATAGGTCTGGTAGCGATCCCGCCAGAAGTTGGGGGGGAACCGCCGGGCCGGCGAAGTGTGATGGCGGGCATCCTCCTCGTAGATCACATCCCCCCCCAGATCGCGCAGCGGGGTTTCCAGGACATCAAAGATAAATTCCGGCGAGGAGGGATCCGTGGTGGGAAGCGCGGATGACTTGGCTTTTCCCAGCAGGCTGTTGGCCTCGGCGAGGGGCTTGATGATTTCCTCCTTCCAGGCGGAATGGAAATAGTCCAGCATTTCCTCGGGTTTGCCGAAGAACACGACCTTGCCCCCCTTGTCCAGGAGCAGCGCCTTGTTGAACAGGTGAAACAAACGCGCACTCGGCTGGTGAATGCTCACAAACACAATCTTGTTGTGGGCCAGTCCGCGGATGATTTCGAGCACATGCTCGGAGTCTTTGGAGGAAAGGCCGGAGGTGGGTTCATCAAAGAGAAAAACATCCGCTGGTGTGATCATGTCCATGCCCACGTTTAGACGCTTGCGTTCGCCGCCGGAGAGACGTTTTTCCTCGGGTGTTCCCGCGAGCCCGTGCCGTCGCTCGTGCAGGCCGAGTTCCACCAGCTTGGACTCCACCCGCCTGTCGAGATCCTTTGGTGAAAGGTGCGGACTGCGCACGGCCGATGCGTAGCGAATGTTTTCCTCCACGGTCAGGAGGGGATCGAATGCCTCCTCATGCGGGATGTAGGAAATGTAGCCGGTGAGTTGTTCCAGATTGGAATACAGCGGCAGTCCGTTCATCATCACGCTGCCCTTGAGCGGCTTCTGGTGCCCCGCCAGCACCCGCAGCAGGCTGCTCTTGCCGCAACCACTTGGCCCCATGACGCAGATCATTTCTCCCCGCCGTGCACTGAAGCTCACGGCATCCAGCGCGGGGTTTTTCCGGCCGTATTGGTGGGAAAGATTGGCCACCTCCATGTGGCGGATGATGTTCCGCTCCTCCTCGATGATGTGGTCGCTGAAATGGCATCGCAGACACTGCCCCTCGCCCAGCACGATCATGGCCCCGTCGGCCAGCGGAGCCCGGTCCTTGACGGGCTGGCGTTCAACGAGGATCACCCGGGAGGAGCGCAGCACCTCCAGTTCGCCGGTCTTTTGTTCGTAATTGCAACGGATCCGCAGGAGGATCTCACTTCGTAATGATGGTGAGAGGAGAATATCTCCGGGGCTCAGCAGCGCGGGATTATTGGAGACAAGGTATTCGCTCTTCGTGGGGCTCAGGTCGAAGCGACCTCCCATTTCACGGGCCCGGCGCCGCAGGTCACTGAAAATAATCTCGCTGCGATCCGCGAACTGCAGCCGTTCGCTCAGGTGGACGCGCACATTTTTGCTGCGGGGCAGCAGATGACCCGCCACCAGGATATTGGAGTCCTGCAATGCCTCGACCTCCACATGCAGGCCGAAGCGAATTTGCAGCACGCTGAGTTTGCTGCGGACCTTTTCCACAAAGGGATGGTCCGCGCTGCCCAGGCTGAGAAAGAGCTGCGTGGAGGAAACACCCTTCTTGGCATTCAGATAAAAAACCAGATCCTGAAAATCCAGTACGGTGTCCCCGAGCACCACTCGCTGTCCTTCGTAAAGGCGCAGAAACTGGCCGGGACGCAATTGGTGTCCCCGCGCAATCACCATGGCATGTCCGGTGTTCTTCAGCAGCATCAGGGCCCGGAAACGAAAGACGCAGATTTCATAGCCCAGGGCCAGTGTGTCCAGGCACAAATCCGCCGGTTCCTGGGGCCGGATCAGCAGGGTTTCCAGCACCTCTGCAAAGTCCGGGCTTCCCGTGGCCGGAGCCTCCGCATCGGGCGTTAATTGATGCACGATGCCGTGCGCCTCATGCGCCACTCCCAGGTTCGTGGTAAACCGGTGAAAGGTGGCAATTTCGGCATCCTGCAATTTGTTGTGCGAAATGAGCACATACACCTGGGCCGCCAGCAAAATTTTATCCTCAATGCTCAACTCCGCCGCCAGATCCTGGGCGATCTGATTCAAATCCTGCGGCTCGCGCAACGCTCCCCGATAGAGATCCTGCAGTTCCGAATACATCGCCTCGGGATAATCGTAGCGCAAAAATCCCAGACTCGATTCGATCTCCTCTTCCGCCACCAAACCACCCATCTTACTGAAGCCGGCATACACCTTGATGAGCACTGGCAGAAGCCTCTGCCGCTCGCGCGTGCCCGTCAGGTGCTTGAGCTTCTTCCAGATGCTGCGACGCGGGGGGTCGAAATATGCCCCGTGATCCGTTTCGGTCGTGGAGGTTTCAGGTTCGAGTTCAGGCAGGGTCTTATCGGACATGTGCAGCGGAACGTGGAGGAAATTCCCCATCACGCAACCCCTCAAAAGGGCTTGATGTGATGACGCGACACGACAGACTGCCGCCAGCAGTGCCAACCATTCCAGCTATTTGTACGCCGAAACCGGTTTCGGAACGACTCCAAGCTCCTCGTAATTAAAGCCGCTTTCCAGGGGCTTGTAGGTGCCAGCGATCTCCACGCTGCGATTAGGTGTGATGGATTCCTCCATCCCCATGCACCAATAACTGGCGTTGATGATGAGCCGCCGCAGCCCGGGGTTTTCCAGATCATTGCCGCTCCCCATGGTGGATTGGAAAACGCGGGCGGTTTTGCCGTCGCTTGTCCGCCAATTTTTAAACCACGCGACCGGCAGCGGCTCCAGCTTGGGGTTCGGAGCATCGTCGTGCTTCCGTCCCAGCAGCGGCTGACCCCAGACCAGTGCCGTGCATCCTTCGGGCAAACTTCCACCCTCCTTGTAGGTCCGGTAAACGTCGGAATTCCCCCAAATGTCACTCACCCCAATCAAAATCGGATGGTCCTTCTGCTCCGGCACAATGTTCCCCCGCGTGGAATCCGCATGCCAGTTGCCATGATGCCCCATGAACGATCCTCCCAGGACATCGTTGCCCCAGTCCACCTGTTTGCCATTGATCTTGTAGGGCAGCGCGGCGTGGAATCCGTGATTTCCCGTCCGCAGGGAAATGATGGGTTTGCCCGAATCGATGTATTTCACAATCATCTCCCGCTCTGCCATGGGCAGTGTCAGCAGCCGTGGAAAGAATACCACGAGGTCCGCCGATGCGAGATTTTCAAGCCCGGGGATGTGATGCTCCTTGAACTCCTTGCCCTTCTCCGGATAAACCGGCATCGTCGGATCCACCTCCCCCTTGTCATTCACCGCGAAGAGCACCGTGCAATCAAACCCATGATGTTTGCTAAGAATCTTCGCCATCATCGGCATCGATTGCTCACTGCGATACTCCTGATCCGCCGCAATCAAAACGATCTTCTTACCCTTTCCAGGCCCGTCGCCACCAGGGTAGGTCAGCCATTGCGGGCTGTCGTCGGCCCGCAGTGGGGCGCAGGACAAGCTGAGTGAAAGGCTGCAAATGAAGCTGCGGAGGAACGTGCGCATGGATTTTGATGGGTTGGTTATTCGAGTTCTGTGAAATATGGATTCGCAGGCCAGGACACTGACAGACGCCTTTGGAGAAATCCGGAGGGATCTCGGGCGAATCTCACACGCGTCATTCGGCGTGTCGCTCGCAAAATCGCGGTGCCGCTGCCCTCCAGGCCAGCCCCGCACCTTCTGCACTTGGCGTTGGGATAATTGCCTGTTGAGCTTTCCTTCCGAAGGCCGAAGGAGTAGATTCAATTCCAACAAGGAAATTTCCACCGTGCCCCAGACCAACGACAACACCATCCTGCCTGCCTTCCGTGATCCCACTTGGAATCCGGCCCGCTGGCTGCCCACGACTCGTGACGAAGTGCTGGCCCGCGGCTGGGACGAACTAGATGTTATCATCGTTTCAGGCGACGCTTATGTCGATCACCCGGCCTTCGGCACGGCGGTGATTGGCCGCCTGCTGGAGGCCGAGGGGCTGCGAGTGGCCATCATTGCCCAGCCTAACTGGCGGGATGACCTGCGCGATTTCAAGAAACTCGGCGCGCCCAAGATGTTCTTCGGTGTGACTTCCGGTTGCATGGATTCCATGGTCAACCACTACACCGCCGCCAAGAAACTCCGCAGCGAGGACGCTTACACGCCCGGTGGACAGCATGGATTCCGCCCGGACTATGCGACCACCGTTTATTCCAACATCCTCAAGGACCTCTTCCCTGACACGCCCGTCATGATCGGCGGTATCGAAGCCAGTCTGCGTCGCGTCACTCATTTTGATTACTGGTCTGGTGAACTGAAGCCCTCCATTCTAGCCGATAGTCGTGCGGATTTGCTCATCTACGGCATGGGCGAATTGCCGCTCAAGGAAACCGTCCGCCTGCTGAAACGCGGCGTGCCCTTTTCCTCGCTGGCAGCCGTTCCGCAGACAGCCCTGCTGCTTCCTCCCGGCCAAGTGCCTGCAAAAAACAAGAACTGGGAAGACTTCGTGCTGCACTCGCACGATGAATGCCTCGTCAACCGCGAGCATTATTCGAAAAATTTCAAACACATCGAAACCGAATCAAATCGAGTCAACGCTCGACGACTCATCCAGCAAACCGGAGAACAACTGCTGGTGATCAACCCCCCATTCCCCGTCATGACCGAGGGCCAGATCGATGCCTCGTTCGAGCTGCCATACACGCGACTCCCGCACCCGAAGTATCGCAAGCGCGGCCCCATCCCGGCTTACGAGATGATCAAACACTCGATCAACATGCACCGAGGCTGCTTCGGTGGCTGCAGCTTCTGCACCATCTCCGCCCATCAAGGGAAATTTGTGGCTAGCCGATCCAAGGAATCCATCCTCAAGGAAGTGGAATCCATCAAAAAAATGCCCGACTTCCGGGGCACCATCAGCGACCTCGGAGGACCTTCGGCTAACATGTATCAAATGAAGGGCAAACAGCAGTGGATCTGCGACGAGTGCATCCGCCCCTCCTGCATCTGGCCGGACGTTTGCCGCAACCTGAACACCGATCACAGCCCACTGCTGGACATCTACGAAGCCGTGCGCAACACCGATGGCGTCAAGCACGCCTTCGTCGCCAGCGGTATCCGCTACGACCTCTTCCTCCACGACAAAGGCACCACGCCCGAAGTCAAAGTCAGTCACGAAAAATACATCGAAGAACTAGCCGCCCATCACGTCCCCGGCCGCATCAAAGTCGCCCCCGAGCACACCAGCGACCACGTGCTCAAAGTTATGCGCAAACCCACCTTTAACCTCTTCTACAAGTTCAAGGAAAAGTTCGATGCCGCCTCCAAAAAAGCCGGCAAACCCAACACCCCCGTCATCCCCTATTTTATCAGCAGCCACCCCGGCTCCCGCCCCGAAGACATGGCCGAACTCGCCCTTAAAACCAAGGATCTCGGATTCCGCCTGGAACAAGTCCAAGACTTCACCCCCACGCCCATGACCGTAGCCACCGAGATCTACGCTACCGGCACCCACCCCTACGACGGTAGCCAAGTCGATGTCGCCCGAACCCCCGAGGAAAAACAAATCCAACGCAGCTTCTTCTTCTGGTATAAACCCGAAATGCGCACCGCCCTCCGCGCCACCCTCAACAAACTCGGACTAAAACACATCACCACCCGCCTCCTCGACGAACGCCAAAAAACCACCGACGTCACCCCGCCCCCGCACATCACGCCCTGCGGGAAACAGGCGCCTCCCAGCTCTGCCAAGGGCTTCTTTGGAAAAAGGAGCGGCAAAAGATGATGTGAAAGTCGCTCTGTCCCTAAAGCACATCGCCACCCGCCTCCGTCACCGAGACCTACGCCATTGGCATCCACATCCCAAGGGTGCGCCACAGCGCGAGGGTCAGGAAGCACACGAGGATGTGGGCTTCGTCGCGCTCTTCTTTCTGATGGAAGACGGGGCGCAGGCGGAGGTCGCTTTTGCAGCCGAACGGAGTGAGTCAGCTGCGACGAAGCAGCACCCGAAGGGCGAGCGGGAGGGGCGGCGGCAGCGAGTCAAATTTTAAAACATTCTTCGGCCTG
>CALQSQ010000119.1 GCA_943333275.1 Akkermansia muciniphila
GAACGGTGAACCTGGTGGAGGGGACCCCATTCGCGGGGGCGGATACGAATGATAACATTTACAGCCTGGCACGGCGCCCGATTGGGATGGATACGAACAATGCGGTGGCCGATTGGACGCTGTCAACGCCCTCGCCGGGGTCGGCCAATCCATGACCAGTGGGTGAAGGCATGGGTGCTGCCGCATCCGCTTAGAACGAGTGCCCCGCTTCGAACGACTGCCCAGACAGAAGCATTCTTCACCAGTGGAACTCATCCAGCCATTCTTCTGTCTCCCATTCTGCTGTCTAAACCCCGCCCCATTCAAACCCCGCTCCGCCGCGCCACCAGATCAGAGCCAGCCTTCAGGGTCACGGTGCCGCTGCCGGAGCTGTTGCTGGCTTGGAGTTGGATGGTGCCTGCTGCGGTGGCGGCGGTCACGGCTACGTGCAGGCGGACTACGCCGGTGAGTGTGGAGCCGGTCACGAAGGTCTTCGCGGGGCTGGCGACGGAGAAGGCGGTCTGCACTTCGCTCTCTGTCGATGTTGAACTGCTCGATCCCGTGCCGGTGATGGCGATCATTACGGACGCCGCGCCCGGTCCCGTGACGCGGAATTTCAGGCCCTGGCCGGTCGTGCCGCTGATGGCGTGCAGCACGATTTCCGCCTGCCAGCTCTCCCCCGCTGCCACGGCGAAGGCCAGGCCTGGCACATCGCTGAAGGTGGCCACGCTGCTGGTCCAGTCTGCCGCCGCGCGTCCGAAGAGCAGGCCCGCGCCTTGCGCATCGATCAGCGCCTTGAGCGCGTTGAGTTGGTCGCGCATTTCTGCGGAGCTGGTGGGCGAGTTGGCCGCGGGTTTCGTAGGGTCGAAGGGCATGGCAGTCGTGGGTTGGAGTGTCTGCGAAGTGAGCATAGCCGGACCGCAAAATCAACCGCAGAATAAAACGAACGATGGCGACCGGTTGCCCATCCAAAATTTTTATTGACGCATACAATCCTTTACGCTCTCTTTCGAGCGTCCGCTTCCCGCTACCGAAATGAATGCTATCTTTGCCAATTCAATTCAGACAAAAGACCCCGCACGCGCTCTGCGTCCGCGCCAGCTCGCCGGCTACGTCCAAGCCAACCACGGCAACGACATGGCCAAACTCCTCGCCAGCGGATTCGACGCCGTCAGCACCAACAACGCCCAGCAACCGCTGCCCAAGCCCGAGATCACCGACCTCCGCCACGGCAACTCCGGCCAGATCCTCATGCGCGTGGCCCCCATCGCCAACGCCCGCAACTACGAACCCCAATGCGCCCTCATCGGCCCCGGCGGCACCCCCGGCCCCTGGGTCAGTGCGGGCCTCTTCTCCAACTCCCGCTCCATGCCCGTCAACGCCCTCACCCCCGGCTCCGAATACCTCTTCCGCGTCCGCGCCCTCGGCGGCTCCACCGGCTCCAGCGACTGGAGCGACACCCGCAGCCACCGCAGTATGTAACGCGAGGCCCCATCGGCCCATTCATCGCGAGGCGTTTTGTAAATTGAACAAAACCAACCCCGTCCACTTCAAGCCCAACCCGCTACGCCTCGCCATGAATACCACCACCCGTGTCCCGTCTTTCCTTCGCTTCCTCGCCATCCTCGTCATTGCCTTCGTTGCGGACTCCCCCGTTTATTCCCAGTTCACCCCCGCCGAGCCCCCACCCATGGCCCCGGCCGAGTTCGCCCCGGATTACGTTGAGGAAACCTGGAAATGGAGCATCCGCACCGACACCATCCCCGGCTACCTCTACAGTGTCGAAGAAAGCTCAGACCTCGCCACCTGGACCCTCGTCCCCAACAGCTACTTCTACGGCAACGGCACCCAGCTAAAATGCTTCATCTGCGACGGCCCACCCCCACCCGCCGAAGCCGCCCCTACCAACGGCAATGGCACAGGCACGGGCGGGTGGTCCTGGCAGGTCAATCATTTCAGCCTCACCCTCCGGATGCAGGAGGGCGGCGCATCCTCCAGCTATTTCCTACAACGCGAAAGCGCTGACCACGAAAGTCCCAATGCCTGGCAGACCAACCTCACCGAGCCCTTGCCACCCCAAGTGCCCGGAACGCGGAATTTCTCCATGCTGGAATGGGCCGACCTGACCACCCATCTCCTCTATTGGGTGGACGTCCACGTCACCATCAGCACCGACCCACCCCCCACCGCCGACCCCGCGCACCCTCCCCTCGAAGCCGACCTCAGCATCTACGAACAAATCAAACCCCAACTCCTCGCCCGACTCCTCACCCCGGACGATCCAAGCTCCCCGTCCAACACTCCCTCCAATTCCAAATTCGCCCGAGTCCGCCGCGTCGCCATCGACTCCAACGGCAACGGGATTCAAGACTGGTATGAGATAGAGAATTTCGCCACGGGTTCCCAATTTGCACCGCCAAGTTCAGGAATCTACGTCGTTGGGGCTGAAGATGCTGACGGAGATGGGTTTACAAACGCTGAAGAAGCAGCAGGAAATACCGACCCCAATGATGTGGCCAAGCATCCCCCGGCTTTTACTAGACTCGTAATCTTACGGAAGAGTTCCACTTTTTTCTCCGACGCCACAACCCTGGCCACCCGCACTGATTACATCCGCTGGCCGGAGCTCTTGAATTATAAAGAAGGTCCTCTAGGCATGGTTTTCCCATACGTGACGCAAAGGACAAACTGGTACACCCCAACGAGTCCCCAACTCATGAGTGACCATGTGGACTCAGAATTACCCCAGTTCCCTGGAACCCCCGCCACGTCCTCCTACCTGCGCTCAACCTTAGCACCAGTGGTAGCAAAAGGCAGTTTCGACCACACTCCCACTCAAGTTTACCAAACGTGGCTACCCAGGCAGTACGCCGATGTTGAGAATGCGGCGGTCTGGCTGGAGCACAAGCCCATCGAGACCGAGCCGGTCTCTGTCACCTTCCTCATGGTCACCAGGAACAGAGGGGCCAATGATCCGCCACTCGCCCAAGACGCATGGATCACCACCGGAATCCAAACCGTCACCCTCACCGTGCCTGCCAAACAAACTGGCCAGCCTGGGCAGACACTCTCAGATACCAAACAGGACTTGGTCCCAGTATTCCCCGAGCCCCCGGCGGCTGGTGCTTACAGTTTGGAAGCGGAGGTCAGCCTACAGCCTGTGGGGCTAATGCAATGCAAACTGAAATCAAATGAGGTAAGCGTAGAAGAACCGCCAATTTTTACGGACTCTGCTAGATTGTGTCGGTGGCGCGATGCTGCTTTCGACCCCATTTCGGATCATGTGAAGGATGACTTTATTGCGGTGGATAGAGACCGAATATTTGTGAGAATACCAAAAGCAGCTCACTCGCAGGCGAACTGCGTTGTCAATATTCAAACTAAATGGGACTCTGGTCCACTCAATGGGACCGTGATCGACGAAACTTTCCTGGGTGCGCAAATCGTTGATGATTATTGGCAGACAGAACCATTCATTCTCGTTGCTGATGCTGATGATGATGAAAGTTATAATGGAAAAGCAGGGCTCGGAATTATACATGATGTTTCAATTCATGATCAAACTATTGCTAGCCCAGCAGGTGCGTCGATATATGCAAAATTTCTTTTGGAGGACGCCTCTACTACCGACGAATTACATATCGCTCGGATTCCACGGCCTAATTACAAAGTAGAATGTAAATTGATGTTACTGACACAAGGAGGTGTGGTGGCGCCTCTAGATAAGAAAAGAATCTTGGAATCCTTCGATACTGCCAGAGAGACATGGGCCCAAATTGGTGTAGATTTAATACTCATTGAAGGGAATACCGTAAATCCGATTGTTACACCTTCCGAATATTGGAATGCCATTGAAAATAATACCCTGGCCTACAACACTCCACGCATAATCCAAGAAAACGCCCCGGTTGAAGGTTATAGTGTCGGCGATATTCAGTTATTTTTTGCATGGGTTTACAATCAGCGTCCACCTGGAGGAAAAACCAGGTATGTTTTTTTTGTTCCAAGCGTTCCTCTCATTACGGGCCACCCATCAGGAACCGACGCTCTTGGCTGGGCCGAAAGGCCTGGAGAACAAGCAGTTGTATGCCTTGATTGTCCTATGCCTGGAAAAGTTCTTGCGCATGAGATAGGACATTCTGTTTCTCTAAGTCACAAGCAGGGGGGAGGACGGTCCTGGCGCCAAAATCTCATGGGTGTGCCGAGCGAGCCTGAAGGACGCAATTACCAAGATCAAAAACGTTTCGATGAGGATGAAGAAATTCAAATCAAAGAGTATTTGAGATCTCAAAACCACTGAATCAATGAAACGCTTACCATTCACCAAGATCATCAGTTTCATTCTAGTAATTTATTTCACAGGTATGATTCAAGCATCGGAAGGTAAACTCACCTTTGAAGGCGCAGAAAATAAATTAATGAAGTCCGAGCTGCCTAGAGGCAATTATCTCCAAAATCTTACACAAGCTCAAATGGCAACTCTCCCGGAAAGACAGCGAATGGCGGTGTATGCCTGCCTGATGTCAGGTGGTGATGAGGTGGATTGGGTGAGGGAGGTTGCGCGTTACATGAATCAAGACGAAAAATCGGGTAGCATGCTCGTCGAACTCCTGCGGTATCCCGTTCATCAAGGAATCCGCGCAGGTATCTGGTATTGGCTAGGAGCCCACCCGGATTACCCGCAAGCGGCCTATGTACTTAAGGCATCCATCGACTTGTTTCATTCTGAAGGTGCAGATTGGGGGTATAGTGAACGAAGCTCCCTCGCTGGTTTTTTAGCTTCCTCTGGAACGATTGAACAAGCTTCCATCTTCGACGAGTTACAGGTTGGGATGGGCGAGACTGTGGGTATATCTAGAATCCGCTTTAATCGGAGATTAAATCTTCCAGACCCCGAGAAAAACAGTTCAGCATCCAGCGGATTTAAAAAGTCCCATGAGCCAACTACAACAGCACCTGGCCAAACCGAATCTTCCGGCCCAAAATCCTTCACGACTATTGCGGTGTGGACGCTGGTATTCTTAGCTGCAGGGTTTTTGGTGGTTCTAGTGCGAAAACAGGGTCGATGAATCGTGAAAACGTTTGAAAAGGTGAAAAGGGGTCGCGGAAAGAATCCTCACAAATAGGAGAAAGTTGCCCGTCCCTTTATGAGTCTCCACCCTCTGGCCGACTCCCTCTGGTCAGAATTTCTTCCCCACGCAATACAGCTTCCCATTGCTGCGGGGAAAAGGGGAAGAGGTATGCGGTTTTTGGCAAACCGCCTCAGTCCCATGAACGGAGTCGGCGGAGGAAACCAGCGCGCAACCTGCAGCCAGGGCGACCAGCGTGCGGTTGGTCAGGGAACGCAACTTGTCCCGCCCGGCGATGACCCCATGGCGAGCGTTGCCCTTTTTGAAGGTTCGCTGGCCTGGGTTTTGTTCAGCATGAGCCCTCCTGGCCGATGCATCACCAAGGGCAGGCCTTGTCCTTTGCTTTCTACGCGACTGGAGCATCCTCCTTCTTCTTCTCCTTATAGGTGCTCTGGAGGTAGAGATCGCGCAGGGATTTGAAGTCGATGGTGGTGGGGCTTTCGGCCATGAGGTCGGCGCCTTTGTTGTTCTTGGGGAAGGCGATGACTTCGCGGATGCTGTCTTCGCCGCTGACGAGCATGGCGACGCGGTCGAGGCCGAGGGCGAGGCCGCCGTGCGGGGGGGCGCCGAATTTGAAGGCGTCGAGGAGGTGGCCGAATTTGAGTTCCTGCTCCTCGGCATTGATGCCGAGGACGCTGAACATTTTCGATTGGAGATCGCGCTCGTGAATCCGGATGCTGCCGCCGCCGAGTTCGTAGCCGTTGAGGACGACATCGTAGGCTTCGGCGCGGACTTTGCCGTAATCACCGGCGTCGAGGAGGGGGACATCCTCGGCCTTGGGACGAGTGAAGGGATGGTGGACGGCGACCCAGGCGTTGTCTTCGGGACTGAAGGCGAGCAGCGGGAAATCGACGACCCAGAGGAAGTTGAAGGCTTTGCTGTCCTTGGTGAGTTCCTGCATGTTGGCGACTTCCAGCCGGACGCGGCCGAGGATGGTGCTGACGAGTTCCCACTGGCCGGCGACGAAGAAGACGAGGTCGCCTTCCGTGATGGACATCGTTTCCACGAGGGCGGCTTGTTCGGCGGGGGTGAAAAATTTCCAGAGGGGCGATTTCATTTCGCCGCCTTCGCACTTGAGGAAGGCGAGCGTCTTGACGGGAAGTCCCGCCTGCACGGCGAGTTCGTTGAGGCGGTTCATCTGGCCGGTGGTGACGCCGGCGAATCCCTTGCAGTTGATGGCGCGGACGACACCACCTCCGTCGAGGGTGCTGCGGAAAATTTTGAATTCCGACTTGGCAAAGACTTCACCGAGGTCGGTGATTTTCATGTCGAAGCGTGTGTCGGGTTTGTCGGACCCGTAGGTGTCCATCGCCTGCTGGTAGGTCATGCGGGGGAAGGGCAGCGGGACATCGATGCCCAGCCCGGCTTTGAACATGCCTGCGAGCAGGCCTTCCACGAGGGAGACGATTCCCTCCTGGTCGATGAAGCTGGCCTCGATATCGATCTGCGTGAACTCCGGCTGGCGGTCGGAACGCAGGTCTTCGTCGCGGAAGCAGCGGGCGATTTGGAAATATTTCTCCAGACCGGCAACCATGAGGAGTTGTTTATACTGCTGCGGGGCCTGCGGGAGGGCGTAGAATTTGCCGGGGCTGAGCCGGGAGGGCACGAGGAAATCGCGCGCGCCTTCGGGCGTGGGGTTGGAGAGGATCGGGGTTTCGACTTCGATGAATCCGGCCTGGTCGAGGTAGTTGCGGGCTGCGGTCGTGATCTTGTGGCGGGTGCGCAGGTTGGAAGTGAGACGCGGACGGCGGAGGTCGAGGAAGCGGTATTTCATCCGCAGGTCCTCGTTGGAGAGTTCACGGTCGAGCGGGAACGGGAGGACTTCGGCGGCGTTGAGGACGGTCATCGACTGGGCCACGATTTCGATGGTGCCGGTGCCGAGGGCGGAGTTTTCGGTGCCGGCGAGACGGGCGGCGACGGTGCCGGTGATCTGGACGACGGATTCATCCCGCAGGGCGTGGGAGGCCTCGGCGAGGGAGGCATTTTCCTCCGGGCGGAAAACGACCTGGGTGAGACCCTCGCGGTCGCGCAGGTCGATGAAAATGACGCCGCCATGATCGCGCGCGGAATTCACCCAGCCACACAGGGTCACGGATTGGCCGATGTGGGTGGGGCGGAGTTCGTTGCAATGGTGGGTGCGATACATGATGGGCTGGTTGTGATGAGAGGGTGGTCCGTGGGCTGGCCGGGTCGGGTGAGCGGTTCGGCTGACGGGGCTGGAAGCCCGTGCCACGTGAGGGGGGCGGAATTTGCGCTTCGTGTGACGGAATGCAACCATGGAAATGCGCGGCAAATTCCTTTACACGATCCCTCATCGCTTTTACTACCCGTAAGTCACCCTTTATGCGCCGAGTCCCCATTACCATGCCCCAGCTGGGCGAATCCATTGCCGAGGCCACCATCATGCGACTGGAGGTGCAGGTGGGCGAGTTTGTCCCGGCGGATCATGAGGTGATGGAGGTGGAAACCCAGAAGGCGGTGATGACAGTGACAACGCCCTGTGCCGGCAAGGTCACCGATTGGGTCTGTGAAATTGGCACCAGCTATCCGGTGGGGGCCGTGCTGGGGTATCTGGAAGTGACGAAGGAGGATGCTCTGCGGGCCGGAATCGCTGAGGAAAATTCCGTCAACACCCTTTCCCCCGGCGAGACCGAGGACGCCGTGCGGTCGCATTTTGCCATCGATACCACGCAGGAACTCCATGAAACGCGCAAGGTCGAACCCACACTCTCCGGACTCCCCGTGCCCGTCAACGCCACGGGAGCCAGTTACATTTCCCCGCGGATGCGCGCCCGCATGGCCGAACTGGGATTGAATGCGAGCGATCTGGCCGGCGTCCCCGGAAGCGGAGCGGGCGGACGGGTGACTGTGGAAGATTTCGAGGCCTTCATCCGGAAATTGGATGAACATCACATGACCCCCGCCAGCCCCATGCGCATTGCCGTGGCCGATTCCATGCGGCGCAGCTGGGCGCGCCCCCTGGCAACCGTCGGCACGCCGGTGGCGCTCGATGCCATGCTTGAGCACCGGAAGAAACAGGACGAACCCCGGCCTGGTCCCGCGCTGTATGTCATTCGCGCGCTGGCCATCGCACTGTCGGAAAATACCGCCGTGGCCGGACGGTTGATTGGCGATCGGATCGTGCACCCGCTGGCCATTGATATCGGATTCGCCGTGGAAGTGGACGATGGAGTGCTGGTGCCGGTCATTCAAAATGTGGATCAGCGCCCCCTGCGGGAAATGGTCGCGTATTACAATGATTTGGTCGCCCGGGCCCGGACCCGGAAGCTGCCGCCGGAGGCGCGCGGACTGGGCATCGCAACCGTGACGAATTTCGGGACCTTCGGAATCGTCTGGGCCACCCCAATTCCGCTGCCGGAGCAAAATCTGGTCCTGGGATTGGGCGCAGGCCGCAAAAAACCCGTCTGGGACGCCGCCACCCACCAATTTACTCCCGTGACGGAAGCCGAACTGACCCTCAGTTTCGACCACCGTGTCCTCGACGGCGGGGCCGCCGGACGACTGCTCTCCCGCATTTCCTCCCTGCTCCAGAATCCGGAGGAGCTTTAATTCCGGGGCATCCATTGGAGCGCATCCATTGGTCCGGAAATTGCGTATTAGACAACATTATCAAGGCCCCTTACACTCCTGCTCCTCCCTCCCCAAATTCAATTCCAGTAATGCGTCGATTGCTCAAGTCATTCCTGTTATTCCTCCTGATCTTCCTCATCGGAGCCTTCATCAGCACGGACCTCCGTGGTGCTGACAAGCCTGCCGTTTCCAAAATCAAAAAAGGGGAGTCTCAGGGAAAATCAGGCAAAACAAAGCCCCCCGCAAAGCCGGCGGCGCCCGCCGCACCCATCGATTACAATTTCCAGGTTCGCCCCATCCTCGCTGCCAACTGCTTCAAGTGCCACGGCGCCGATGAGAAAACCCGCGAAGCCAAACTTCGCCTCGACCTCGCCGAACCCGCGTATGAAGCGGCCATCACTCAGGGCAAGCCGGATGAAAGTGAATTGATCAAACGCATCTTCACCACCAATGAGGATGACCTCATGCCCCCGCCGGATTCCCACCTGGCGCTCAAGGATGAAGAGAAGGCAATCCTGCGGCAATGGATCACCGAAGGCGCCCGCTACGATGTCCACTGGGCGTTCAAGCCTCTCATAAAACCACCCCTTCCCTCCACCACCGCAAAGAATGACTGGGTGCGTCAGGAGATGGATGCCTTCGTGCTGGAAACTCTGAAGGCTCACGAACTCAAACCCGCCGAGCCTGCCGACCGCGAACACTGGCTCAAACGTGTCTCGATGGACCTCACCGGCCTGCCACCCACCCTGGCGGAAATCGATGCCTTTTTAAAAAGCAAGTCGCCCAACCCCTACCATGAAGTGGTGGATCGCCTGCTCGCGAGCCCACACTACGGAGAGCGCATGGCCCTGGACTGGCTGGACTCTGCAAGATATGCCGATTCCTTTGGCCGGCACGAGGATGCGGATTCAGATAATTTCCCCTACCGCGACTGGGCCATCCGCGTTTTCAATCAGAACCTTCCCTACGACAAATTTGTGGAATGGCAGATCGGCGGCGACATGCTGCCCCAGGCCACCGTGGATCAACAGGTGGCCACCGCGTTTAACCGCCTCCATCCTCAGAGCAACGAAAGCGGCAGTGATGAGGATGAATTCCGCTGCGACCACGTGGCCGACCGCGTCAAGACCACGGCGACGGCCCTGCTGGGACTGACCATGGAGTGCGCCAAGTGCCACGACCACAAATACGACCCCATTTCGATGAAGGATTACTATTCCTTCGGGGCGTTTCTCAACAACATTGATGAGCAAGGACTCTTTAGTCGCTTCACGAATGCCACCCCCACTCCCGCGATGTTTCTCTACAAGGATGATGAGGAGGCAAGACATGAGTCCTTCAAAAAACAAATCTCGGACAAAGTCCAAGCCCTCCAGGATCTCAAGCCAGCCGCAAAGGCCCGTTTCCAACAATGGCTGGCCGCAGGCAACAAACCCCTGGCCACCAAGCCGTCCGACCACCTGTCCTTCGAGGGCAAAGTGAACGCCGGGGATCTTCAAAATGTCGCCAATCCTGAGCGACCAATGAACTTCAAATTTGTGGTAAAAAGGGTGGACAGTCCAACTGGCAAGGCGCTTTTCCTCAAAGGAGATCAAAAAATCACCTCGCAAAGCGACAAGAACGACAAACTCGCCAAGGATCACCCGGAACTCCGCATTGGAGATTTCCACCGTTCTGATCCCTTTTCCATGGGGCTCTGGTTGAAGATGGATGAGGACCAGAAACGGGCCGTCATTTTCCACCACACTGTGGGATCCGTTGACGCAGCCTGCCGGGGCTACGAATTTTTAGTCGATGAAATGCGACCGGATTTCTGTCTGGCCCATTTCTGGCCTGGCAATGCCATCCGGATCCGCGCCCGGGACAAGGTGCCCGTTGGCAAATGGACGCACCTTCTTGCTGTCTACGATGGCACCAGTCGTGCTGCAGGCATGCATATTTACATGAATGGTGTGGAACTGGCCTGCGACGTAATCGCCGACTGCCTCACCCTGGACTTGCGGTATGAATTTGAAAATGGAGACCTTGATCCACGGAAAGTCGCGGACGCCGGACTTTCCTCGCTCGTGAATTTGGAAATTGGAGGTCGCCGAAATGACTCCGGACTGATCAATGCCAGTCTCGATGATTTCAAGGTTTTCGACCGCGCGCTGAGTGCAGTGGAAGTCCGGGAACTGGCTGGTCTGGATGCTTCGAAGGGTGATTGGTTCGATTGGTATCTGCGGGAAATTGATCCGCAAAGCACCGCTCTGGCCAAAGATTTGCATTTGCTGCTGGAGGAGGAATGTGATTTCACCAAAAAACTCCGCACGATGATGGTCATGCGGGAGCATGAGGGCGAGCGCCGCAAGACTTTCGTTTTGAATCGCGGCCAGTTCAACCAGCCTGGCGAGGAAGTGCAGCCGGATGCCCCGGCCAGTATCCTGCCATGGCCGCCGGAGCTTCCGCGCGACCGCTCGGGGCTCGCCAAGTGGTTCACTCATCCCAAAAATCCACTGACGGCGCGCGTGGCGGTGAATCGTTACTGGCAGATCTTTTTCGGCAAGGGCCTCGTCGCCACTCCGGAAGACTTTGGCATCCAGGGCGCGCTGCCCAGTCATCCGGCCCTGCTCGACTGGCTGGCCTGCGATTTCCGGGAAAATGGGTGGGATGTAAAACGCCTCTGCCGAATGATCGTTCTGAGTGCCACCTACCGTCAGTCCATCAAACCCCAGGATCCAGCCACCATCGGCAGGGATCCGGACAATCGTCTGCTGGCGCGCGGTCCGCATCATCGCTGGCAGGCGGAACAGATTCGGGACCAGGCACTGGCAGTGTCGGGCCTGCTCGTGCGTAAGATCGGCGGCCCCAGTGTCTTTCCCTACCAGCCCGCCGGTCTCTGGGAGGATAGCGGCACGCAGCACGTTTACAAGCAGGATCATGGTGAGAATCTTTACCGCCGCAGCATGTATAGTTTCTGGCGGCGGACGATGCCACCAGCCTCGATGAGCATCTTCGACGCCCCGACCCGGGAATACTGCCGCGTGCGCCGCGAACGCACCAACACCCCGCTGCAGGCGCTAGCCCTGCTCAATGATCCGCAGTTGATCGAATGCACCCGCATCCTCGCCGAGGACCTGATCCGCACCTATCCGCAGGACAAATCGTTGCAACTGCAGGACGGATTCCGGCGCTGGACCGGACGCACCGCCACCAAGGCGGAGCTTGCCACGATGGATAAATTATACGCCGGTGAAATCGCCCGCTATGAATCCGACCCTGCAGCAGCCCAGGCCTTTCTTGAGAAAAATGGCGAACATCCCTCCGATCCCAATCTGCCTGCCGCCCAGGTCGTGGCACTCAGTGCCGTGCAACGGGTGTTGCTGAACTCAGCCGAAGTCGTGCTTAAATTTTAATCCCCCCACCAATCATGCCCGCATCCCATCTCTGCTCCGGCCCGCTCCCCGTGCACCAATTCACGCGGCGGCAACTTCTGCACAAGGTTGGCATGGGCATGGGTGGCCTGGCACTCGCGGAACTGATCAATGGCAGGGCCAGCGCCAAGGCGGTCGGTCTCTCCAACCTCCCGCATTTTCCCGCCAAGGCCAAGCGCGTCATTTTCCTGTTCATGAGCGGGGGAGTTTCCCAGTTGGATGCCTTCGATTGGAAACCGGAACTGAAGAAAAACCACCGCAATGAACTGCCGGAATCCCTGCGCGGCAGCAAGGATAAGTTTCTCCCGGGCATGGCCGGCCACCAGAATCATTTCTATCTCGCTGCCAGCCCCTATGAATTCAAGCAGCATGGCCAGAGCGGTGCCTGGGTGAGCAGCATGTGGCCGGAAACTGCCAAGGTGACCGATGACATCACCTTCATCAAAAGCATGACCTCCGACGCAGTGAATCATGACCCTGCCATGATCTTCATGAACTCGGGCTCGCAGTTGCCGGGCCGCCCCAGCATGGGCGCATGGCTGAGTTACGGGCTGGGCTGTGAATCGGAAAATTTACCCGCCTTCATCACCCTCATCAGTGATTATCCCGTGGATCAGCCGCTTTCCTCCCGACTCTGGGACAGCGGATTCCTCCCCTCGCAGTATCAGGGTGTGCAGTTTCGTTCCTCGCATGATCCCGTCCTCTTTCTGGGCGACCCTCCCGGAACCCATCGCGAGGACACCCGCCGGGTCATCGATACCCTCAAGGAAATGCAATCGCTCTCGCCGGTCACGGACGGCGTGGAGGCGGATGCCAAAGCTCGCATTGAGCAATACGAACTGGCCTTCCGCATGCAGACCAGCGTGCCGGAAGTCACGGATCTCAGCAAGGAACCCGATTCTGTCTTCGCCCTCTACGGCGAGAAATCCCGCAAGCCCGGCAGTCTGGAATCCAACTGCATCCTGGCCCGTCGCCTCGCCCAACAGGGCGTTCGTTTCATCCAGCTCTACCATCCCGGCTGGGATCACCACGGGGGCCTGCCGGATAAATATCCCAGCCAATCCCTCAGTGCGGACCGCGCCTGCGCATCGCTGATTCAGGATCTCAAAAATCATGGCATGCTGGAAGACACCCTTGTCATCTGGGGAACCGAATTTGGCCGCACTCCTTTCAGCCAGGGCAATCTCAGCAAAAACGATGGATTCGGGCGCGATCACCACCGCAATTGTTTCACCTTCTGGATGGCCGGAGGCGGCGTCAAGCCAGGCCTCACTTATGGCGCCACGGATGAACTCGGCTATCAGGTCGCGGAGAATCCGGTGACGGCCAATGATCTCCACGCCACCATGCTCCATTTGCTCGGAATCGAGCACGAACGCTTCACTTACAAATTCCAAGGCCGTGATTTCCGCCTGACGGATGTTGCCGGAAAAGTGGTGAAGGCGATTCTCGCTTAAGCGTTCCTTAGCCGCGTTTCAGGGGCGATCGATGACGAGCACCGATTCCGTAATGTGATCGTGCCCGGGGAGTTCAATCGTGACGCTGCCCTCGACGGCCGCTCGGTCTGCATGCGAACCATTGGCCCAGATGAGAGTTACTTGCGGACGCCGGGCCGGCAGGACAATCGCCGCCGCCCCTTTTCTGGGTTCCGCCCAGGCAATCCATACCTGACCTGCAGCGGGATCGGTTGCATCGGGATGGCGGAACACAGAAGCTGCGCCGAGCGTCGTCCTGACCTCGCTCGAAGCCCGTAGCATTGGGAAGGGATGCGGCAGGACATCGACGTAATCCTTGATGGCGGCCTGCTCCGGTCCGGATGGGTCCATGACGCAGACTTTGCGCAAACCGCTGGCAATCGCACGGGTGAAGAATTGAAACCGCCACGAGGCTTTGCGCTGCGAGGCCACCAGCGGCAGGAAATCGAAATTTCCCTCGGTGTGCCAATAGTGCGCCTTTCGTTCGTAAGTGAATCCGGGGAAACTTTGCTCGGAGGCATTCATGACATCGCGCACGCTGCCCAGAACCGTGCCGATCGTGCGCGATCCCCCGCTGAAAGCGGAATCCAGGCCTTCATAATTGTGCAAACTGATCACATCGGACACCGGACCGATCGAAAACATTTTCCCCTGCTGTTTAAATGCCGCCGAACCATGCAGGCCGGGTGCATCCAGCGTCTGCTTCAACCACTCCAGACCATCCAATCCTGAGGCCAGACCGGGAGCCACAATCACCGCGTCCTTGTCGGCAGCCTTGACCTTGGAGGACACCAGATTCACAAACTCCGCGTAGTCACCAGCCTGTCCCTTCCAGTTAGTGAAATAACTCTCCGGCTCGTTATCCATTTCCCAGGCCCGCACACCATAGCCAGTCCCCCACCCCTGACTGGTCGCCAGCGTGCCCCCGGGGGCATACCGCTGGGCCAGCTTCGCTGCAAAATCTCCCACGGCAGCCATGTTCTCTGGCGCTGATTTCCCTTTTTCCCGCCGACCGGCCCATTTCGGCGGACCACCGGCATTGCCGCCCATCACGGGTGCCTGCATCAGAATATTCAGCTTCCGGTCATGCGCAGCGATGACAAATGCATCCAGCGCGGCCCAGGTTGGAGGGTAATTTCCCCCTGGACCCACCGGACCATCGGGCTCCATTTTCGCCCAATAAACGGGCATGAACGTCCAGCGCAGACCCATGGCCACTTCACGGTCGAGATCAGGAATTTTCGATGCCCCCAGTATCCCGCCGCCCGCTCCGTCCCAACTCCCTAAATGCCCCAAGTAGGGCGAATCAAATCCATCCATCCCCGCGCCCAGCGTATCAGTCAGCGGCGCGACTACCGGAGGATCGGTCAGCGGATAGGAACCAGGCACACGATGAAGTTGAAATGCCAAGGCCAGCACGACAACGATCGCCAGCATTCCAATCGCCCCCACCGCACAGCCACAGCCACGCAGCCCACGGCGCAGGCAGCCACGGAGTTTTCTGGTGGGTGAAGGGGGTGGACTCGCGTTGGGGGGAGGTGTGTCCATGGGGGAAATACGTGATCCCGAACCCGTTTATTTCAAAGATCTACGTTTAATTGGTGCTCGGAGGCAGCCTCCGCCTCCCCTGCTTCCCCATTCTGAAATCCAAAGATTCTGGCAAATCCGGCACTTGCACCCTTTCGGATGTGTGTAATGGGTTGCGCCCTTGATTCCGCCATCATTCGCAGATCGCTAGGCTCGGCGATATTATCTGCTTCGGCGATTTCCGTCCGACCCGGAATCATTTCCACCCCTCCCATCCATGAGTAAAAACATTCGTAACATCGCCATTATCGCCCACGTTGACCACGGTAAAACCACCCTGGTGGACAAACTCCTGCGTGCAGGCGGAGCCTTCCGGGACAACCAAATCGTTGCGGAACGCGCGATGGACTCCATGGATTTGGAACGTGAAAAAGGCATTACCATCAAGGCCAAGAACACCTCCGTCCTCTGGGGCGATCGCATCATCAACATCGTCGACACCCCCGGCCACGCCGACTTCGGGGGCGAAGTGGAACGCGTCATGAAAATGGTGGATGGCGTGCTCCTCGTCGTGGACGCCTATGACGGACCCCAGGCGCAGACCCGTTTTGTGCTCCGCAAGGCCCTCCAGCACGGACTGCACCTCATGGTTTGCATCAACAAAATCGACCGCCCCAACGGCAACCCCGCCGCCGCTCGCGAAAAGGTTTTGGAACTCCTCCTCGAACTCGATGCCACTGATGAACAGTTCAACGCTCCTTTCCTCTACGGCAGCGCCCGTGACGGGTATTTCAAGAATAAACTTGAGGACGAGAACAAGGACATGATCCCCCTCCTTCAGGCCATCTGGGATCACACTCCCCCACCCGTGGCTGATCCCGATGCACCTTTCAAAATGCTCGTCTCCAATATCGGCTGGGATGACTATGTCGGCCGGATTGCCATGGGCAAGATTCTCGGCGGCAATGTTTCCAAGGGCGACCCCGTATTTGTTTACCGCAAGGATGGCAGCAAGGTGAAGACGAAGATTTCCCGCGTTTTTGAATACACCGCTCTC
>CALQSQ010000120.1 GCA_943333275.1 Akkermansia muciniphila
CCGGCGCTCGCTGGAGCGGCAGAGCACGTATTGCTCGCGACTCTCGCCGTCGGGATGCTCGACGAGTTTGACTTCGACGCCGGGTTGCACTTCGGCCCAGTCGCTTTGGTCCAGCAGTTGGGCTTCAAAGCGGCGCATCTGTTGCTTGGCTGTGCCGACGATGTAGCGGGCCTGGCGCTCGCGCAGGAAGTCGAGATTGTCTTCGCTGACCATGCCTCGATCCATGACCCAGATGCGTTGGGCCTGGCCGTATTTCTTTTCCATCATTTCGACCATGTCCTCAACGGTGGAGACGTCGGCGGTGTTGCCGGCGAAGACTTCATAAGCGATGGGCAGGACCTCGGGCGTGACGACGAGGCCGATGTTGACCTGTTTGCAATCGGAGCGCTGATCGCGGGAGTAGCCGCGCTGGGCCTGGGGATTGCCCTCGGCTTCGCCTTCAAAATACGTGCTCGTCACGTCGTAGAGCAGGAACTCGAACTCCACGCCAAACCAGCTCCGGTAGCGCTCCAGAAGGTGCTGGCAGATGCGCTCTTTATGCTGATGAAGCACGTCGAGGCCGCGATAGAGCCGCGCGTCGTTGATCTGGGAAAAGGGCACGCCCAGCAGATCTTCCAAAGCGCTGTCGGCATACCAGCGCTCGGCCACTTCCAGTTCGCTTTTGTTGCCGCAGAAGCGCGCCACGGTCAGGATGCAGGCGATAAGTGCCCACGACACGCTCTCGCGCCCCGGTGCAATGAGATCGCGCAGCAGCGTGTGCAGGCCCAGCCGCCGCCAGAGGAAAAGCGCGAGATAGACTTCACCAAAATCGCGCACCCGCTCCACGCGCAGACCGCGCACATCCCACCTGCATCCACTGGCGCGGCGGCGGCGGCAATGGTTCGCCCAGCCGCCCCTGGACCGGCGCCGGCTCGCGGCCTTCGAGCAGGTCGCCGACATTTTCCCAACTTAGACGCTTGTCCTCGTCCAGGCCCGGAGCCTTGCCGAGGCTGGCCACCAATTCATGGCGCGGCCCCTTGGCCGTGCGCACAGTGCGCATCAGCGACCAGTATTCATAGCACTCTCCATGGTGTCTGCGGCGGTTGCGGCGAAGGAACATGCCCAAGTTTCCCCCAGCCGCGCCGCTTGCTCAAGTCTGTGCTCTCCACTACATGCCCTCCGGAACACCCGGATGTTGGAAAATCAAGGGTTCCAACGCGCGGAAAGACTCAAAATAGCTGAAAATCGCGCCAAACTGACGAACTTGGGCTAAAGGGCGAGCCGAGGCTTGCGTTTTCGGGCGGGCGTTTCATCCTGATCCTCCCACCACCAGTGCGTCAGCCTTCCCCATCCTTCCTTGCCATCCTGCTTTTCCTAGCGGGGGGCCTTTACGTGGGGCGGTCGATATTTCCGAAGGTGGATCCGGAGAGGGAGATTGCGCGGCGGTTGGCGGATCTGGAAAGGAAATCGGTCGAGGCCCCAGTGAGTGGATTTGGCACCGCGGTGACGGGTGCGACTATGGAAAAATTGTCGGTGGTGGTCGATGGGCTGAAATTTATGGACCCGGTGGCTGCGCCCAAGGAGGGGATCAAGCCGGAGGTGAAGGAAATCAACCTAAGTGAAATGAGGATGGCCTATCAGAAATTGGAAGGGGCAGCCCGGTTGACCCAGGCGGTGGCCATGGGACAGGCGTGGGGGCAGTTGGATCCGGCGGGTGCGATCGCTTGGGGGAACGCTTTGCCGGAGGCAGCGGAGCAATCCGCCGCCCTTCAGGGAGTAGCCCAGGGGTGGGCCAGAGAGGAGCCCGTGGCTGCGGCCGAATGGATCGCGGCGATGGAGGATGGGCCGGAGCGCAATGCGATTGTCAGCGCCTATGTGAATGCGGCGGCTCCGAGCAGTCCGCGGCTGGCGCTGGCCTTTGCCCTGTCCGAGCCGGATCCGGCGGTGCGGGCCAAACTGGTGGGGCAGGCGTTGAAATCCGCCAGCGCGTTGATTCCAGAGGAGGCGGAAGCCATGCTGGGGAGTGCGGATCTTTCGCCGCGGGAGAAGGAAGATTTCAACGAGAGTCTTTCCAGCCTCAGGACTGGAGTGGGAGGGGAACCCTGATCTGCCATGTCAGCCCCAGCCCGATTGTTTCTTTATTTGCTCATGGCCGCCGGAGGGTTTGCCCTGGGTCGGTATGCCGTGCCCGGGACCAGCAAGTTTGCCGATCCTGCGCAGGCGGACTCCTGGGAAAATGAAGCCAGCCTGCGTTTCTGGGCGGCGCGCTCGAAGCCCCTTCTGGAGCCGGACCTGCCGGCTGCCGCGAAATTGGAACAGGGCCGGGCGCTGCTGGACCATTGCCGATTGGAAGATTTCCCGGCAGTGAACGATGTGCTGGGAAATGATGAAGTGCTGAGACCCTTGATTTCAGAGGCCTGGGCGAAGGCAGACGCACCGGAATTTTTCAAATACCTTGCGGCAAAATCCACCGGCTCCCCTGCGGACCTGCGGGCGGCCGGCCAGTTGCTGGTGCTCTGGGCGGAGCGCGATCTGCCCTCCGCTGAGGCCGCGGCTTCACGATTGCGAGTGCCGGGGCACGAACCGGATCCGCTGAAAGCGGTGGCCCTGGCAAAGTTGCGCAAGGATGTGGGGCTGGGATTGGAATTTCTCACCAAGCAGCACCAGGTCCTGCCGGATGCTGTGATGGTTGCGGAGTTGCAGGCCGGCCAGCAGAAATCCCCCCGATGGAAGGGAGCGGACGACAATGCCCGACTCGAACTCATCCAGGCCCAGCCGCCCTCCGCGTGGCGGGAAACGCTGCTGCAGGAAATGTATCAGGCACGGCTCTCGAAGGATCCGCAGGGCATTCTCGTGGAGGCGCAGGAATCGGGCCGGGGCATGAATCTGGTGGCGGCGGCCTCGCTCAAGTGGCTGGAAAGCGACCCTGCGGCGGCGGCGGCCTTTTTCGAAAATCAGGCGCGGCATCAGGTGCGAAGCCTTCTGGGATCCGCCATGGTGGCGCAGATGGCTGCGACCGATGCAGACGCGGCGTGGGAATTCGCGCAGACGTGGCTGGCGGGGCGAACCCGGACCGATGCCCTGGAAATGATCACCAATCAGGGTGCGGCTGCGGATCCCGCCGCATCTGCCGCACGGCTTGCGAATGCCAACCCGGGGCCCTGGCGCATCCGTGCGTTGACGGCGCTGCATGATGCCTGGAACGCCAGGGATGCATCGGTAGCACAGATTTGGTGGTCCTCGCTGCCAGCCCCGGATCGTGCTGCATTGAAGCTGGCGCAATCCAAAGAGTCGCTTTAGACTCCGTCCCGCCTCCCATTTTAGAATGCAAACCATCCTCCTCATCGATTCCGAATCCGACTTTACGGAATGGGCCCAACGCTATCTCACGAATGAAAACGTGAAGACTGCGGTCGCGGACCGTTCCGACGAGGGATTGAAAATGGCGGCGGAAATGAAGCCTGATCTGGTGATCTGCGAACTGCATGTCCAGCCGATCGGCGGCATGGAGGTGCTCAAGCGCCTGCGCATGGAGAATCCCAATGCCATGGTGGTGCTGACCACGGGATTTCCCCCCACCAATTCTGTCATCGAAGCGATGAAACTGGGGGCCTATGATTTCCTGCGCAAGGAGGCGCTGCCCTACGATTTACGCAACGTGGTGGAGACCGCCCTCAAGGCCGGCGATGAAGTCAAGGCATTGCAGGAACTGCCCGTCGGTCCGGAAGGCACCATTGATCTGGGGGATCACGCCATCATCGGCCGATCGTCGGCCATGCAGGAAGTTTTCAAGCTGATCGGCCGCGTTTCCCGTGGCGATGCCGTGGTCACGATCACGGGTGAAAGCGGCTGCGGAAAGGAAATTGTCGCCCGGGCCATCCACCGTTTTTCCCCGCGCGCCAAAAAGGAATTTGTGGCGATCAACTGTGCGGCCATTCCCGAGAATCTTCTGGAGAGTGAACTTTTTGGTCACGAGAAAGGATCATTTACCGGAGCGCAAACCCAGCGCCAGGGACGGTTCGAGCAGTGTGATGGCGGGACGCTGTTCCTGGATGAAATCGGCGACATGCCCATGCCCTTGCAAAGCAAGATTCTCCGCGTCCTGCAGGAGGGCGAATATTCCCGGGTGGGTGGCAACCAGACCCTCCGGGCGGATGTCCGCATCATTGCCGCCACCCATCGCAATTTGGAAAAGGAAGTGGAGCAGGGGAAATTTCGCGAAGATTTGTTTTACCGGCTCAACGTCGTGCGGATTCACATCCCCCCCCTCCGTGAACGCACCGAGGACATCCGTCTGCTGGCAGGATTCTTCCTGCAAAGACTGGCCAAGAAACGCGGTCTCACCCGGCTGCGGATCGCCGAGGACACTTATAAAATGCTGGAGAACTACAACTGGCCCGGCAACGTCCGCGAACTGGAGAATACCATCCAGCGCGCCGTGGCTCTGGCCAATGCAGATGTGCTGCTGCCGCGGGACATCCCGCTCGGACATGCGCTTAGTACCAAGGAGGATCAGCCCTCGGAAGGATCCGGGGAAATGTCGCTCGCCGGCGTCCTTGATTTTCTGCTCAATGAAGCCGCCAGCGCCGGAGTTCCGCCCCTGGAGTTCATCCAGACCGAACTCGCCCGTCACGCGCTCAACAAGCATGACGGCCAGAAATCCGCCGCGGCGGCATTGCTGTCGCTCAAGCCGGCGGCATTCCAGAAATGGCTCAAGGGAGCCTCGGCCTGACTTAAAGAATCTGGGAGAATGCCAGGGTCCGATTTATTTCTTCGGCTTTTCCTTGTCCTTGGCTTTGGCGCCATCCTCCTTGGAGGGAGACTCGGCTTTCTTGTCCTCAGGGGGTGCGTCCTTGTTGACCGTCTTCAAAAGATCGTTGGTGAAGTCGATGGCGTCCTTGGAGAAGAGCAGGATTTGAATGTTGCTGGCGGAAACGCCGGATTTGTCGAAGACCAGATCATAGCCGCTGGCTTTGGAGGAGGTGGAAACGAATTCGTGCAGGTCCTTGAGGATGTCCTTGCGCATGCGGTTGAGTTTGTCCGCGATCTGCGCCTGGCGGCGGCTGGCGAAGTCCTTGATGTCGCGCTGGAGGCTTTCCAGTTCCTTGCCCATGGAATTGGCTTCCTTCTCCGTCTTCTCACGCAGGGCGGGGGCGAGCTGGGTATTGGCGAGCACCTGCTGCTTCTTGATAAATTCCTGGCGCAGCGATTCGAATTTTTTAAGACGCTTGTCCACCTCCACCTTCGCCTCGGCCTTGTCCTTTTCGAGCAGGGCTTCGTTGGATTTGGTTTTGTAGTATTCCTTGTAAATGCGCAGCATGTCCACAATGCCGATCTTGGTCGGTGCGGCGTGGCTGGTGCCAAGGAGCATGGTGCTGAGGAGGGCGATGCAGAGGAATTTCATAGTGTCGGTTTCTGGGGGTGAAAGTGGGGGGAATTTGCCGGAGAGCAAGCAAATTAGTCGGGGGTCTGGGTGGAAGGTGGCAGTCGGTTTTCGAGCGCCTTGACGCGGTTGAGTAACTCTGGGAGGCTGCGCTCCGCGACCAGGATCGCCCGCATTTTCCGGGCAGGCATGGCGGGGAATCCCATGTAAGTTCCTGGATCGGGCAGATGTTTGGTCACGCCCCCGCGGGCGGAAACCACCACCTGCGAGCCGACTTCCAAATGGCCGGCGATCCCAGCCTGGGCGGCAATGACCACGTAGTCGCCAATCTTGACACTGCCGGCGATGCCGACCTGGGCAACGATGATGCAATGCCTGCCGATGACGACATTGTGACCGATCTGCACGAGGTTGTCGATCTTGGTGCCCTGCCCGATCCAGGTCTGGCCGAAGCGCGCGCGATCGATCGTGGAATTGGCTCCGACCTCCACATCATCGTCAATCCGAACAATGCCCAGTTGAGCAATTTTCTGATGCAGGCCCTCCTGAAATTCATATCCAAATCCATCTCCTCCGATGACCGTTCCGGCGTGCAAACGCACACGGTTTCCGATCCGGCAATTTTCCAGGACGTTCGCCCGGGGAAACAGCACGCAATCTTTTCCAATCTGCACCGAGCGGCCGACGTAGGCACCTCCGGCGATTTCGGTTCCATCGCCAATCACCGCCTGCGCTTCAATGATGGCGCCGGGGCCGATGCAAACTTTGCCGGGGTTCAGCACGGCGGTCGGATCGACCATGGCAGAAGGATGCACGCCGGGTCTAAAGCAGCGGGGAGGCGGTGCCAAGCGTTTCATCACCTCCGCGAAGCCCATGGACGGGGACTCCACGGCGATCAATCCCACGCCCTCCAGTTCCTCGGTGAAGCCCGGGGGCACCAGCACCACGGAAGCCCTGGTCTTGCGGAATTGCGGCAGGTAACGCTCATTTCCGAAGAAACTCAGGTCTCCCGGACCGGCCAGGCTCAAGGTATTGAGGCCCGAGATGTGAACTTCACTTCCCGTTAGCACCTGGCCATGGACCAAGGCTACGAGTTGTGAAAAGGTTAAATCCACCGGAGCGTTGTGGGGAAAGCAAACGGAAGTCGATCAGGCACCGGGGGCGGCAGGGTTTTCTCACTCAGTTCACTTGACCTCAGGATCCTTGGCTGGCTCGCCCTCTTTCTTGGGTTCCTTGTCCGGGGTCGCAGGGGCGGCGGTATCGGCGTTCTTATTCAACTCCTTGAGCACATCATCGGTGATGTCCACGCCGTCCTTGGAGAAGAGCAGGAAATTGACGCCGATGGGGCTTTTGCCGGATTTGTCGAAAATGATGTCGAAGTTGTCGCGCTTGGCCTTGTCCTCAACGCGGGTCCGGATGTCTTCCAGCAACCCCTTGCGCATACGCTGGACCTGATCCTGCAGCTGGCTTTCCCGGCGGCGGCGGAACTCATCCATGTCGCGCTCGAGGCTCTTGATCTCGGAACCGATCGTGGCGGCCTCCTTTTGGGCCTGGCCGCGCAGCTCCTCGTTGAGCAGTTTGTCGGTGATCATTTTCTGCTTGTCGTTCCACTTCTGCATCAGGTCGCGGTAACGGGCGGCGCGTTCATCCAGTTCCTTCTTGGCGGTGGACTTGTCATCATTGACCCGCTTCTCAGCGTCCTTGGTCTTATAGTATTCCGCGAAGACCCGGTTCATATCCACGATGCCCACCTTCAGTTCCTGGGCGCGGGCGGCAGGGCTTGCGATCAGCGAGAGGGCAGCGATGATGAGGACGGAAAGGATGGTCGGTTGTTTCATGAAGCAGGCGATTAAAATATTTGGGGACGGAAGAAAGACACCTCCCGGCTCGAAGGCGTTCAAAGTGGGCAACGTTCATCTTTTCCGCAAGCAAATAAAAGGGGAAATGTCAGGCCCCCGCCCGTGCCCACGAGATCGTGATTGACGCCCCTCCTGATTGATCTGTAGGCTGCGTCCATGTTCCATAAAATCCTCACCATGCTCGGAGCTTCCGTGGTCTCACTCGCCGCCGCGCCCGCGGAGAACCAACCCATCCGCGTCCTCGTCTGGGACGAACAGCAGCCCCAGCAGCACGAAGGCTACGCCGGCAAATTCCTCGGTGACACGATCGCCGCCCACCTGAGCAAATTTCCCGACCTCAAAGTCACCTCCGTCAACCTCGCCTCCCCGGAGCAGGGACTGGACGATGCCACGCTCGATGCCACCGATGTCATCATCTGGTGGGGTCACATCAAACACAACGAGGTCACCGTGCCCCACACCCAGGCGGTGGTTCAGCGCGTCCTCGCCGGGAAACTCTCCCTCATCCCCCTGCACTCGGCACATTTCTCCCGGCCATTCATGCGACTCATGGACGAGCGTGCGAGGCTCGATGCCCCGGGCATGATTCCGGAAAAGGAGCGCGCCGGAGCCAAGGTCGATTTCGCCACTGAATTCCGCCGCGGCACCGCCAAGGCCGGCGATCCGATCTCGCCCGCTGTCGTCAAGGACGGCGACACCTGGCGACTCGTCCTGCCCGCCTGCGTCTTTCCCTCCTGGCGGGCCGATGGCGCGCCCAGCCATGTCACCACCCTGCTTCCCGAGCACCCGATCGCCAAGGGCCTGCCCGCCAAGTGGGACGTGGCCCATACGGAAATGTATTCCTCGCCCTTCCACACCCCCAAGCCCGATGCCATCATCTTCCATGAGAAATGGGACCTGGGTGAGGAGTTCCCCGCCGGCTGCCTCTGGAATATTGGCAAAGGCAAAGTCTTCTACTTCCGCCCCGGCCACGAGACCTTCGGCGTCTATCTCCAGGCCGAGCCCCTCCTCGTACTTACCAACGCTGTGCGCTGGATGGGGCGGTAAAAGACAGGTGGGACAGCGCGTGCAGTGAAAGCTGTGCTAAAAATTAGCTGATCGCGAACGGCTATCACGACGATCACGAGAAGTTATTTGCAATATCACAGCCTACATGGAGATAAGATCCCCATCCTTCATGAAATTTGGCCCCACCCTTCTTGTGTTCTCGTCCTGCTGGCTCGCGCTGATCAGCGTGTTGCATGGCGGGTTGAACCTTCGCTGGTTTGACGCGGCGAAGCCGGGGATGGGGGGAGCGAAGACTTTCGGGGTGGGATTCCTGCCGGTGACGTGCCACCTGACGTGTCCGGTGACGCATTTCATCAACAAGGAAATGGAGGGGCAGGATATGTTTCAGCCGATGCGCTTCAATGGGTGGCCGGAATTGAAGGAGATGTTCATCGGTCGTCCGAAGGATATGCCCGCGACGTTCATTCTCGCTCCGATGGCGATAGCGCTGCGGGAGCAGGGGGTGAGGATCAAGATCGTCTATCTCGGTCACCGCGATGGTTCGGCGGTGATGGTGCACAAGGACAGCGGCATCTTTCAGACGTCGGATCTGCGCGGGAAGACCATTGCCGTGCCCGGGAGGTATGCCAATCAGCGTCTGATCATTTATCGTGAATTGAAGAAGGTGGGGATGACGCTGGAGGATATAAAGCTCGTGGAGATGCCGCCTCCGGACATGCCGGCGGCGCTTTTGTCGAAATCCGTGGATGCGATCACGAGTGGCGAGCCGTTCATGGGGCAGACGGAGCTGGATGGTTATGGCCGTGTGCTTTGGCAGGCCAAGGATGTGTGGCCGGGGTTCATTTCCTGTGTGCTCGCGGTGCACGAGGATGCGATTCGCGATCATCGTGTGGAGATTCAGAAGCTTGTCAACGGGATCGCTGCTAGCGGCAAATGGGTGGATCAAAGCATGGATCACCGCATGGATGCCGCGCAGTTTGTTTCCAAAAATTATTACAATCAAAACCCTCGCCTCCTCAGCTTCGTGCTCAGTAAGCCGCCGGACCGGGTGACCTACACGCGTCTGTCTCCGTTGCTGGCGGACTTCGAGGAGATTGAGCGACTGGCAAAGGAGGCCGGCATTCTCCAGGGGACCGCGCATTTCCATGACTACGTGGACGATTCCTTCACGCCTGAGGCATCGGCTCAGTCTGCACCTGAATTTGAAGTCAAGAAATGAGCGTCCGCCCTCAACCAGTCCTGTCCCGTCAATCGAGATTTTCCATCGCGCAAATTTCACTTCCCGTCATCGTTGGCTGCATCTTTGTTGCGGCATGGCACCTGGCGGTGAAAGCCTCTGGCAGTGATATCTTTCCCACCCCCTGGCAGGTGTGTCTCGGCTTGGGCGATCTCGCCCGGCAGGGGCTGCTTTTGAAATACATTGTCGCCTCGCTCTTCCGCGTGAGTTGGGGATTCGGGCTGGCGGTGCTGGTGGGAGTGCCCCTTGGGCTGGTGCTTGGCTGGTTTAAACTTGCCTTCACCGCGTTGAACCCTTTTATCCAGATCCTCCGTCCCATCTCCCCTATCGCCTGGATTCCCGTGGCGATTCTGTGGTTTGGCGTGAAGGACACCGCGCCGATTTTTCTGATTTTTCTGGCGAGCGTCTTTCCCATCACGGTATCGGCCATGGCGGCGGTGCAGAACATGCAGCAGGTCTATTTGCGCGCGGCGCAGAATTTCGGACTCTCGGGCCTTCCGCTGTTTCGGAGGGTGATCCTGCCTGCCGCCCTGCCGCAGATCATCACGGGAATCCGCATCGCCCTGGGTGTGGCCTGGCTGGTGGTGGTGGCGGCGGAAATGATCGCGGTGAACAGCGGGCTTGGATATCTAATCATCGATGCCCGCAATGCAGGGAAACGCTATGACCTCGTTGTCGCCGGCATGGTGATGATTGGTCTGATCGGTCTGGTCCTGGATCTGCTGGTGCGTCGACTGGAGAAATTTGATGAAGTCCGCTGGGGGTATGGGCAACGCTGATATGGAAACCTCCCCCGTCATAGCCGTGCGCGACACGTGGATGTCCTTTCCTGGCAAGACCGCGGACCAGTCGGTCCATGTGCTTGAGCGTGTGAACTGCGAGGTGCAGCCGGGCGAATTCGTCTGCCTGGTAGGCCCATCTGGCTGCGGGAAGAGCACGCTGCTGAATATTGTCGGAGGATTCCTGAACGAAACCCGCGGTGAAGTCAGGGTCGAGGGTGAACCGGTCAGCGGACCGGATCCCGGGCGCATTTTTGTCTTTCAGGAAAATGGCGTTTTTCCCTGGCTCACTGTCGAACAAAACATCGGCTTCGGGCTGCTCGGGCGTCCCGCGGCGGAACGCGCCGAGCGGGTCGCGCATTACCTTCAAATGGTCAGCCTGACGGGATTCGAGAAATCCTATCCGCGCGAACTCAGCGGGGGCATGCGGCAGCGGGTGGAGATCGCCCGGGCGCTCGCGGCGGATGCCCGCGTCCTCTACATGGATGAACCCTTTGGCGCGCTCGATTTCCTCACGCGCCTCAAGATGCGCGCCGACCTCATCCGCATCTGGCAGGCGGAAAAGAAAACGATCCTGTTCGTGACGCACGACATTGAGGAGGCCGTGCAGCTGGCGGATCGGGTTCTCGTCATGACCAAGCGCCCGGCAACCATTGCCGAGGAGGTCCGCATAGATCTTCCCCGGCCCCGCGATCTTGACTCCCCCGGCTATCTCGAAGCCCGCGACCACATCTTTTCCATCATGGGAATGGACGCGCGCGGAGGTGGAGCCACGGATTAAATGGGACGGTAAAATTTGCGGAGCAAGGCCAGCAGCAATAGAAAAGCCGCGATGGCACCGAGGCCGATCAGGTTCTCGCGCCACGACGGGGGAAAGATCAGAATGTAGCCGGCCTGTTTCACGAGCGCGGCAAAACTTGAAACGCAGAAAGGCATCAGAAAAAGGCGAAACGTCTGCCATCCATCCAGCTGGGTGGTGCCCCGGGTGCCGCTGCGCGTGCTGAGAATGAGCGCAATGCCAATGATGAAGCTCAGACCCAGCGAGGTCAGCCAGAGCCGCGGCTGGGGATCGAAATGCTGCACGACATTGACCACATACCAGATGGCATAGCACCAGAGGATGATGCGTCCCGTGGTCAAATGGCGGAGGTAGCGTAGCAAACGGGAGGGCATGTAGGGGCGGGAAGGGGATGGAGGGGGACATTTCCGGGGCTCCGGCAGCCCCTGGCGGACAGAGAGGGATTCGAACCCTCGTTACATTGCTGTAAACACGCTTTCCAGGCGTGCGCGATCGACCACTCTGCCATCTGTCCTTGGTTACAGGCCTGCGTGGTTTCTTGGATGGGGAAACCGCGGTGGTGGGGAGCAATAGACAGGAAAGTCTTTGGCGCAAGTGATTATGCGGAAATCCCTGAAATGGAAACAGACTCCAGGCTTCAGGGAGGCCGGACAATCTCGAAAAGATCACTGGTCTTGCAATACCAGTTGGGAACGGACATGCGTCCGATGGGGTGGAATTTCTCCCCTCGCACCCGAAGGGAATTAGGATCGAAAAATTCCTCCCGGACCTGCACCCTGTGGACTATGCCCAGAACGAGTCGGTTTTCGCCGATTTGCTGGATCGAGTGGACTTTGCATTCCAAGGCAGCCGGGGTTGCAGTGATGCGTGGCGGGGCGATCACAGAGGATGGCGTTGTGGCGAGGTTTTCATGCGTGGTCTCACTTTCGCCATAGGGCAGGGAGGCGGAGGTGCGGACCATGGTCTCTGCGAGGGCCTCATCGACGAGGTTGATCACAAATTCGCCAGTGCGCCGGCAATTGCGGGCAGTGTCCTTTGGCGAGCCATCGTCACGATCCCCCGGTGCAAAGATCACGAGAGGGGGGTCTACTCCGAAGACATTGAAAAAGGAAAAGGGCGCGGCGTTGACACTGCCATCCTCGTTCAGCGTTGTCACCCAGGCGATGGGGCGCGGTGTCACCAAGCCTGCTAGGATGGGGTAGGCGCGGTCGGCGTGGGTGGTCAGCAGGTCGAGTTCGATCATGAGGCGGCAGGGGTGGCTGCCTATTTATCCTTCTGCACGAATGCGTCGAGCATGGATTTGGCCTTATCCTGCAGCTTCGAGACTTCCGCCTTGGAGAGAGGTTTGCCTTCGGGCAGATTGACGATCTGGTCGATGTCATTCAGGCCCTGGCGAATGAGGGCAATGTGTTCCATTTTCTGGACGGAGGGGCTGAGGCTGTCGAGGACGTAGGCGAAGTATTCCGTGACATCGTGACGGGCGAGAATTTTCGCCTTCTCTGCGGAGAATGGTTGGAGACTGGCGGCGCTGGCTATTTGAAGTCCCCGCAGCCACCCGCCAAGGCTGATGAGGTGGACCATGTCCAGATCCCGCAGTAGGACCATCTCGTGCTTCACTTCACGCTGGGTGCTGGCGAGGTCGCTCTTGAGTTCCTTCCAGTCGCCGAGAGCGCTGTTTTCCAGGATGGCCTTGGTGCGTTCCGCAACTTTGGAGCCCGCTCCCAGAACCTTGGCATGTTTTAATATGGCGCGGCCAATGTCTTCAAGGTCGGATACTTTCTCCGACTGAACGGAGAGGAATCCATCGCCAATCAAGACACCGAGATTCAGCGCGATGAGCGTGCGGTCGGTGGACATGCCCTTGGGAACGTCGCGTTTCAGGGAGTCATACGGAAGGGTGCCGAGGGATTCGAGGTCTTCGAAAATTTTCTTGATGGAGGGGGTGGTGAGTTCGCTGACGCCAAATTCCTCCTGGACGTGTTCGTCATCGAGCAAGTCCTCCGGCACCTTTCCCTTGGGGATTTCGGTGACGCCATCGGGACGCTGCGCGCTAAGAGGCAGGGTGGCAAATATGAGGGCGCCACAGCAGAGCGGTGCGAGGAGAGAACGTCGGAACATGGCTTGAATGAGGTAAGGGATGTGCCACCTTGGCAGGGCTTTGAAAGATTTCGAGCGGAGAAATGGTGAAATTCGCGGAGTGTTCCGCTTGTGACCCTGGCAGTCTCCGCCTAGTCTCCGCTCCGTCTCAATCTCTTTTACTATGCTTATGAAATCCCGCATCCTTGGCTGTCTTGGCACCGTGCTGGCGCTGGGCTTTATCCTCAGCGTCGCCATGAATGTCTTTTTCCTTCTATTCCATGGTGTGGATGATGATTCCCGGGAGGTCAGAAAACTAAGCGAACAGGTGGTGCTGCCCTCCGCGGGCAAGGGCAAGGCGAAGATAGCCCAGATCGATATCGAGGGACTCATCTCCAATGATTCGCCCGCCGGCGATGGCGCCGGTGGAACCATGGTGGAGTCGACGAAGCGTGCGCTGCGCCAGGCCGTGGAGGACGCGGATGTCAAAGCCATCGTGATTCGCGTGGACTCCCCCGGTGGCGAAGTCACGGCGAGCGATACCCTCTTCCACGCCGTGCAGCAGGCGCAGGCGAAGAAACCCGTCATCGTTTACATGGACAGCATCGCGGCCTCCGGTGGGTATTACCTCTCGTGCGGCGCTTCGAAAATTGTCGCCAATGAGAACACGTGGACGGGCAGCATCGGCGTGATTGTGCAGGGCGTGGGCTTTGGTCCGGCGCTGGAGAAGCTGGGATTGGAAATGCGAGTTTTCCGCAGCGGCGATTTCAAGGACACCTTTTATGGACAGCGGGAAATGACCGAGGATGAGAAATCCTACGTGCAGGGCATGGTGATGCAGACGTATGACCGCTTTGTGAAAATCGTCTCGGATGCCCGCAAGATTCCGGTGGAGAAACTCAAGGCGGAGATGGCTGACGGACGGGTCTTTTCCGGCGCGGATGCCGCGAAGCTGGGGCTGATCGATCAGACCGGCTACATCGAAACGGCCTACGATCTCGCCAAATCCGCCGCCGGTCTCAAGGACGCAGAAATCGTCCGCTACCACAATCCGCTCAACGTCATGAGCCTGCTCGGACTCAACATCAAATCCGCCGCCACCCCCGCCAAAGTTCAGGTGGACCTCACCGGCGGCCTGCTGCCGCGGCTGCTGCCCGGGCGTTGCTACCTTCTCCCGGCTTCCTACGTGCAATGAGCATTGGCGAATTGCGACTGCTCACCTCGCTGGAAATCGCCGCGTTGCTGATGGTGCCCTGCGGGCTGTGGTTGTGCGGGAAACGCAAAGCTCCGGTGGCCGCGGAGGTCGCCGCGGAGGTGAAAGCTGCGCCTCCCTATCGCCTTGGCGGCATGGATCTGGGCATGGGGCTCATGTTGTATGCCTTGATGGTGCTGCTGTCGTTTGGGGCGAAATGGTGGACGCTCTCTCATCCTGCCGAGCCCGGGGCTGGTGACCGGACGATCAACGCCACGATGGTCTGGACGCAATTTTTTTTCGTGCAGGGCACGCAGCTGGCCATCGTTTGGGCGTGGTTTCGCGTTCGCCAGTCGAGCATGACGGAAGTCTTTGGCATGACGCGGCTGGGTTTTTTCAGGACGATCCGCTCCGCCGCGCTGTGCATTCTGCCCGCGGGCATCATCGCCACGCTCTCACTGGTGCTGATGCTGCAGCTATTGCAGGCGCTGGGTTGGCCCATGGAGCCGCAGGAGGCGGTTTCGTTGTTGTCGGGGGCGAATACGGTTGGCGTGCAGATTGCCCTGGCGTTCGTGGCCTGTCTGGGCGCGCCTTTGGTGGAGGAGGTGTTGTTTCGCGGGATTCTTTTTGGCTCGCTGCGGCAGATGACGAATCGCTGGTTTGCCGCCATCGTGAGTGCGCTGCTCTTTGGCATCATCCATCTGCATCTGCCCTCGCTGCCGGCGTTGTGCCTGCTGGGATTTTTCTTCGCACTGGCGTATGAATTCACCGGTTCCCTCACCGTCAGCATCGTCATGCATGCCATTTTCAATTCCGTGCAGGTGATCATCGCCATCCTCTATGCCGGGAAATAGCGCCGCCCCATGAAACGCCCCGCGCTCACCCTGAAGCAACTTGGCGAGGATGAAATCGTCCGCCGGCTTACCCGCCAGCTTCCCCTGAGTGGCCGCACCCTTGTCGGGGCGGGGGATGACTGTGCGGTGTTGGGAAATGGGCCTTCGCACCAGTTGTTCAAGACCGATTGCGTTACCGAGCACATTCATTTCCTGCCGGAGACTCCCCCGCAGAAGATCGGCTGGAAAGCCCTCTGCCGTTGCATCAGCGACATCGCGGCCATGGGCGGCCAGCCTACCGAAGCCGTCATCACCATCGCCGCCCCCAAGTCCACGCCCTGGGTGCGGCTCTCCGGCATATACACCGGCCTGCGACGCGCCAGCCAGCGCTATGGCGTGGGCCTTGTCGGCGGGGAGACTTCCTCGCTGCCCGAGGGCGCGCCGCTCTTCATTTCCGTTGCCATGCTCGGCAGTGTTGAGCCCCGCCGCCTTGTCCTCCGCTCCGGCGGCCAGCCCGGCGATGCCGTCATGGTCACCGGCGTGCTTGGTGGGTCCATTCATGGCTGGCATTTGAACTTCCTGCCCCGCCTCCACGAAGCCCGCTGGCTCACCCAGCACTTCAAACCCTCCGCCATGATGGACCTCAGCGATGGGGCCGCCCAGGACCTTCCCCGTCTCGCCACCGCCAGCCAGTGCGGCTTCGATCTCTATCCCACCCTCCTCCCCC
>CALQSQ010000121.1 GCA_943333275.1 Akkermansia muciniphila
GACATCGGCGACTCCACCGTCGGCGCTCAGGCCCGCCTCATGAGCGCCGCCCTGCGGAAACTTACCGCCCTCATTTCCAAAGCCCGCACCACCTGCATCTTCACCAACCAGATTCGTGAAAAAATCGGCGTCATGTTCGGCAATCCCGAAACCACCCCCGGTGGCCGCGCGCTGAAATTCTTCTCCAGCGTGCGCGTGGACATCCGCCGCATCGGCCAGATCAAGCAAACCGACGGCACCGTCATTGGCAACCGCACCAAGATCAAAGTCGTCAAAAACAAAGTCGCCCCACCCTTCACCGAAGCCGAATTCGACATCATGTATGACGAGGGCATCTCCAGCGTCGGCAGCCTGCTCGACCTCGCCCTCGAAAGCGAGATCATCCAAAAGCGCGGCTCGTGGATGAGCTACAAGGGCAGCCAGCTCGCCCAGGGTCGCGATGCCGCGAAGGAAATCCTCAAGAACGATGCCGCCCTTTACGCAGAGATCGAAACCGCCGTCAAAGCCAAGCTCGACGAGGACCGCGCCGCCAAAGGCACCAAGGGCAAAAAGCCCGCCGCCGAAGCCGCCGAATAACGCACTCGCCCCCACCCGTCACCCTTCATGAAAACTCTCCTCTACACCCTCCTGCTCACCCTCACCGGCCTCACCGCCAACGCCGCCCCTGAAGGTGCCGCCCCAGCCAAACCCGCCATGACCAAACCCTACCGCCACGTCGTCCTTTTCCAGTTCAAAGCCACCGCCACCCCCGAACAAGTCAAGGGAGTCGAAACCGCCTTCCTCGCTCTCAAAGGCAAAATCCCCTCCGTCCAATCCCTCGAATGGGGCAAAAACGTCAGCCCCGAAGGCCTCAACGACGGCCTCACCCACGCATTCTTTGTCACCTTCGCCGACAAAAAATCCCTCGAAACCGGCTACCTCCATCACCCCGATCACGAAGCCTTCGTCACACTCATCAAGCCCCTGCTCGAAAAAGCGGTGGTCGTGGACTACGTCGTGGAATAGGGCCCAACGTAGCGCAGGCTTGCAGCCTGTGTCCTCGTTTTTGATCGATTACCCTCCCGGGAGTTTGGTCAGCGCCAAATCCTCCCGCTCCACCATTTTCCCCAAGACAAACCGGCCATCTTTTAAATGGATGCGCCGGAGTTCCACGGTGGACTCGTTGGGGAAATCGATGGCCAGCGGACTGGCGAAGCTGATGAAGCCTCCGGTGTTGACGAGCAGCCGTCCGTTCTTCCTCCACCACGCGGCGCGGTGGGTGTGTCCAAAGAGGACGACTTTGGCCTGCGGGCGGAATTCATTGATGAATTTTTGCGCGATAAATGGCAGCAGCGTCCAGACCCTGGCCACATTCCAAGGGCGGGACGGAGGCCAGAGTTCGCGCAGGGCCATCGCCATTTTTGCACCCAAGCCACGCCCTCCCTGGCGCACTTCGGTGGCGATCATTGTTTCGCTCCACCGGCGGGTGCGTTCATAGCGGGTTTCCATTTCCCGCAGGGCCTCGGAGGTATATTCGGCGGCGATAGCATCCATGGCGGGACGGCATTTGTGGAGCTTGGCGCTCCAGGGTGAGACCATGTCCAGAAAGACATGGCCGTGGGTGATGAACGTGCCGCCGCTGGCCAGTTCAAGCCAATCGAGCGGCCACTGGGACGGATCATGATTGCCGTTGAGCATGACCATTGTGATGCTGCGCGCGGCGGCCATTTCCTGCAACTCGGCGAGCATGCGGTGGGATTTGTCGCGGAAATTAGGCAGGCGTGCTTCGAGGGTGTCGCCATTGAGGATCAGCGTGGAAATACCCTCCAGCAGTGGGGCCAGTTGCTGGCAGTTTTCGATGGTCGAAACGTCATGCCCCAAGTGCAAATCCGACAGCAGGCGGGCGGGGTATTGCAGTTGCATGGCAGGAAAGGTGCGAGCGTTGCCTGCAACGTGGGAGGCGCGGTGGACCCCTAGGGCTTTTCAGGGGCCTCCGCAGCGGGCTCGGACTTTGTGGGCGCTGGCTCCGGGGACGCCGGGGCGCTGGCCTCACTGCCAGCGGGTGGCGAGACCTCGGCGGGCGGCGTTTCCTTTTTCTTGAGCGAGGAATGGACCTTCGGCTCGCGCTTGGCGCGCTTCTGCACCGTGCCCATGGGGACACCGAGTTTGTCTCCGTTGATGATCACGGGCGTCCCAAGCGGCACATTTTCAAACAGCCACGATGCCATGCCATCCGGAAGCCTCACGCAGCCGTGGCTGGCGGCATATCCGGGCAGCACCCCAGTGTGGAAGCCCATCGCAGTCATGCGGCCATTGGGGGTGGCGAAGCGCTGGAAGTATTTCATAAGCGATCCCTCGAATTTTCCGCCCACAGGGGTGGGGTCAAATCCGCTCGTCACATCGCTCATCATGACGCTGCCAGTCTTTACACTGACGAAGTTTCCGTAGAGCGTGGAACGGTGGTTGAGATCCTTCTGACCGATCACATACGTGCCCGTCTCTGTCCGGTAATTGGGCCGGCCACTCGCCAGTTTCGTGAATGCCAGCAACTTGTCGCCATGGTAGAGGTAGGCGCGCTGCTGGTCCAGTTCCACGACGACTCCGGAGTTTGCCGGCGTCAGCGTCGGCGTTTGTTCCTTCGCCGGGATCATCCCGCGCCCCTTGTTGGTCTTGAAAAATTCATCCGCCGTCGCCACATCCTCCGGGCGTGCCGCCGTGGGCACCCCGCCCAGGGATTGCGGTTTGAGCGAGGAGCAGGCGGACAGGACCATGGCGGCCGCTGCCATCAGGATGAGATGGTATTTGGTCATAAAGAGAGATTCCGTTCAGACATGCGGAAATGGACCAGCCACCCCGTGCCAACGTGGTCGAGCGCGACTAAGCAGCGTCCTTCGCCTTGAGCAGGTAAAGAAACGCCACCACGCCGAGCGACATCCAAAAGATAGCAAAGAAAATTCCCCAAGTCATAATGGGTCCGATTTTGAACGGCATTCCCGCGATTTCCAGCGAAATTTACACCCAGCGGAAATATTCCCTGCGGTTCGACACCCCATCCAGAATCCTGCGCTGCCACGGCCTCACTCCACTTGATAGATCCCGAACCACCGCTCGCTGCCGGCCTCCAGCGCCGAGACCTCGAACAGCGCGGGCTTGCCGGAAGTGAGCACTTCCACCGGCACGGCGATGAAGACCGTCCCGCAGGAATCCTCTGCGTTCACTTCGGAAACCGTGTATTGCATGGAAATGCGCCCGTCTGTGCTGCGCCAGCTGGCATCCGTCAGCGAGACATTGAAGTCCAATGGGCCGCTGCCATTTACACGCAGGGAGAATTTCCCCTCCGGCTGGCTGGCAAATCCCATGGCCGCGGCAAACCGGAAGCGAACGATCCCCTCACCGCCCGCCTTCCAATCGGCCTTCGATTCCCAGCTGAGCGATGCCAGTCCCTGCTTCTGCCGGCAGTAGGCCAGGGGGCGTTTTCCGATCCATCCCGGATAGGTCAGGGACTCGGCGGATTTGATCACCTTCCCCAGACTGCTGCCAGCGCGGATGAAGTCCAGCCGGGCCTGCTCCATTTGTTCGGCGGTGGATTGACCAAAGGGCGCGGCCGCACTTTGACGGACGAAGGCGATAAGATCCGCCATCTCCTGAGGGGTCAGCGTGGCATCGAGACCCTCCGGCATCAGGGAAATGGGGAGCGTGGCAATCTCCGCGACATTGGATCGCAGCAAGGTTTCCGTGATGCCACCCGGCTGGGCCACCGTCAGACTCGTGGCTGTTTCCTCGCGGACGATCCCCGCCAGCGTTCGCCCATCGTTGGTCCTGACCGTGCAGGCGATGAAGCGCGGCTCGATGGCGCTGCTGGGAGTGAGGATCGCCGTGAGGAAATCCGCCACGGGCTTGGCCCGAAATGTCCCCAAGTCCGGCCCCACCGCGAAGCCAGTGCCCCGCAGGGCATGGCACGTGGCGCAGGTTCTGGCAAAGACCATCGAGCCATTGGCCGCATCTCCCTTGCGCTGATCCACGTCTGCAAAGCGTTGCAATTTTTCCTCCGGCAATCCCATGCCCGTGATACCCACCAGCTTTTTGGCGCGCTCACTGTCAGTTGCCAGGCGCTGGCGGTCGGTCAGGGAAATTTCCCCCGGCTGGACGCTGCCCGCCTCCACCGCATCCAGCACCGCCGCGATCCACAGCGGCCGCGCCAGCAACGCCCGCAGGATCCGCTCGTGGCTGGCGGGGCCCAGCGTTTTCCATCGCTTGAGAAAGAGTTCCGGCACCGACGCATCATCGCGCACGGACAATTCCTCCAGCGCAGCGGCCTCCAGCGGCCCGGGCACAAAATCCGCCAGCCAGGCCGTCTCGGCACCCGCCCGCGCCGCCATGCGCAGGGCTTCCACCGATCCCGCCGCCGCGCTTTTCCTGATGGCCGGCAGCAGGCCCGCCACATCTGCGGGCTTGAGATCGCCCTGCTTCAGCCAGCCGCTGATCACACGCATCTGCCAGATCCCCGGCGCCGCTCCATCGTTGGAAAGGAGCGTTGGCAGCAAATCCAATGGCTGTTGCGCGGAGGCCAGCAATCCATCGAGCAGCGCCGTTTTCCCCTCGGAATCCTCCAGAGCCATCGCCGCAGGCAGCAGCGCAGCGGTGTCATTTCCCACTGCACTGAGGATCGCCGCCCGCATCCAGGCATCCGTCACCGCATCCTTCAGCAGGCCAGTCAGCACCGGGGTGGGGGGCATGGAAAGCGCCACTTCAAATCGCACCGCCGCATCCGCATCCTCCGCCAGCGCTGCCACGTCCGGATGCTTTCCTCCCAACAGACGCACCGCCATCCGCCGCACGCGTGCATCCGGATCTTTCAAAGCTCCCGCCACTGCAGCATGATCCGCTTGCACCGCCTGCAGGATTGCCGCCGCCTGCGCACGTGTCGCCGGCCAGTCCGCACGCGATGCCAGCTCTGCCAAGCGCGGCACCGCCGTCTCCCGATCCTTCCGTCCCAGCAATTCCCCATGCACGCGATCCCGCTCCGTGCCATTCGGCAAATCCAGTCTGCCTGCCAGTTCCGGCGTGGCCAGCACCGCCAGGTCCACCACCGGACGCAGCTCCTTCCCCCGCACCTTCAGTCGGTAAATGCGGCCGCGGTCCGCGCCCGCCCGCAGATCCAGCCGCTTTTGCACCTCCTTGGGAATCCACGTCGGGTGCTCAATCACGAAGCGATACATGTCCACCAGCCACAGCGCCCCATCCGGCCCCGTGCGCGCCTGCGCGAACCGCGTCCAGTTGTCGCGCGTGGAAAGAAACTCCCGGTCCTCCTCATCCGCCCCCTTGCGCCCTGCAAACGTGGCCCCGTTCGGCTCCAGCAAATGCCGCCGCACCAGATTGTGCACCGCCTCGCACGTGAACGCATTTCCATAATATTCCTCCCCCAGCCAGGTATCACGGTAAATGCCCAGCCCGCAGGCCGACGTCGTCCGGTTCGCCATTTCGAAATCATTATACCGCTCCGCCAGCCGGCTCGTCGGATGCAGGCGGTTGGGATCCGGATACGCCGGCACATTCACATTCGGCGCCGGTGCCGCCACCCGCGGGTTCCGGCGCGCCGCCGCTTCCGGCAGCGGATAGTGCCAGAGCAGATTCGAGTTGTCACAGCCGAACCAGTTGTCCCAGTCATCCCGCACCCGTCCCTGCTGCGTCTGCCCGCTCGCCGCCTCGATCACTCCCGTCTCCGGATGGAAACGAAAATCCCGGCCCCGTGTGTTCACCTTCCCCGGCTCCACCTCCGCCCCAAAGATCCCGCCCGATCCGTAAATCCATCCATCCAGTCCGAGGCTCAGACTGTTGACCCGCGCGTTGTAGTTATCCGTCGGCCAGCCGCTGTATTTCTTCACCACCTCATCCGCTTTGCCATCCCCATCGGTATCCCGGGCAAAAAGAATATCCGGCGCGGAACACACGAAAACCCCGTCCCTCCAGCACATTAATCCTGTCGGAAAGGCCACGCCCTCCATGAACACCACCGCCCTGTCAGGACGCCCATCCCCGTCCGTATCCTCCAGCCGCTTCACCCGCCCGCCCGGCTTGCCCTTCCCATCCGTCCCCAGTGGGTAATCCCCCATCTCCAGTACCCATAGCCGACCCCGCGCATCCCAGTCCACCGCGATCGGATCCTTCACCAGCGGCTCCGCCGCCACCAGCTCGATCTCCAATCCTCCCCCCACCCGCATCGCCGCCAGCGATTCCCCCGCACTCCGCGCCGGAGGCGATGCCGCCTTCCCCACATCCTTCTTCAGGCCCACTGGCATCAACTCCTCCACAGCCCCCACCAGCACATCCTCCGCCTCCGGCGAAAGCCGCGATGCCCGGTCATAATACCACAGCGACGACTCCGCCTCATACCCACCTTCGGCCAAAATGCGCTTCGACGGTATGTAACACGGCACATCATTCGCATACGATGTGATCCACAGCCGTTCCGCATCGAACACCTCCTTCAGCCGCAGCCCGTAATCCACCACCACCTCCCCGGCCAGGAACACCATCGTCAACCCCTCCCCAAAGCTCCACGTCTGCACCGTGTAAGGCAGCACCCTCGGCAGCGATCCCCCCGCATTCAGCTGCGCCAGCTTCTTCTTTGCCAGATACCCTAGGATTCCCGGCTGCTCCGCCTGACGCCGCCACCCCTCCCGATCCTGCGCCGGGGAAAATGGCAGCTCCAGCCGCTTCAAGCGGCAAACCAGCCCCCCCTCCAGCCCATGGCACGCATTGTGCGCCACCGTCTCCGCCTCCACTGCCAGCTCCCTGCCGTGCTCCTCCGCCAGCTTCACACTCCCGCGCGGATACGGATTCGCATCCCCCCCGCATCCGATCGTGATCATCGCCACCGCCCCTGGGAAACGTTTCTCCATCTCCACCTGCGCACACCCAGCCCAGTCCCCATGCGCCTCATTGAACTCCCCACCCAGCGTCGTGCAATGGCACGCATAATTCGCCACCACCGCCAGCGTCCCACCCTCCCTTCCCACCACACACAGCACCGGCAACGCCAGATCCACCGGCCCCCCCACCGTCCGCCGGTTCCTTGCAAACCCCACCTGCCCCTCATTCCACTTCAACTCCACCGGCCTCCGCCCCGCGATCGCCGCCCGCCCCGCCGATACCATCCTCTCCACCAGGAAATCCGAATACCCCTCCACCCTCCCCTGCTCATCCGCCGGCAGATCCGCCACGAAAATATTCGCCGCAAACCCTCGCGTATGCGGCGCCGAATGCGTGTGCGAAGACGCCACCGTAAACCGCTCTCTCACCAGCCCCACCTCCCGCTCCAGCCGCCGCGCCACCTCCTCCACCACCGGCGCACACACCCCGCAGTTATCCACCGTCAGCAGCAGAGCCGGCGGCCCCTCCCCCTCCGAGATCGCCAGTGCCTTCACCCACAGCCGTTGCGCCACCCCCTGCGCCTCCTTTGTCCGTGCCGCATATCCACTCAGCCGCACCGGCGTCGTCGGCGAGACATCCTCCCGCGCCACCCCCGCCCGCCAATCCACCGCCCACCCACGTCCCACCAGCACCACCATCCACAGAGAAAAGTAAATTCCACGCGCATTCATCCCCCATCCTGAAGGAAATCCCCCCCACCCGTCAACCCCCAAACCATCCCTTCCCAGGAGGGGCGGACATTCCTGTCGCCCCTCCCAAACCCACCACCGCTGGCGCACCTCCCTCCATTCATGGAAGTGCTGCTTCGCTGGAGTTTTGAAACGGCGACAGGAATGCCGCCGCTCCAGCCCTGGCAATTTGCCGGAACGATGCCGCAAAACGGAATGCCTTGCAGACCGTGCGCCCATTTACCACGAAGCGGAATTCTCGTAAATGAGAAAATGAAGCCACGGCATCAATCTGCAACGCGGGATCGATGCCGTGGCCACCATGGCGTCGAATTGGATACCACTTTTAATGCCGTGGCCACCACGGCGACGAAATGGATACCACTTTTGATGCCGTGGCCACCACGGCGTCGAAATGGATACCGCTTTCGATGCCGGGGATTCCCCGGCGTTGAACTGCAACTCGGGATCGCTGCCGGGCCCACCACGACCTTCATCTGCGATGCACGATGGGCTCGCCGCCGATGGACGCTGTGCGCCTGCCCGCTTGGACGGTTTTGTCTTTGACTTGCCTCCCCATTTCGGACACTGTGGGTCACCGCTTTCCTCACCCGCCCGAACAAATGCCCACCCCACCCCGTTGCTCAGCGGCCAAACCCAAATCCGGCAGAGCGTCCAAGGTGGACACATATTAACACTGTTCTGCTAAGAAATGAAGATCCCGATTACGCGTGAAGAAGGCTACCATACCAATGTTCTTGGAACCTACACGGATGGTCAATACATGGGATTCGCCTTTTTCCTTGAGCCGTATCAGAAGCACTTGATCTCCGCTCTTCACCTGTTCGACTCCGCCGGGAACCATCTTGAATCGAAATTTTGGGATTCCGACGACGGCAGCGAGGTGGAAGTCGAACTAGAGAAAGCTGTTGCTGCTCTGCCTCAAAATCGCCCGGGAAACATCGCAGTGTTGACGTTTTCCGTTGAATGGAACCAGACAGTTTTCGGACTCATCTCTCAATCTGACGACAGGATTGACTACGTTCCATATGGGCTAGCATTTTTCTCGCCCTGGGATGGAACATATGAGACTTAGGTCATCATCAGGCAATTTCGGACCGAAGAGAAACAAACGGCAGAACAAGACGAGACACAGTAACCCCTACCAGCCGCCCTGTTTCGATGATTTCTCGCAATTACAACACCAACCCTGTGATCGAGGTGCGCCGCCGCTGGTAGGGGTGCATGCGCTTTTACGTTCCACCGATGCCCAAGTCCATCCATGCTCCCACACCCGCAGCGCTTCCGGCCAAGCGCGGTTCCTACGTGCTTTCCTTTTTGATCCTGAGTGTGCTGGCAGCGGGGTTTGCGGGGGCGGGATTTGTCCTGGGGATCGAATCGCGGTTGGTGCTGGAGCGGAGCGAGGGTGGGACCTTCCGGGTGACGGGCACGGGGCATTTCGCAGGGTGGCAGTTTTCCACAAAGATGATCGAGGGAGTGAAGGGGGTGGTGGTGGACGATGCGGTGCGGGATGGGCGCCGCGACCCGGAGAAGGTGAACCGGAAGCGGCGGAAAATGTTGCATCTGGAACTGGTGGGTGCGGATGGAAGGGAGATAGGCTGGGAGCGTGAGAGTGATCAGGGGCTGATCGAGGAGTTCATGCGGGGCAGGGAGCCGGGTCTCACGCTGGTGGACAAGCCTCCGCTCTGGAGAAGGGGCCTGGCGTGGTGCCTGATTGTCTTCGGGGGGCTGGTGTTTGTGGGGGCTATTCAGAGCAGTTTCTTTCCCAAAAAGAAATTGCCCGGCGGATTGCCCTGAGGGTCGGTCGCCAGCGCTGACGCCGCCTGCAAAGGAAAGCGCCCATGTCTGGACAAGACCGCATCCGCCACCAGGGTCGCCCCACCGCCGAAATGACGCATCGTTGTGGTTGCTCTGCCGCCGGTGCGTAGAGAGGGTGTTCCTCAAAGAAAATCATGCTTACACCGCTGCACCAAAAATCCTCCGTCACAGAAATCGAAACGCGCTTTGAAAACGACGTCGAGAGGTTCTCCAATCTTGAGACGGGACAGGGCGCAACCATCGATGCCCCGCTGGCGATGGAATTGATTACTGCCGCTGCCATCGCCGCCACTCCGGTCATTACGAGAGTTCTGGATATCGGATGTGGAGCGGGCAACAACACGATCAAACTGCTGCGGGGCTATTCCGGGGATTTCGACTGCGACTTGAACGATCTCAGCAAAGCCATGCTCGATCGGGCCAGACAGAGAGTTGCCCAGGAAACCAAAGGAAACATTTCAACCATCCAGGGGGACTTCCGAACCGCCAGCCTTCAGGACGGCAGCTATGACGTGATCATGGCCGCGGCCGTGCTTCACCACCTGCGGGAGGATCAGGACTGGTTGGAGGCGTTTTCAAAGATCCATCGATTGCTAAAACCGGGAGGTTCATTCTGGATCACGGACCTGGTGAGTCATGAGAACAGCCATGTTCACGAACTGATGTGGAGGCGCTACGGGGACTATCTGGAAGGAAATGGCGGGGAGGAATATCGAAAAAAAGTCTTCGATTACATCGACAAGGAGGACTCGCCACGTTCAGTCACGTTCCAATTGGACCTGATGAAGAAGGTGGGATTTGAGACGGTGGATATCCTGCACAAGAACTCCTGTTTCTCCGCCTTTGGAGGAATCAAGGGAACAGGCATGGCTGACAGTGGACGATAACCTTCTCCTGGCATCTCCATTTCATGGCAGACGGTGGTGCCTCAGCAACCAGTAGCAGGTGAATGGACGAAATCGCTCATCCTTTCGGCTGGATTTGTCGAAGCGGAGATTGCGGACTGGCAAGGAAGCGCCGGGGCAGCTCAGAGTCGCGCCGAGAGCAGTTCCTTTTGATAGACCAATTCCTTGGGAAGGTGGTCGTAGAGTCTGAGGAAAAGTTCGCCCTGGCTGACGACTTCTGCGCGCCATTCCTCGGCCTGAAAGGCCATGCAGGCGTCGAAATCTTCGCGTGTGAAATCCGGCAGTCCCTCGGTGCGGAAATCATCGAAGTGGGGGACCCAGCCGATCTGGGTTTCGTGGCCGGGGACTTCGCCCTGGCAGCGTTTGGTGATCCACTCCAGCACGCGCATATTTTCGCCAAAGCCGGGCCAGAGAAATTTGCCGCCGGCGCCCTTGCGGAACCAGTTCACATGGAACATGCGGGGCAGGTAGCGGACGAGCCGCCGCATTTCAATCCAGTGCTGGAAATAGTCGCCCATGTTGTATCCGCAGAACGGAAGCATGGCCATGGGGTCGCGCCGCACCTGGCCGATGGCACCCGCCGCCGCGGCGGTCGTCTCGCTGCCCATGGTCGCCCCCATGTAGACACCGTGCGTCCAGTTGAAGGCTTGGTAAACGAGGGGCATGGTGGTGGGGCGGCGACCGCCAAAAATGATCGCGCTGATGGGCACGCCCTCGGGATCGTTGACGGCGGGATCAAGGTTTGGGCTCTGATGGATGGGAGCGGTGAAGCGGCTGTTGGGGTGCGCGGCGGGAGTGGGGCTGGCGGGGGTCCAGGGTTGTCCGCGCCAGTCGGTCAGGCCGGGCGGCGGCTCGTCGGTCAGGCCCTCCCACCAGACATCGCCATCGGCGGTGAGGGCCACATTGGTGAAAATCGTATTTCGCGACATCGCCTGCATGGCATTGGAATTCGAATGCCAGTTGGTGCCGGGAGCCACGCCAAAGAACCCGGCCTCGGGGTTGATGGCGTGGAGCCGGCCATCCTCATGGGGCCAGAGCCAGGCGATGTCATCGCCCACGAGCCACGTTTTCCAGCCCTCATACCCGGCCGGGGGAATGAGCATGGCGAGATTGGTCTTCCCGCAGGCGCTGGGAAAGGCGGCGGTGACGTAGGTGCGTTTGCCCGCCGGGTTCTCGATGCCCAGAATGAGCATGTGCTCCGCCAGCCAGCCTTCGTCACGCGCGGCGGCGCTGGCGATACGGAGGGCGAGGCATTTTTTGCCCAGCAGGGCATTGCCCCCATAGCCGCTGCCGAAGCTCCAAATGCTTTGTTCCTCCGGGAAATGGACGATGTATTTCTCCGGATTGCAGGGCCAGGAAACATCGCTGGCTCCCGGTGCCAGCGGCGCGCCCACGCTGTGGACACAGGGGACGTAGGTGCCATCGGTGCCTAATTTTTCCAGGACCGAGGAACCCATCCGGGTCATGATCCGCATGCTGATGACCACGTAGGGACTGTCGGTGATTTCGACACCGATTCTGCACAGCGGGGAATCCAGCGGCCCCATGCAGAAGGGCACCACATACAGGGTCCGTCCAGCCATGCATCCGGTGAATAGGGTGCGCAGCGTGAGCTTCATCTGCGCAGGATCGATCCAGTTGTTGGTGGGTCCGGCATCGACCTTGCGGCGGCTGCAAATGTAGGTGCGATCCTCCACCCGCGCGACATCGCCGGGATCCGAGCAGGCCAGGTAGCTGTCTGGTCGCTTGTCGGGATTCAATTTCCGCAGCGTGCCCGCCGCCGTGAGTGCATCGAGGAGGCGGGCATTCTCAGCCTCACTGCCATCGCACCAATGGATGTTGGCGGGAGTGGTCAGTTGGGCGATTTCCTGGACCCATTGGATCAGGGCGGCGTGTTGGGTGGGGGAGGTCATGGGATGGGGGAGCGTGGCGCAGGGGCCCTCTTGCTGCAAGTTGTCTGCCATCCGGGTGATGGATTTTCCGATTTATACCCCCTCGTCCCGGCGATGTCCCTGAAAAACAAATGTGTGGCGGATGGGTGGCAAAAAAGTAAACTGCCCGGTGGATATGATTTCGCGCCATCTGCCAGGACCTGTGAGCCGTCGCAGTTTCCTTCACCGTCTGGGAGGGGGATTCGGTGGTGTCGTCATACAGGCGCTGCTGCAGCAGGAGGCGCGGGCTGGAAGGAAGATGGAGATCGATCCGCTGAATCCATTTAAGCCGCGGGTGCCGGATTTTCCCGCGAGGGCGAAATCGGTGATCTTTCTCTACATGGTGGGCGGGCCGGGGCAGATGGACACGTTTGATTACAAGCCGGTGCTGCAAAAGTTGCATGGGAAAAAGCTGCCCGACAGCATCCGCCAGGCCATCCTGGCCACGAAACACGCCAATGTGCTGCATGGCTGCAAGGATGAAATTCTCGGCAGCCCCTGGGCCTGGAAGCAATACGGGCAGTCGGGAATGTGGGTGAGCGACCTCTTTCCGCACACGGCCGAACATGTGGACGAATTATGTTTCATCCATTCCATGCAGGCGGATTCGAACAACCATGCGCCTGCGAGTTACCAGATGCACACCGGCGACATTCGCGCGGGCAAGGCCAGTCTGGGTTCGTGGACGACCTATGGGCTCGGGACGATGAATCAGAATCTCCCGAGTTATGTGGTGCTCTTCGATGCAGGACCGCTGGGAGGCGCGGCAAACTATGGGAATGGATTTCTGCCCGCCTCGTTTCAGCCCACGCGGTTGCGCGACAAGGGCACACCGGTGTATGACTTGCTGCCGCCGGAAGAGTTTGCGGCCGGGCAGCGGGATTCGCTGGACCTGCTGCGCACGTTGAATCTGGAGCATCGCGAGGCGCGCGCGGGACTGACGGAACTGGATGCAAGGATCGCCAGCTATGAACTTGCCTACCGCATGCAAACGGCGGCGATGGAGGTCGGAAGTTTGGAAAAGGAACCTGAGGCGCTGCGGCGCAGTTACGGTCTTGAGCACAAGGATGAACGCACGCAGAGCTTTGGCCGGAAATGCCTGATGGCCCGGCGGTTGGTGGAACGCGGCGTGCGGTTTGTGCAACTCTACGACATGCCGGACAAGGATGGCTGGGACGCCCATGCGAAGCTGGAGGAAAATCACACGCCCCGCGCGCGCTGGACGGATCAGCCGGTCGCGGCATTGCTGGCGGATCTGAAACAAAGCGGCCTGCTGGATGAAACACTCGTCATCTGGGCCAGCGAATTTGGCCGCACGCCGATCATGCAGGGGGATCTGGGTCGCAATCACAATGCGGCTGGTTTCACCATCTGGATGGCGGGCGGTGGGATGAAGGCCGGGCTGCGCCTTGGGGCGACTGATGATCTGGGATGCATTGCGGTGGAGCGCCCGATCCAGTTTCGCGATCTCCACGCCACCATTCTCAAGGCCCTGGGATTGAATCACGAGGCGCTTTCCTTTGAAACCAATGGGCGCCAGGAACGGCTCACGGGAGTGGCGGGCCTGGCGCATCTCATCCCGGAGGTGTTCGCATGAAACGCTGCGGGCTCTTTATTTTGCTGGCGGCAGCTGCACTGGCCACGGAGCCGCCGGATCGCATCGGCGATGCCTGGTCGGATGCACGCAATCCGGTGGCCGTTGTTTTTCAGGGGCAACGGCTCAACCTCTGGTCGCTCAAGCAAGTCCGCCAGCCAAAGGTTCCGCAACCCTCCGGCGACGCCTGGGGACAGGGGGAAATTGATCGCCTGGTGCAGGCCCATTTCCAATCGCAGGGGCTGCCGACCCCGCCGCTGGCAGACGCGCGCACGCTGGGGAGACGGTTGTATATCGATCTGACCGGCCTGCCCCCAACACCGGAGCAAATGTCCAAGTTCCTTTCCGATGCCAGCGCCCAGAGCCTGCCCATGGCGGCATCGGCTCTCACGGATGAACTGCTAGCCTCGCCCTATTTCGGCGAACACATCGCCCGCCAATGGCTGGATGTGGTGCGTTACAGCGATAGCAACGGCTTCGATTGGGATGAGTTCCGACCGCTGGCCTATAAATATCGCGACTATGTCATCCGGTCGTTCAATGCCGACAAGCCCTACGACCAATTCATTATCGAACAACTCGCCGGCGATGAACTCGTTCAGGACCAGGTGCCGCCCGAACAGGTGGGAGAATGCCAGGTGGCCACTGGATACCTGAGGCTGGGTCCCTACGACAACTCGGCGGGGAATTCCAACGAGCAGGATCGCGCGCGGGCGGAATTGCTCACCGATCTTACCGAGACTACGGCCAGCGCATTCCTCGGACTGACGATGAGCTGCTGTCGCTGCCATGATCACAAGTTCGATCCCATGACGCAGGCCGATCATTACCGGCTGCGTGCCTTCTTTGCTCCGGTGAAATTTACGGAGAATTTTCAAATGCGGGATGATACCAAAGACATTCCTGTCACCCACATTTTGCAGCAGGGGGATTACAAGACTGAAAAGGAAAGCGTGACGCCGGGATTTCTTTCCGTGCTCGATCCCAACTCAGCGGACATTCCAGCGCCGCCGAACCAATGCAGTTCCGGCCGTCGGCTGGCGCTGGCCCGCTGGATCACCAGCCCGCAAAATCCGTTTGCCGCCCGCGTGATGGTGAACCGCCTCTGGCAGCATCTCATGCAGCATCCGCTGGTGGCAACCCCCAACGACTTCGGACTGGCCGGCATGGCCCCGCACGATCCCGCGCTGCTGGACTGGCTGGCAGGTGAGTTCGTCCGCCGGAACTGGTCGGTGAAACAAATCATCCGGCTGATCGTTGGCAGCGCAACGTATCGGCAGGCACCTGGTGAGCAGGATGCTTCCTTTGCCCGCCGGCAGGCACGGCGGCTCAGTGCGGAGGAACTGCGCGATGCCCTGCTCGCCGTCTCCGGGCTGCTCACGGAGAAACGCGACGGCCCGCCAGTTTGGCCCGATCTGCCGCCGGAAGTCCTGCAGGCGAATCCCGCCTTCCTCGATGACAACAAGGAAAAGACCAAAGGCTGGTATCCTTCGCCCGCCGATGAGCAACGGGCCCGCAGCATTTTTCTGATTCAAAAACGCACTGTCCGCGTGCCTGTGCTTGAGACCTTCGACCTGCCCGACAACTCCACCTCCTGCGCCCGCCGCAACCTTTCCACCGTCGCTCCGCAGGCCCTCACCCTCCTCAACAGTTCGCTCGCCCAACAGACGGCCACCGCACTGGCCGGGCGCGTTGCCAAATCTGAACGCGTCCTCGACGAGCTCTATAGTCTTACCATGCAACGCGCCCCCTCCGACCGGGAGCGGGCCGTGTGCGAACAATTTTGGTGCTACGGGAATTGGCGGGGAGTCAATAGGCTGGACGGAGGTTTAGTTTGCCCAGGAAGAAGAGAATCCGAATGCGCAGTGACTTGAAGTTTACCAAGCCTCTGGCGGCGTGTTTGAGGCTTTGGATCGTGGAGTTGATGC
>CALQSQ010000122.1 GCA_943333275.1 Akkermansia muciniphila
CGATAAAGGCAGCGGACACGGTGGCCACGGAGGGCTTGACGACGGTGGATGGAGTGTGATGCTTCATAGGCGAACACTCTACCACATCGGTGCCAGCGTGGTTAATCGCCCCCAGCCCTAGTGAAATCAACTTTCATGTCGCCTGTCCCCTTTTCCCCATGGCAACTTTCCCGACCCCCACCCCCGGCTTTCCTCAATTCCTTGATCCACTCCGGCGGCGAGCCTTGCTCTGGCACAGAACTGTCCGGCTGACGTCGCAGATCGAGAGTGTTGGCGAGCAGCCATTCGATAGTTGCCCAGAAATGGAGTTTATCGAGCACCGGGTTCAGAGCATTGGTGATCGGACAGTAATGCACGTTCTTCGGATTCGTGTGATGGATCGCGTGATGATGCGGAGTCTGGAGAATGCGCATCGTTTGCAGCCGGGTGATGAGCCTGCCATTCTCATCCGTGTGCGGTGCGACCATTTGTGGACTTCGTTCGCATTGCCGGCCACGATGGCGAAGAGCCACACATGCCATGTCAGGCAGCCAAGCAACGCGGCAGCCAGCACCAGCAGGCCCATCGCGAGCAGCAGATCCCAGTTGCTCTGCCACCAGTTCTTCTGTGTCATGTGGCGCGGCAGATGATGATGCAGTGTGTTCGTGCGGCCAAGCGTGCTCCCCACGAGCGGCGTGTCTTCACGGATGTAGGCGTCTTCGATCCAATGGACGATGCCGGCAACGAAGTCGGCGGCAAGAATAACGGCGAAGACCTGGATGAGCAGGGAGAGTAGGTGATTCATAACGTCGCCACTCCTCGACCGTGCACCCGTTCCTGGCGCATTGATTATCTTGACGGCTTCATTGATTTGGTCAATGCACCGGCCCGTGCTTGTGGCGCATGCGCGCGCCACCGCTGGGCATATTGACGGGCAATGCTGGTCTTCTGCGCCGCACGCACGGAGAAAACGACGGGAGTGCCCCAGCCCGATAAATCCTCACTGCCCTCACGTAAAAGATTTCTCGACTGCCTCATCGGATGAAGGAGACTGCAGACCACTCAAATTCCACCGATCCATGTTCGATTTTCTAGCCGATTCCGCCCGTGACCGCGCCGTGCTGTGTGGTGGAAAACGTTCCCGCCGCGAGTTCCTGCAGGTCGGAGCGCTTTCGGCGCTGGGGCTATCGTGGCCGCAGTATTTGCAGGCGGCGGAGAGTGGGCTCGTGAAGCCCGGGCATGAGAAGCGGTCGTGCATCATGATTTTCAATCTTGGGGGGCCGAGCCATTTGGATCTCTGGGATATGAAACCGGAGGCCCCGAGCGAGATCCGGGGGCCGTTCAAACCAATCCGCACGAAATCGGATGCGTTTGAAATTTCAGAGCTATTGCCACTCCATGCCAAAATCGCCGATAAATTCTCCCTGGTGCGCTCGTGCCATCACGATGGCGCGGCGGTGCATGATGCGGGGTGGCAAATGATGCAGACGGGTCGGCGATTCACGGGGGGAGTGCAGACGCCCCATGCGGGAGCGGTGGCTTCGTATCTGCTGGGTCGGCGCACGGACCTGCCGCCGTTTGTGGTGTTACCGCAGTTGATGGGACGCGGGGGTGGAAATCTTCCGAATGGTCAGGCAGGGGGATTTTTGGGCAAGGCGCATGACCCGTTTGCACTGATGGCGGATCCGTCGCAGAAGGATTTCCGGGTGCCGGATTTACTGCCGCCGGATCAGATAGGGGCGGCGAGATTGGACCGGCGACGCAAGATGCGCGATATCGTGGACGGTGCCGTGAAGGATTTCGAGGCCAGTGAGGACGCGCGATTGTTGAATGAAAATTTCGCCTCCGCGTTCCGAATGATGACCAGCGAGCAGGCGCGCTCGGCCTTTGATCTAACGAAGGAACCGCAGTCGGTGCGGGATCGCTACGGCATGAACCGTTTTGGCCAGTGTTGTTTGCTGGCACGCAGGCTGGTGGAGAATGGCGTGCGCTTTGTGACCATCAATACGTTTCTCACGGTCTTTGATGAGATCACCTGGGATATCCATGGCTCAAAGCCGTTCACTTCCATTGAAGGCATGAAGGACATCGTCTGCCCCATGTATGACCAAGCCTACAGTGCGTTGATCGAGGATCTGGACCAGCGGGGACTGCTCGGGGACACCCTGGTGGCAAACCTGGCGGAATTCGGTCGCACGCCCAAGGTGAATCCAGCAGGTGGTCGCGATCACTGGCCGAGTTGTTTCACCACCTATTTCGCCGGAGGCGGCGTGAAAGGTGGGAGGGTGATCGGTGCCAGCGACCCCATCGGCGGCTTCCCGGCCGAGCGCCCGGTCGGTCCCGGCGACATTGTGGCCACGGTCTTTCACAGTCTGGGGCTGGATCATGCCGCACAACTTCCCGGCCCGGGCAACCGTCCCTTCTCGCTCACCGACCTGGGCACGGAACCCATCCGCGAACTTTTTGCCTGATCGATCCATGCTCCGAATTCTTTTGATACTGCTATCGCTTGGCGTTCTGAATCTCCACTCCGCCGAATCTCCCAGCTTCCGCCACGACGTGCTGCCGATCATCTCCAAGGCGGGTTGCAACACCGGCGGCTGTCACGGCGCGCTGGCTGGCAAGGGCGGATTCAGGCTCTCCCTGTTCGGCTACAATCCGGATGCGGACTACCTGGCCCTCACACGTGAGGCTCGCGGACGCCGGGTGGAAATGTCCGATCCTGGCAGCAGTCTCTTTCTCACGAAACCCAGCGGCGCCCTGGCGCACAAGGGCGGCAAACGTTTCGATGTTGATTCCGAGGACTATCGGATTCTGGCATCCTGGATCGCTGCGGGCTGTCCGGCCCCGACTGCGGAGGATATAAAAATCACGGGCTTGGAAATTTCCCCTGCCGAAAATTCGCTGCGGCCCGGGCAAACGATGCAGCTCAGCGTCAAGGCTCGTTACAGCGACGGGCGCGAGCGCGACATCACGCGCTGGGCAAAATTCACCTCCACGGATGAAACCGTGGCCAGCGTGGATGCCGCGGGAAATCTCACCGTGCTGGGAAGCGGCCAGGGTGCGATCACCGCCTGGTTCTCTTCACAAATCGTCATCGCCCGCGTGGTGGTCCCTTACCCCAACAAACTGGCGCCGGATGTTTTTACGAACGCCCCCAAATCGGGATTCATCGATGATCTGGTGCTTGAGCAATTGCAGAAATTAAACCTTCCTCCCTCTCCTTCCGCCAGCGACGGGGCCTTCATCCGGCGTGCTTATCTGGATACCATCGGCCGCCTGCCCACGCCCGAGGAAACGCGCCGCTTCATTTCCGAAACCTCACCGGGCAAGTTCGAGCGACTGGCAGACCTGCTCCTCGCACGCCCGGAGTTCATTGATTACTGGACCTACAAATGGTCGGATGTCCTGCTGCTCTCCGGCGCGAAACTCCGCCCTGCGGCCATCAATGCCTACTACCAATGGATTCGCAATCAGGTGGCTGCCAACACGCCCTGGGATGAACTCGCCCGCGGCGTCGTCACCTCTCGTGGATCAACGCTGGAGCAGGGTGCCGCCAATTTTTTTGCCGTGCATCAGGATCCCGAAACGATGGCGGAAAACGTCAGCCAGGCCTTCCTTTCGCTGTCCATCAACTGCGCCAAATGCCACAATCATCCGCTGGAGAAATGGACCAACGACCAGTACTACGCCTTCGCCAATCTCTTCGCCCGCGTCCGCTCCAAGGGCTGGGGCGGCGATCCCCGGTCCGGTGATGGTTTGCGCACGCTCTACGTGGAAACGCGCGGCGATCTCCTGCAACCACGCACCGGCAAGGCTCAGCCGCCCGCGCCCCTGGATGCCCCGCCGTTGGCAGCCGACTCGACGGAGGATCGCCGCGAGGCTCTTGCGCAATGGCTCACCGCCCCCGAGAATCCCTATTTCGCGCGTTCCATCGCAAATCGTATCTGGGCGAATTTCCTGGGCACGGGCATCGTGGAATCGGTGGATGACCTGCGGGTTTCCAATCCGGCGAGCAATGAAAAATTGCTCACCGCACTGGCCGACCATTTGCGGAAAAATCACTACGATTTGAAATCGCTCATGCGCCAGATTCTGACCTCGCAGACCTACCGCCGTTCCAGCCAGGCCCTCGCCGAAAATGCTGCGGAGCATCGCTACTACTCCCATTTCTATCCGCGCCGGCTCATGGCGGAAGTGATGAGCGACGCCATCGGCGACATCACGTCGGTGCGCGATGCCTATACCGAAATTGCCCTCAACGATGGTTCATCAGAAAAAACCACTGCCTACAACTCGGAGACGCGCGCCCTCCAGTTGCAGGATTCCGCGGTGCGATCCTACTTCCTCAAAACCTTCGGACGCAACGCCCGGGACATCACCTGCGAGTGCGAGCGGTCCAACCAACCCAGCCTTGTCCAGGTGCTGAATCTCTCCAATGGCACCACCATCAACGATAAATTGTCCGCTCCCACCAGCCGCATCACCCATGTGCTCGCGGTGAATAACCCCTCGGAGCAAATCTTGGCAGACGCCTGGCTGCTCTGCCTGAGCAGATCCCCCACCAAGGAAGAGAGCGAGCCCTTTCTGAAACTGCTCGCCGAAGCGAAGCCTGAGGATAAGCGCCTCGTCGTCGAGGACCTCTACTGGTCGCTTCTCACCAGCCGGGAATTTCTTTTTCAACACTAAGCTGCCATGCGTGCCACCTCCCTTTTTCTGCTGCTGCCTGCAGTGCTTTGCGCACAATCCCCGGCACCTCTGAGTTACGAGCAGGACATCGCCCCCATTCTGCGCAGCCATTGCGCCGGTTGTCACAACGACAAGGATTTGGAGGGGAAAATGTCCGTTGAGACCTATGCCCAGCTTCGCAAAGGCGGCGAGGATCACGCCGACCCTATCAAACCTGGTGATGCCGATAATTCCTTCCTGATGCGTTCCCTTCTGGGACAGGAAAAGCCCACGATGCCACCCAAAGACGAACCCCGTTTACCAGCCAGGGACATCGAGACATTGAAACAGTGGATTGCCTCAGGAGCGGCCGGACCCGCCAGGGACGAATCCATTCTGCGAACGATGAAAGTTCCTCACCTCGCACCCGCCACCGCAGCCCAGGCCATCACCGCCGCCGCATATTCCACGAATGGGAGCCGGTTCGCACTGGCGCGCACCACCGATGTGGAAATCATCGACGCAGCCTCCCAAGCCGTTTTGGTTTCCATCAAGGATGTTCCCGGAAAAATCTCCTCCGTGCACTTTTGCGCAGGCGACCAGCAATTGATCATCGCCTCCGGGCTGACCGGCCTGACGGGTGTTGCGCAGCTTCGCGATGTCAAATCCGGCGCCCTTGTGCGCGAGTTCGGCGGGCACCGCGATCTGCTTTACGATGCGGAGGTATCGCCCGATGGAAAATTACTCGCCACCGCAGGCTACGACCGGATCATCAACCTTTGGACCCTGGCGGATGGAACGTTGCTGCGGACGATTGATGTGCACAAAGGCGCGATCTTCGACCTGGCCTGGCATCAGGACAACAGGGTGCTCGCCGCCGCCAGTGCGGATGAAACCGTGAAGCTCTGGCGCGTCAGCGATGGCGTCCGCCTGGATACGCTGAACCAGGCTCAGGGCGAAATGAACGCAGTGCTTTTCACCGCGGATGGAGAGCACATCGTCGGAGCCGGCAAGGATCGTCGCATTCGTTTGTGGAAATTTGTTTCCAGGGAAAACCCGGCTCTCAACCCCGTGCTCATTTCCCGCTTCGCCCATGAGAGCCCGGTCATCACGATGGCCTTTAGTGCCGATGGCAAATTTTTTCTATCGTCAGCGGAGGATCGTTCGCTGAAGCTCTGGAGCTTTCCGGATCTCACGCTGTTGCAGAACTTCGAGACGCAGTCCGACCTTTGTTCCGTGATTCTTTCCGTGCCCGGAAAACCGCAATTTCTCGTGGCCCGCATGGATGGTTCGCAAACCCTGATCTCGATCCCCGATCAGCAGCCGCATGCACCCGATTCCGCACCGGTCATCGCCGCGCCCTCCGCACGCACCCCAAACGCGACACCCACAGATTTCGCTGAGGAAGCAACTCAGATCACGGTTCCCGCCTCCATCAAGGGTAGCATTGAATCGCCGAATGATTCCGATGAATTCACCTTCCACGCCCTCGCCGGCGAGATGCTGACATTCGAAGTGAATGCGGCACGCGATAAATCCAAACTCGATTCCAAGCTCGCAATTCTCAGCGCCGAGGGCCAGCCGGTGGAACAGGTGGTCCTTCAGGCAACGCGCGATTCATGGTTCACGTTCATCGGGCAGAACTCGGACGCCTCCGATGGTTTCCGCATGCAATACTGGGCGGAAATGGAAATTAACGAATACCTCTACGCCAATGGCGAGGTTGTGAAATTCTGGCATTATCCCCGCGGACCTGATTCGGGATTCATGCTTTATCCGGGTTCGGGAAAACGCCAGCCGTGCTTTCTTACAACCGCACTGACGCACGCCCTGGGCGAGACTGCCTACATCGTGAAGCCTTTGCCTCCCGGATCCCAACCCACTCCCAACGGCCTTCCAGTCTTCCGCCTCCCTTACGAGAATGACGATGATCCCTCCCGCCGCAATGGTGCGGACTCGCTGCTGCTCTTCACCGCACCGGCGGAGGCGGACTATCGCGTGCGCATCCGTGACACCCGCGGATTCGGCGGCGGTGATTTTCATTACACCCTGCTGATTCGTCCCACGCAGCCGGATTTCACCGTCAGCATTGGCGGCATGAACGCCAAGGTCAGCCCGGGCAGTGGACGCGAGATCACGTTTCAAGTCGAGCGACTCGAGGGATTCGCAGGTCCCATTCGTATTGATTTTGCCAATCTTCCCGGCGGCTTCACCGCCAGCACCCCCGTCGAAATCGAAGCCGGCCAAAACGCCGCCGTCGCCGTCCTGATGGCATCGGCAGACGCGACGTCCCCGGATGAAGCCGCCGATAAAGCCGTCAAAGTCACCGCCACCGCCACCATCGGCGGCAAGGATATTGTCCACGAATTGGGCAGCCTGGGAGACCTGCAAATTGGCCCGGCGGCCAAACTCACCGTGGAAATCCTGCCCAATGACGATCAAACAGTCGTCCAGGAACCGCCCGGCACCCCGCTCCATTTCAAGATCCATCCCGGCCAGACGATCACCGCCAAAGTCCGCGCCAAACGCGTCGATTTCCCCGGCCGCATCGAACTCGGCGGCAGCGACGCCGGGCGCAATTTGCCCCATGGGCTTTACGTTGACAACATCGGCCTGAATGGACTGCTCATCGTCGAGGACCAGACCGAGCGCACGTTCTTCATCACCGCGTCCCCTGTCGCCAAGCCCTCCAAGCGCCTCTTTCACCTGCGCGCCACCGCCGATGACGGCCAGGCCTCGCCGCCTGTCATGATTGAGGTGGTGGAGTGAAAAGAGACGCTCCTGATTCCTTGTGGACATCGCCGGAGTGCTCGCGATGATCCCAAACTCCCTTATGAAAGACATCTCAATTGGTATCATCGGTGGCGGCCTCATGGGTCGCGAAATGGCCAGCGCCTTTGCACGCTGGTGTGCAATGGCGGACGTCACGGTTCGTCCCGTGCTCACGGCTGTGGCGGACCTCAATCCCGCGACGCTCGACTGGTTCAAAATCATCCCCTCCTGCACGCAACTCGTCACCGATTACCACGCGCTCCTGGCCAATCCGGCCATCGATGTCGTTTACGTCGCGGTGCCGCATCATTTGCATGAGAAAATTTATCTCGATGTCCTCGCCGCCGGCAAGGATCTCTTCGCCGAGAAACCTTTTGGCATCGACCTTCCCGCCGCCGAACGCATTCTCGCCGCTGTGAAGAGCAGCGGACGCTTTGTGCGGTGCAGTTCGGAAATGCCGTTCTTCCCCGGTGCCCAGCGCGCCTTCTCCATCGCTCGCGGCGGCGAAATCGGGCGTGTCCTCGAAGTCGTTTCCGGATTCCATCACAGCAGCGATCTGGACCCCACCAAACCCGCCAACTGGAAACGCCGCAATGTGACCTGCGGCGAGGGTGGTGTGTTAAATGATCTGGGAATGCATGCCTGCCACGTGCCCCTGCGCCTTGGTTGGAAACCCCAGCGCCTCTTTGCCCAGTTGCAGAAAGGTTACCCCACCCGGCCCGATGGCCAGGGCGGCACGACCCCCTGCGATACCTGGGACAATGCCTCGCTTAGCACCTGGTGCTCGATCGCCGGACAGGAAGTTCCCCTACGCTTGGAAATGAAACGCCTGGCCCCCGGAGCCACCAACACCTGGTTTATTGAAATTCTCGGCACCGATGGGGGCGTTCGCTTCAGCACTGCCGAGCCTAAAACGCTTTGGATCTTCGAACGCGGCAAGGAGCAATGGTGGAAACGCACCGAACTCGGTTTCGGCACGCCCTTCAAGACCGTGACCGGCGGCATTTTTGAGCCCGGTTTCCCGGATGTGATTCAACAGATGTGGGCCGCGTTTCTCATGGAACGCGCCGGTCAGTTGGACGGCCGTTTCGGCTGCGCCACGCCCGAGGAGGCGGTCGCCACGCATGAAATTTTCGCCGCAGCCCTGCGCTCGCAGGCCCAGGGTTCCGTAGTGGCTGTCCCGGCATGAAGCCCGTGCCCTGCATTGATCTCGATCTGAAGCGGGTGCCCAGTCCGGCGTTCGTCGTCGACCTTGCGTGCCTGCAATACAATCTGGAAATCCTTCAGGACATCCAGGCTCGCAGCGGGGCCAAAATCCTGCTCGCTCTCAAGGGATTTGCGATGTGGAAAACCTTTCCACTGCTTAGGAAATACCTCGCAGGCGTCTGTGCCAGCGGTCCCTGGGAGGCTCGCCTGGGCCATGAGGAGTTTGGAAAGGAGGTGCATGTCTATGCCCCGGGATTCACGGATCAGGACATGGATGAGATCATCCCCATCGCCGATAAAATCAGTTTCAACTCCGTCAGCCAGTGGCGGCGGCATCGGAAGCGGGTGCTCGGCGCCGGACGCAAAATTGACTGCAGCATCCGCGTCAATCCCGAATGCTCCACGGGCCAGGTGCCGCTCTACGATCCCTGCGTCGCCGGAAGCAGACTCGGCCAACTCACCTCAGCCATCACCGAGGACGATCTCGAGGGCCTCACCGGGCTGCATTTCCACACGCTCTGCGAGCAAAATGCCGACGCCCTTGAACTCACCCTCGAAGCTTTCGACAAACGCTGCGGCAAATGGATGAAACATTTGAACTGGCTGAACATGGGCGGCGGACACCACATCACCCGCGCCGACTACGACCGTGAATTGCTGGTCCGCCTGATCCGCGAAACCTCCGCCCTCTATGACGTGCAGGTTTATCTGGAACCCGGCGAGGCCGTCGCCCTCGGCACGGGCATCCTCGTCGGTTCCGTCGTGGACATCACCCACAATGCCGGAGCCATCGCCATCATGGACCTCAGTGCCACGGCCCACATGCCGGATACTCTGGAAATGCCCTACCGCCCCGACATCCGCGGCTCAGGATTGCCGGGCGAAAAGAATCACGATTACAAAATCGGCGGCCTCAGTTGTCTCGCGGGCGATGTCATCAACCACTATTCCTTCGATGCCCCGCTGCACCCCGGCCAGCCCCTCATTTTCGAAGACATGGTCCACTACACGATGGTGAAAACCACCATGTTCAACGGCGTCAAACATCCCGCCATCTGCACCTGGGATCCGGCCAGCGATGAGCTCAAGGTCGTGCGTCGCTTCCGCTACGAGGATTACCGGGATCGGTTGTCGTAAGATCCCCCCAAGCAAATGCTTGCCCATATCCCGGAATGATCCTAGAATGGTCTTCCTTATGAAGGCACACCCAAATTCAGTTCTCTGGCGTTTCGCCATCCCCCGCCTGCTCCTCGTTGGTGCTGTGGGGATTTTGCTGCTTTCGTGGACGGGTTCAATTCAAGCTGAGGAAGAATCCTCTGGCCAGGCCTGGAGCCGGATCATCCGGCATTTCGACGGGACGCAGACCAAGTCTGTGAAGGAGGGGACGAAGAATGAAATTTCCGAGGAGAAATACGACGAGAACCATGTGCTGCTCGCCAAACGCCTTTTCCTTCTCGACAGTCGGGGCCGTTTGCGCCGGGGTGTCATCATGGATGCCAAGAGCAGGCCGCTGGGATCGACGGAATATTTTTACGACAGCCAGAATCGCCCCAAGGAGGAGCGCCTCTATAACTGCAATGGCGACCTGATCCAACGCAAATTCCCCCCGGGTGCCCTGCATGGCGTTCCGGAGAATGCGCGACACAGTCTGGTGTTCATCGTCGACCCCAAAAATCCCAATGGCAAAGCGAAGATGATGCAAACGGATGAGCCCATGATAGCGCCCGTCACCAATCCGGAAGACTCGTTTGAGCCGGGCATGCCCATTGGTCAGCAACCTTCTAAAATCTCCACCGGACTCCCCACAAATTCCGCGCCCGTGCCCACAGCTTCTGCGGGCCGCAAGCCCAGCCTGCTCAAGCAGAAGAGAACTCCGTAAATGCACCCGGCGAATCTGCTTTCCCTGCTGATTTCCCTGGCCGCCATCGGTGGCGCGCTTGGTTGGAATTCGTTTCTAGCCTCGCAGCAATCCGCGTCCACCCCCGCTCCGATTGCCGATGCCGCAGTCGCCGCCCCGGCCATCGTCTCCGAGACTTCCGTCGCGGAAAGCCCCACCGGAACCCTCCAGCGCCAGGTCCAACGGTTGGAGGATCAGAACCAACTCCTCCAGAAGGAAAATGCCGATCTTCGCCAGCAGTTGGCCCGCGAACTCGAAGCCAAGGCACCGCCCCCGGAACCAGGCAAACTCGCCACGCGGCTGGCCGAACTCCGCAAGCTGCCGTTTACCTCCCCGCCAAAATTACAGACTCTGCCCCTGCCGGAAATTCAGCAAAAGGTGCTGGCCCTGACTGCCGCCCAGCTCACGGACGATGCCTGCGCCGCCCGCAGCAAGGCCTATCAGGCCATGGGAATCGTGCAGGATTCGTTCAACTACCGCGAGGCCGTGCAGAACGTCATGGCCAACCAGTTCAACACCTATTACGACCCCGCCACGCAGGAAGCGGTCTATCAGGCGGATGCCGATCTGCGCCGTCTGGAAGGACGCGATCTGGTGGTGGCGGCGGCGCATCGCGCCTTGCTGGCGCAGCATTTCCCGGCCTCGGCTCCCCCACCCCTGGAGACCGCCAACGATGATGCAGCCTGCGCCATCCGGGCGCTGGCCTGGGGTGAGAATTCCTTCTACCGCGTCCGCTGGGCTTTGCAGGATGATCTGGTCAACCTTACCTCCGCCGCCCGCACGCCGTTTCTGCCGAATCAGACTTTCACCCCGTTGTTCTTCACTGAGCAGTACAAATTCTGCGTGGACGCCGGCAAATCCTTTACCGAAACCCTGCTCTCCAAGGAGGGCGAAACCGTGCTCACCCAGTGCTACAAGCGCCCCCCCGGCAGCACCAGTGAAATCCTCCATCCTGAGCTCTACCTGAGCCAGCCGCCTTTCCAACCCACCGTTGTGGAATGGTCGGACCAGCAGGTGCTTGGAAAAGCGCCCTATTTTGCCAATGTCGCAGGCGAGTTTACCACGGACATGATGTTCCGCTATTTCATGAGTCCTGATCTGGCCATGCGGATCTCCGATGGCTGGGCCGGGGACGGATACATGGTTTATGCCGGCGACGGAGAGCACGGTGACCACGTCTGCTGGAAAAGCCACTGGCGCACGCCGGAGGACGGGCAGGAATTCTTCGAAGGCCTGCGCCGCGTCCTTATGCAGCGCCACACCATCCCCTGGCAGCCCGAATTCGACAACAAGACCGCCTTCCTCGTCAACGATCCCCACCGCGTCATCCGCCTGCGGTTGAGTGGAGATGGGAAATTGGTGACGCTCGTCAATGCCAGCGAGGCCGCCTTTGCCGATGCCCTGGACGAGCGCTGGGGCGTCAAGAACTGATCACGGGTGCAACCGCACCGGAATGCCCCGGGCCGCCAGTTGCCGCTTCACATCCCCAACGGTCATTTCGCCAAAGTGGAAAATGCTCGCCGCCAGCACCGCATCGGCCCGCCCTTCATCTAGAACCGTGACCATGTGCTCCACAGAACCGGCCCCACCGCTGGCGATCACCGGAATCTGCACCGCATCATTCACCGCCCGCGTCAGGGCGATGTCGTAGCCGGCCTTGGTGCCGTCGGCGTCCATGCTGGTAAGTAAAATTTCCCCCGCACCGCGTCGCGCCACTTCCCGCGCCCATTCCACCGCATCCAACTCCGTGGGCGTGCGGCCACCCGCGGTGTAAACCCGCCAGGTCCCATCACCGTTGCTCTTCGCATCAATGGCCACCACGATGCATTGGCATCCGAAGATATCCGCCCCGGCATTTACCAAATCCGGATCCTGCACCGCCGCGGAGTTGATGCTCACCTTGTCCGCCCCGGCCTGCAGCATTTGCTTCATGTCCGCCACTTTGCGGATGCCCCCGCCGACCGTCAGCGGCATGAAACACCGCTCCGCCGTCCGCGCCACCACATCCACCATCGTGGACCTGTTGTCGGAGGTCGCCGTGATGTCGAGAAACACAAGTTCATCCGCCCCCTGCAGATTGTAAGCCACCGCACATTCCACCGGATCCCCGGCATCGCGGAGTTCCAGGAATTTGGTGCCTTTGACCACGCGACCGGCGGTGACGTCGAGACAGGGAATGATGCGTTTGGTGAGCATTGAAAAAAGGAGAACGGATCTGTCGTGGATGATTCAAGCCAACCCCACTCCCCGCAAGCCACTTTTAAAGATGATTTCTGCACTACGCAGGCACCCACACCGCCTGCATGCCCGCCGCGCTCGCCGCCTCCATCCCCAGATGTCCGTCCTCAAAGACCAGGCATTGCTCCGGAGCCACCCCCATCCGCTCCGCGGCCAGCAGGAACATATCCGGCGCAGGCTTGCCCCTGCCGGGCCCGACCAGATCCGGCGTGATGACCGCCTGGAAAAGCCGCGTCAGATTGAGACCATCCAGCGCCTGCAGCACCAGTTCCCGGTCACTGCCCGAGGCTACCGCCATCGGGAGCTTGCCAAAATGCGCCCGCGCAAAATCACACACATGCTTGATCTCCTCCATGCCATCGTGATGCGCCAGATACCACGCCACCTTGTCCGCCTCCACCTTCCCGGGAGGCATCGCCGTCCGGAAGCGCTCATTGAGATGCTTCACAATCGCCACCCCCGGCATCCCCGCATAGGCATGATGCATCTCCAGGGTGAAATCTTCCGGCACAAATCCATTCATCTCCAGCGCCGCCCGCCAAGCCAGCAGATGGATGGGCATGGAGTCCACCAGCGTGCCATCACAATCGAAGATATAGCCGGCGAACGGACCCGGGGGAAGATCCCAATGAGTCGCGGAGTGTTGAAAAGGATACGGCATGGGGGAAAAAACGTTCAGATATCAAACGACACCTCACCCGGCTTCACCTCCCTGGCAAGCACGTCCGCAATCGTCGTATGCATCAGGAAATCCGCCACCTTCCGCTGCAAATCACAAAACACCTTCCCCAACCCACACCCCCCCGCGATCCCACACTCACACTTCTGACGCCCAAACCTCTCCGGATCCCCCGGCGTGCAAGAAATCGGCTCAAACGTCCCATCAATAATCCGCAAAATCTCCCCCAACGAAATCTCATTCGGCTGCCGGTTCAACTGATATCCACCCCCCACCCCCCGACGACTCCGCAGAATGTCCGCCCTCCGCAGCTCCAGCAAAATCTGCTCCAGAAACTTCACCGGAATCCGCTCCGCCCCCGAAATATCCTCAATCAACCACGTCGTCCCCAGAGGCTTCCGCCCCAAAGCCACCAGCGCCCGCAACGCATACTCCGCCTTCTTCGAAATTTTCATGCGCTTGGTTAGCGCAAAAGCCGCCGATTGCCAAAGGGGATTGTTGCGGGAGCGCGCAAGGGCGTCCAAGCCCAACTTTCTCAGAGAAAAAGAAATTCAACTCGCCAGTCAATGCAGTAGTTTCTATTCTGAAATTCCAGCGTAGAGACGAAAGATGAAATGGTATTGCGCCAAAATTATCACTGAGTGCCGAACCGTGGGTGCTGTTGCAGCACTTGTGGATGAACAAGTTTTCGTGTTGCAGGCCACAAACGCTGAAGATGCTTTCGCTCGCGCGAACGAAATCGGACAGAAGACGAATAGCGAATACCTTAATCACGAGGGGATCAGGGTTTCATGGCTGTTTCGAGGCTTAAGTGGCCTTGAAGAGATCATGGCGGATTCGATTGAATCTGGGACAGAAATCACAAGCCAACTTCACCACAACACCGAACCGGCATCGTTAATCGTGGAAAAGGAACGTCTTTCGGTCTTCTGGGTGGAGCGCGTCATGGACGTAACGGCAGAGGAACTTCTGCCGCATACATTTCGCCCCTACGCGCCCTGCAAAGCCCACAATCCAACCTCCGCCGCTCCATGAAACAAAAATACGCCCTGCTGGCAGCATTATGGACATCCCTGGCCTTCACATCCTGCCAGTCCCCCTCGCCAACTACGACACCCGCTCCAGCAGTCCATGGCAAGGACCCACAGGGACCACAGAGCAAGGTTGCTTTAATAAATAGCTTCAACCATTCACCCGAAGAATTTCAAAATCTCCAGCACGCAGCGTTGGCAGGCGATCCAGAGGCTGCCTTAAGAATTGCCGAGCATTATGCTTTAGCTCGCTCTGATGATGCAGAAGCGAAAAAATGGTATCGGCTCGCAGTGAAAAATGGAGGAGAAAAGGAAGCTGCTATCTACAAAAGCTTCCTGCGCACGCGATAGACGCAGATCCCGGTCACCGACGCATTTCCAAAATCTGCCGCTTAGCAGAAAGATTGCATCAGCGGCAGGAACGCCCCCGCGCCCTCCTTCCGCCTTTAGCCTTTTACTCCCCCACCCCCTGCCCCCCATTCCGCCCCGCCCCCTTCCCCACCGCCGTCCCACCCGCACCACGCCGGTCCACGATCACCCGCGCCGTTTTATACGCCGCATACAGCGTCGGATTCGTCAGCCGATACCTCCCCATCAGCCGGTCCAGTTGCCCCCGCAGCAACGCCTTCCCCTGCCGGATCAGCACCGGGATCGTCGCCGTCAGCCCCGCCCGGTCCGCGCGCGCCGTCCGCGGCTTGCTCACCCACGGGGCGAACGCCGTCCGCGCCGTCGTCACCGCCGTCACCTGCCCCAGCGTAATCCCATACGTCCCCGTCAGCGCCGAGAGCGTCGCCGGCACCGCCGCCCGCGTCGCCACCCGCTGCGCATACGCATCCAGCGCCTCTGCCCCCAGTACCTCCAGTCCCGTGCGGGAAATATCCACCTCCCTCAGCAACGTATGGTTCCCCGCCGCATCCGCATAAGCCGCCACATTTTGCGAGATTAAAAACACCGCATCCTCCAGCGACCGGCGCACCGTCACCTTATCCGCCGCGATCCCCGTCAGCGGCGCCCCCTGCGCCGTCACCACCGCATCGATCTGCGCAATCAACCCCGTCAACACCCCCACCGCCGACCCAATCGCCGGCACCCCCGACGTCTCCGCCCCATGCAACCCCATGAAATCCTTCACCGTCGCAAACATCGTCAAATCATTCTTATAGATCTGTTTCATAAAAATTATTGTGTTCCCCACGCCCCCTTTATC
>CALQSQ010000123.1 GCA_943333275.1 Akkermansia muciniphila
GGCACCGCTCCGGTTGCTCTCCAGCAGAGCCGTATCCTGTGCCACAGCGCGCAGAAGCTCGCATTGCTTCGCTCGCTCGCAAGGCGCTGCGCGCCTTTGTCCCTCTTTGAGTGCTACAAAGCGTCCCGCTTTGATCGCACCGCGACACCCCATTAACCGTGGCCCTTATCGGGGCTAGGCTCCAGTTCGAAGCGGTGGGTTTGGATCACTAAATACCAGAGATGTTCGCGACCTATCGCTTTGGAGGGTGCCCTGGAATGATTCGAGAATGCTGCGTTGGGCGACGGCGCGGGGGGGCACCTATTGATGATTGAACGTAGCCAACACCTGCGACATAAGTTTAATAAGGATCGTGGATAACAGCACGGAGGAGAATGACGTTTGATATGATCCTTGATCTAGGCACCCGAACCGCAAGCTCGATGGATGAGGCCATCGAGCCACTACCGGTTGCCAGCATCATCGATATCGGCGCCCGTGATCTTTGTTTGGACGGGGCCAAGGTGTCACCAGCTTCAAGGTCAGCTCTGATTCCGTGGTGGAGCGGCAGTCCCCCCGTAACGCATCGATTTCGATCCCCCGTCCTACCCCATCCTGAAAAAGCACATCCCTATCCTACGGACCAACAGGGCCAACTTGGGGGTGTCTTGCCTCTGGTTAACAGACAGCGCCTCGCCTTTAGGCAGGGAGCATGAGGTTGACGTTCTTGTAGTTGCTGAGGACGGCGCGGATGGTTTTGATGAAATCCTGCACATCCATGGGCTTCTTAAAGGTGGAAGCGGCGCCGAGGCGTTTCATTTCCTCCTCGTCGATCTCCAAGTCGCCGGTCATGATGATCACCGGGATGGAGCGGGTTTCATCAACTTTTTTCAGGCTTTCGAGAACGAAATATCCGGAACCTGCGGGCAGATGAATGTCGAGGAGGATGAGGTCCGGTCGCTCCTTGCGGGCTAGTTGAACGCCCAGCGTGCCGTCGTTGGCCTCGATGGTTTCAAAGCCGGACTGGCGCATGATGGCGGAGATCCACAGACAACTGTCTTTGTGGTCTTCGACGACGAGAACTTTTTGTTTTGAGCGCATTTAGGAACTTGAGGGTGGGGGCAATCTCCCGCTATAATATCCGTAAAATTAAGAAAGTCTATAATAAAGTTAGTGTTTTGAAAATATTTTTGCAACCGCCAAATTTCTTTGGAATTTGTCCTGCTTGCGGGCGGGTTTTCGGGTTTCAGCGAAGGTTCATTTGAAGGTGTCTTGCAATGCTGGGATTTCATCGTAACTTCGGGCATGGCCAGATCTCGCTTCTATTCGGTATGTGGGGCCCTTTTCGGGGTCGTTTTTCTCACTCAATGTGCTGGACCGGGGGTCGGCCCGGTGGCTTCGGAACGCTACGTTCCGCGGGTCTCCATCCCGGACCCCTCAAGGATGTCCGCCAATGAAAACCGTTTTCTTCCGGAAGTGGAGGACGTGCTGGTGCGGGCAGGATACCGGCCCACCCAGGGATCCGCTGAATACCGGTTGGAAATGCACCTTGAGGATGGACCGGTGAATGCCGACAGTGCGCTGCGGTTGCTCCGGGGTGGTTCTGAAGTGGCCAATGCCAGGGCCAGGGTGGGGGGGATCACCACCATTTTCCGCCGTTCGCAGGTGGTGGAGGAATCATTTCGTCGTTGCCTGACAGATTTCGAATCCCAGGTTTCCAGTTCATCGCCTGCCCGCGACCACTACAACGGCGGTGCGTATCCTGATCGCGGCGGCTATCCGGCCCAGCCCGCCCAGGACCGTCCCGATTGGCAGAGGGGGTGGTGAATTCGGGGGGGGGCGAGATTTTCGCCATCAATTTGTAATTGTATCCCCGATCGAAGTCGGCACGTTCCGTCAAGCATTCAACAACATCGCACAACCCCATCCCCACTCACCTTATGAACTACGCATCCTCAACTGATACCATTTCGGCCAATGTAGCCGAGCGGGCTCTCTTCATGCGCCGGGTCTACGGGCATCTGGCCCTGGCCCTGCTGGCTTTCGTGGCCTTGGAAGCCTTCCTGCTGTCCATTCCGGCGGTAAGATTTGGAGCCATGAAATTCGCCTCCAGCGGATTTGTCTGGCTGGGCATCATGTTCGCCTTCATGGGGGTGACCCATATTGCAACCAAGATGGCCTACAATGGAGCGTCCCGGAACGCCCAATATGGCGGGCTGGCCTTGTTCATCGTGGCGGAAGCCCTGATCTTCCTTCCGATGCTTGGGTTCGTGCTGCTGCGGGACCAGTCCGGCGCCCTGCTGGCCAAGGCTGGATTCATCACGGGCGGACTCTTCCTCGGCCTGTCCACGGTGGCGCTAACGACCGAGAAGGATCTGAGTTTCATGCAGAGATTCCTCAAGGTTGGCCTCTGGGTTGCCCTCGGGGTCATTGCTGCCTCCATCGTGTTCGGGTTCTCCCTGGGCGTCATTTTCATGTCGGCAATGATTATTCTCATGGCGGGCTGCATCCTTTACGAGACCCAGAACATCCAGCGCACCTATCCGGGTGAAATGTATGTGGCGGCCGCGCTCACGCTCTTTGCGAGCTTCGCCACCATGCTGTGGTATGTGATTCAACTGCTGATGAGCCTGAGTTCACGCGACTAGGCCAGGGCATTCAAAAAAATGTTCACCCCGCCGGGCGCGACTGGCGGGGTGATTTTTTTCCAACATGGTAAAAATGGTTGCCCGGTCATCGTGGCCGCGCTCCCATGGAGTCTGTTCGAATTTCCCTCCCTGCATGAAAGACCTGCTTAGCGACCCTGACTGGCAAGCCGATACCCTTGGCAAGCCGCTGCCGGATTCTCCCCATGCGGTGTCCGTTTCCCTGCCGCTGTGGGAGCATGTGATAGGTTACGAGGAGGGTAATTCTGCGGTAGTGGGAAGAATGCTTGCCGGATACCCCAGGTTCTTCATCTCCCTGACCACCCAAAAATTATTTGGTGCCGCCGAAGCGAGGTTTGCCGGAGCTGGTGAGGGAGCGCTGGTGTTTCCCTCCCGACTGGCCGCGGAACGCTGCAGGGCCTTTGCCTGCCAACGGGAGCCCGAGGCGGAGATCCGACTGGAGGCCATGGGGAAATTTGGTTTGTGGGCGGTGGTGTTTCCTGAATCCCTCAGGCCGGTGGTCCGGCTGTTTTGGAGATTCAGCGGGGAAATTGTCAGCAGCCGCTGCGCTCAGGCCTGCCTTGAAGGGAGTGTGCCTGACATGGAAGAAGGGGAAACAGCCCGGCAGGTCATCGCCAGCCGGCTTGCGCGCTATTACGGGGTGGGTCCCGGCGATATCATGCTGCTTCCGTCGGGGATGGCGGCCGTCTCGACGGTCCATCGCATGCTGGATCACGTCCTTCCGAATCGCGAGAGCGTGCAATGGGACTTCCCTTATGTGGACGTGCTCAAAGTGCAGCAGGAGCTGGGGCACGGGGCGCATTTTTTTGCGAACGCCAGTCCGGAAAATCTTCAGGCGATCCATGCCCTGGCCGCCGCGCATTTCATCAATGGCGTGTATGTAGAGGCGCCGAGCAATCCGCTCCTGCGATGCATGCCGCTGTCGGAAATTTCCGCGCATTTGCGAGCCAGTGGAGTGCCGGTGGTGATCGATGACACAGTGGCGACGGTGCTGCAGGTGGATGCTCTGAAATTTGCCGACCTCGTCACCACCAGCCTCACGAAATCCTTCAGCGGGGTGGGGGACGTGCTGGGAGGATCCATCGTGATGAATCCCCGTTCGCCGCATTATGAAGCCTTCCGAGCTTTTGCCGAGGAGGAGCGCGAGCACAATGCCGCCTTGTGGTGCGAGGATGCCGTGGTCCTGGAAGCCAACTCCCGTGACTTTCCCAAGCGCGTGCGGAGGGCCAGTCAGAATGCGGAGATCCTCGCGGGATTTCTGGCAAAGCATCCGGCGGTGGAGCGCGTCCATTTTGCCACCCCGGAGGATCCTGGCCTGGCCGAACTGCTCCGGCCCGGTGCTCGTTGTGGATGCCTGCTTTCCGTGATTCTCAAAGATCCCGCGGCTGCCCCCCGGGTCTATGATGCCCTGCGCGTCTGCAAAGGACCAAGTCTTGGTGCAAATTTCACCATCGTCTGCCCCTACACTCTGCTGGCCCATTACACCGAACTCGAATGGGCGGTGGATTGCGGAGTTCCGGCACACCTGCTGCGTGTGAGCGTGGGCCTGGAGGAAAGCGATGATCTGGTGCAGCGCTTCGCCGACGCCCTTGCCCTGGCGTAAACGGGGACTTGGGTAAATTATCCGCCGGCCACGATTTGAATCACTTCGATCCGGTCACCCGGCTGCAGTGGGGTCGTGGCATGCTCGCGAGCCAGCAGGGCCCGGGCATTGAGTTCAACGAGCATGGGTTTGCCCGCAAAACCGAGTGTCACCAACAAATCCGAAACGGAAGCGGCTGCGGAACAGGATTGGGGCTGGCCGTTGACGATGACTTCCATCATAAGCCGGAGGCCACCTGGGCGAGTGCCAGCAAGGCATAGCAGGTGGAAAGCACCGGATCCTTTTCCATCCAACGACCATTCTCATTGGCCCAGAAGCCATCCTTCTGCTGACCATTAAAAAGCTGTTTGGCCAGATCCTGGCGCCAGTTGACCTTGGTGCCGTCGGCCAGCGTCAGCACGGGCATTTTGGAAATGGTCAGGGCCTTGGCCATGGTGTGGTAGTAGTAATACAATCCCTGCTGGCCCATGCCGGGATTCTCCTCGACCGAGTAATTTTTCGACAACCATTCATTCACGGCCACCAGCCGCTGATCGTCTGGTTTCATGTCCGCATAAATGAAGCTGAGCATGCCGGCATAACTCATGCTGGCATAGGAGCGGAGGGCCTCCTTGCCATCGGGGAGTTTTACAGGATCGGCCTTGCTTTCGCCGGGACGGTAGACAAAGCCTCCCTTGTTGGTGGCATCATCGCTGGCCCAGGCCTGGTCGTTGGTGGCCTTGAGGTTCTGGCAGCGGGAAACAAATTTGATGGCGGCCTCGAAATCCAATTTGGCCGCTTTCTTTTCCTCGCCGGGATGATCCGCATACAGATTTTTGGAGTAATAGAGCGCCTCCAGAGCGAAGTGCGTGTTGGAAAGATCCGAGTAGGCGGTCTTGGAGGTGTAGCCGATGCCGCCGTCGTAGGGGCTGTCGAACGTGCTCTTGGGATCGGGCTGCGCCTTGTCATCGAATTTCCCCTGCAGGCTTACGAGGTAGGTGCGGGCCTTGAGCGCGGCCTGGCGGCCTTTTTCATCAAGCGGGGCAAAGCTGAGGGCCGTGAGGGCCAGGGCGGTGTTGTAAGTGGAGAGAGGTTTTTCAGTGTAAATGCCCCCATCCTCCTTCTGGACCGAGAGCAGGTAGGCGACCGCCCGTTTGCCGGGATCGGAAAGTTCGTCTGGCCGGCGGGTGGAATCCGCCAGAATGCCCATGAGCGCCAGGGCGGTGATGGCGGGCTGGGCTCCGGGCACGGCGGGATCTCCCCAGGCACCGGAGGGCTGCTGCTTCGTCAGGAGGTAGGCGAGACCTTTTTGCATCGAGGCATGGACTTCATTTTTCAATGAGGCGTCCTGCGCCTTGAGGGACGGTGCGGCGATGGTCAACGCGAGCAGGGAACGAAGGAGGAGTTGGCGGATCATGATTTTTTCTTGGCGGGTTCTGGTGTCTTGGACGGTGGATCGGCAGGTTTATTAGGGGCTTTTTCAGACGCGAGGGACATTTTCAGGGTGATGGTCACGGGCAGGCCCTCCTTGGGCTGTTCTGGCTTGCTGGTCCAAATGTCATCATTGTCGTTGCCGAGGCGGGGGTTGTTGGCCAAGGCGTTGGCATCGACGTAGAGGGCGAGAATATTTCCGGAAACCTGCGCCGCGAGATCGCCATTCTGGTTCAGCAAAGATCCCGTGTAAGCCCAGGCACCGGGTGTGGCGCTGGCTTTGGAGTCGAGGTTATAGACCCAATCCTCCGCCGAATTGGTGCGGGCCTTGCCCTCCTCATCCGTCCAGTCCACGACAACCGTGAAGCTTGATTCGGGCGCAATTTTTGCGCCTTTGACGACTTCGGGGAAGCTGTCCGGCTTGGTTTTGCGGAAGAACGTTTCGCTTGGTTTGAACCCTGTGAGCAGGAGGGCCACGTTCAATTCAAAAGCGTTCACCTTGGTCATGAAGAGGGCCTCGTGGGCGCTGCCGGCCTCATTGACGATCAGATATTCCAGCGGGCCTTTGACGATTTTCAGCGTGGCCGGGAAGCTGACGGTTTTCGTTTCGGCATTGATCTTGATTTCTCCCAGGGCGAATTCGGTATCGGAGGTTTTCCTGATGGATTTCTGCAACTCCGCGGCATCCCACTTCGGTTTTGCGTCCTTGGCGTCAGCCGCAGCCGGCGCCTGTCCGCATGCGAGATGGGCGGAACTTAGAAACAGAAGAAGGAGAAATCGGGGCTGCATGGATGGCACCTTATGCAGGTCGGAAACGATGTCCAGCAGCTTCCCCGCGGGCTACTTTACGCGCTCGAACAAGGCCGCGAAACCTCCGTCCACGTTATCGCGATGGGGCAGGGTGCGCTCCATTTTCAAAAGTTTGATGCCGGGATGCGCTGCGCCAAAATGCTGGGCCACGCCCTCGTTTTCCTCGGGTTCAATGCTGCAGGTGCTGTAAACCAGACGGCCGCCTTTTTTCAGGAGAGGGACCAGGACATCAAGCAGGCGGAGTTGCTGCGTCTGCATGTGCTGGAAGGCATCTGGCTCGAGGCGCCAGCGGACATCGACGCGGCGGCGCATGACGCCGGTGTTGCTGCACGGGGCGTCGAGCAGGATCCGGTCGAATCCATTGGGAAACCTTTGCTGATAGAAATCGGGGAGCGGTCCGGCCAGCCAGTCGTGACGGAGGGTCTCGGCGATATGAACGCCGAGGTTTTTCAAATTCCCGTGGAGTCGTTGGACGCGCTTATCGACGCTGTCCACGGCGAGGATCTGGCCGTGGTTGTGCATGAGCTGGGCCAGATGGGCGGTCTTGCCGCCCGGGGCGGCGCAGGCATCAAGGACGGTCTGGTGTTTTTCCGGGGCCAGGAGGATGGGGGCCAGGGAGGTGCTGGGATCCTGGGCATAACAGATGCCCTCATCCAGCAGGCCGAGGGGTGTTTCTTTGACGATGTAAAACCCGGGGAATCCGGGCATAGGCACCGCCCCCGGAAGGCTGGCGACGCGGGCCTCGGCGCGGTATTTGATCTTGTTGGCCCGCACGATGACCGGGGCGGGTTCATTGACCCAGGCTCCCAGGGCATCCACCGCCTTGGCGCCGAGGTTGTTCCTCCAGCGTTGCAGGAGGAAGTCCGGCAGGGAAAACCGGGTGGCGATGGGCGCGGCATCGCGCAGGGCACTTAATTCCGATCGGGAACGCACGGCGCGGCGGAGGATGGCGTTGACCAGGGATTTCGCATGGCCTGCCAGTTCGACGGTTTCATTGACTGCGGCGTGCTCCGGAAGTTCCAGGATCATGATCTGAACGAGGCCGAGCCGCAGCAAGTCACGCAGGTCCTTTTGCACCTGCCCGCCACCGCGCAGGTGGGTGATCCACAGGTCCAGGACTTCCCGATGCCGCAGGGTCGCCAGCACTAGGGCATTGAGCAGGCCGCGGTTGGGTCCGGACAGGTGGTGGGTGCGCGCCGCGCGATCGATCAATTCCTCGGCAAAGAGGCCCCCGGGTTTCCACTGACGCAGAACATCCCAGGCCAGGCGGCGGGAATCGGGTGGGGAGTCAGCGGGAATCATTTCAGGAAAAGGGATGGGGATGGCGAAAGTGGCCCGGGGCCATCGAACCGAACGCCGCCCGTCCGCAGTCTCCCCGCAATGGGGGTGGTTGCCAGAGAGAGATCCGCAAGGCGAGGGGTAAACCGAAGGGGGGGTAAGATCCCGGTTAGAATCCTACTGGGAGAGGGGCAGGCCAAAGGGCGTGGCGTAGTGGCTGGAACGGCTGCCCTGACCCCAGGGCCGCCCGGTCAGCTCATCACCGGGGTTGTAAATTTTCTTCGGCTGGGTTCCCGTGGTTTCGGTGCTGGCGCAGCCAGTCAACCCAATCAAGGCAAACGCAAGGATGAGGAAGGATCGGTGGAGCATTTCCTCTGAGAGGGTTTGAACGATTAATTGGCGCTGTCAAAAATCACCTGATCACCAGGCTGAATCCGATTTTTGCCACGGATGGATTTCCCATCGATGTCAGCCACGGTCAGGTTGTTTTCGATCTGGGTGATGTTGAGCTTGCCGATCAGTTGATTGCCACGCTTCACGAGGAGTCGGGAGTCGTTGCTGACTCCGGCACCCTTGCCCATGTTGACCACCACAAAGCCCCAGTCATTGTTCACGGCGGTAATAATGCCTTCCTGCTGGCTGAGAGAGATGGTCTTGCTGCGCTGAGTCTGGCTGTCGGAGTGGCGGCCGATGGATTTTTGATTTTCGGCGACAACCGCATTCGTCACTTCAATTTCCTTCTGGAGGGCGGCGAGCTTCGTTTCCTGGGCTTCAATTTCGGCCTTCAGGGCATCACGCATGACGGGCAGGTCCTCGGGCTTGCCAGGGAAGTCCTTCATGGCCGCCTGAATCTCGGCGTTGGTGGCATCAATTTCCTTCTGGGTCTTGTCGGTTTCGGCGATGACTTCCTTGTCTTGCTTCTCCTTGGCGATTGCGGTCTTTTCCTCCTGTTCCTTCTCGTACTTGTCCTTCTCGAAGCTCTTGTCCTGGTCGACAAATTTATCAATCAGGTCGGAGGTCTCCGAATTGATATCGTCGACTTTCTTGAAATTCTCGTAAACGGTGCGGTTGAAATCGTCCTTTTGTTTGCGGGAGTCGATGAATTTCTTGCGGTTCATGACGCCGATGACAACATTTCCGAAAATGGCGATCAGGGCGATAATTAAAAGTGGCTTCATGGCAGGTCAGTGAAGGAGGGAGTGTGGATCAGTGGAAAGGTGTCCGGGAGGGAAGGTTTAGTTGCCGGGAGCGGGAGTCTCCATGGGGGCGGCTGCATCAGGAGCGGTTTCTGTTTCGGCAGGCGCACTGGGAGCGGGAGCAAACGGGTCCGGGGTATTCGCAGGAGCGGCGGGGGCGGGAGCCGGAGCGCCACCGGCCTCCGGAGCGGGAGCGCCGGGAGCGGGGGCTGTGGGTGCGGCAAGATTTTTCTCACTGGAAGCCTCATTGATGACGAGCCGGTCGCCGGGTTGGAGAGTCTTGCCGGTGGCAAGCGTGCCGTTGATGATGTCGCAGATGGAGGAGTTGGGTTGCACGTTGGTGACAACGATGGTGGCGATTTTTTCGGATCCGCGCTTTACGTCCAACTTGGCGCCCTTGACGACACTGGAGGCATTGCCCTTGTTGATCATGATGAAGCCCCACTGCGGGTCTATGCCGGAGATGGCACCGGAGAAGGAATCATTCATGAGACCCGAGGACTGCATGAGTTCCTTTTTCTTGAAGGCGGCGATGACAGAGTTGGTCTGGTCTTCCTTTTGATGGGCTAGGGAAACGACGGCTTCCTTGTTGGAGATGGTGGCGGTGTTGTCCGTTTTCTTGGCTCCGAGGGCTTCGAGTTCTGCCACGATCACCTTGAGACCACCCAGGTCCGCGAGGGTCTTGTCGAGCGTATCCTTGTTCTTTTTGACATCGTCGAGCGTCGCGGTGTCGGAGGTCAGTTTTTTGGTGACGGTCTCGGTCTTGGCCTTGGCATCAACCAAATCACGATTCATCTGCTGGGCACGGGCGGTGGCGGCTTCGAGGGCCTTTTTATTATCTTGGCGGTAGTCGCTACCTTTTTTGAGGTGCGCCTCCGAGTCCGATGCGTTCTTCTCCGCTTCGTTGCGAAGTTTGAGTTCCGTGCTCATTTGAGCGACGGTCATGTAGTTGACGCCTGCTGCGCCGAGGAGCAGGATGCCAGAGAAGATTGCGAGACCTTTCCACATAGGATGTAAACGTTATCGAGTTAAAAAGTTACCTTGGATTAAATGTGATTTACCGGGATACACAACTCGAATCGATGCGGCAAGGAAAAGATTTACGAAATGGACGATTTCTTTCCAATTTTGGCGTGAAGGGCGTCAAAAACCGGATTTGGCGGTGAATTTTCCCTAGGCTGAAATGTTCTAGGCTGTGAGACAGAGGAATTTGCAGAAAAATCTGGCCAACCACAGCATCTTGTGTATAGTGATGACCGCCTGTCGATATATGGGGGTGCTGCCTGAAGTTTTACCTTTGTGGCACGCCCTCTGCTGGAGATGGGTGACGGGCATTTCCTAGTGGAAAGTGATTTTCACGGGGTGTTTCCGAAAAATACCGAAAATTGTTTGTTACTCACCTGTTCTACCAACCTCAACCCAGACCAAAATTATGGAAAAATCCTTTCAAGTCGGCCCTCGCGTTTTCGTTCTCGACCAAGATAAAGCGGAAGCAGCATTTCAAGCCAAGCGCGTGATCAACGGCTGGAAGACGATGACCTTCAATCTCCTGCCCCTCAAATATACCTGGGCCTACGACATGTACAAGACCATGAAGGCCAATCATTGGGAGCCCGAGGAAGTCCCCATGCAGCGGGACGTGGAGCAGTGGAGGTCCAACAAGATCACGGACATTGAACGCTGGATCATCCGCATGGGCATCGGCTACTTCAGCGCGGCGGAAGGCATCGTGGGTGACAACGTAATCCATGTGGTGCGCGAACTCGTGACCGCCCCGGAATTGAAACTCGTGCTGGGGCGCCATGCGCACGAGGAGAATATCCACGCCGACAGCCTGCTGTATATGATTTCCAGCCTCGGCATCAATCCGCACGAGTGCGAGTCGCTTTTTGAGCAGGTTGAAACGATCAAACAGAAAAACGAGTTCGTCACGAAAATCTCCCACTCACTGCGCCGGGATCTGGACATGACGGTGCTGGAGAACAAGCAGTTGCTGGCCAAAAACATCTTTGTCTTTGGCCAATGCATGGAGGGCACTCAATTCTATGGCCTCTTCGGCATGATCCTCAGCCTTTTCCGCCAGAATAAATTCCCCGGCATCGGCCAGATGTTCAGCTATACCCTGCGCGACGAGTCCAACCACATCGAACTTTTCCGCTTCCTCTTCATGGATCTTATTGAGGAAAATCCGGACATCTGGACGGAGGCATTCCAGCAGGAGCTTGTTGAGCTGATGAAAGAGGCCGTGCGTCTGGAGAAGAATTTCATCGCCGACTGTCTGCCCATGAACAGCCTGGGACTGAGCGCCGAGGAGTTCTGCAGCTACATTGACTATATCGCGGACCGCCGCCTTGAAGGCTGCGGTCTGCCTCAACTCCACCGGGGCCTCACGAACCCGTTGCCATGGCTCTCAAACATCATGGACGTCAAGAAGGAGGTGAATTTCTTCGAAGGGGTTGTCTCCGAATACCAGAAAGCCGGCGCGCTGGTGAGTGCGAATGACGACGACCTGTGACGCCCGCTTACGGGAACTAATTCGCGCTGACACGATTGTGCATTTGACGAATGCGTGGGTTCACGCAAATTCCCGCGCACCCAAAACCATCCATGAAAAAATCCCTACCCATCCTCGCCCTCGCCTTCGCGTTCTCAGCCGGACCTGTCCTCGCGGCAGATCCTGATTTTGCCAAGGACATCGCCCCCATCCTCGAAGCCTCCTGCGTCAAGTGCCACAACAGCACCAAGTCCAAGGGGAAACTCAACATGGAGACCAAGGAAGCTGCCATGAAGGGCGGCAAGGAACACGCCGACAAATTCATCATTGCGGGCAAACCCGACGATAGCATGATGATCAAGTCCATCCTGCTTCCCGAGGACGACGAAGAGGCCATGCCCCCCAAGGACAAGGCCCCGCGTCCTGACGCCGCAAAGATTGCCCTGCTCAAGGCCTGGATCGCCGCCGGTGCCAAGTGGCCGGACGGAGTCAAACTCAAGGTGCCCGCTGCCGACGCCAAATAAGCACGTCGTTGTTTCAATATTCCGCCAGACGCCCGCTGCGAGTTCACCCTTCGGCGGGCGTTCTGCGTTTGGCCAGCTTCACGCGCGGTGGGCACCCATCGCACCCTGCATCGTGGCCGCAGGAATGGGTTCCAGCGAGGGGTCGCTCAGTGCGAGCAAAATGCGTTCCGCCCGGCCGGGGGTGGGGGACGAGAGTTCGGCGATGGCCTTCTTCAAAGCATGGATTCGGAAATCCTCATCCTGACCATACCGCTGCACGCGATCCAGAAATGCCGCCACATCAATGACCCGGGCCCGCGCATCGATGAACGATTGATCGACGGCGGAGAACTGGGGCGATGGAGTGAGCTTGGCCATGAGGTCTAGAAACTTCCGGGACCAAAGGAGAGTGTCAGTTGCTTGGGATCTGTGACCACCGCGACATGACCGGGCGTGCCGCCCATGCCAATCAGCTGGCTGATTGTTACAAAGCGAAATCCGCGCGCCAGCAATCCATCCAGCGTCGCCGGCATGGCCTCGATGGTGCCGGGGTGAATGTCATGCGCCAGAACAATGTGGCCCGGCTTGGTGGCGCTGAGGATGCGCTGTGTCACCACGGCGGCTCCGGGGCGTTTCCAGTCGTTGGGATCGACGGCCCAGAGGATCGTGGGATAGCCGAAGTCATTGAACAGCCATTGCTTCTGGTGCGGCGAAACGCTGCCGCCGGGCGGACGATACGACAATGGTGCGGCACCTGAGTTTGCGAGAATGACATCGTGCGTGCGTTGGATTTCGCTGCGCAGCGGAGCATCCGCCCAGGTGCTCGGACGCATCGGATGCGTCCAGGTGTGATTGCCAAATTCATGTCCACCCGCGGCGATTTTCCGTGTGATCGCCGGGTACATTCGCACACGGTCGCCCACGACATAGAACGTGGCCTTGATGTTCCGGGCTGCCAGGATGTCCAGCAAGCGGGGGGTCAGTGAGGCGTGGGGACCATCGTCAAAGGTGATGGCGATGTAAGGCCCGGTGACGTTGGCATGGCTGTAGGAGAGTTGGGTGCCGGAAGGAGCGGTCAGACCCTGCGATTGCAAATTGTGCTTCGGGGCCATTACCGTGGCGGACTTTTTCTTAAAGGGAGCACACTGCGTCACCACCAGCGCAGTGGTGGCGGCGGCAAGAATAACGAGGGGAAATTTTGCTTTCATGAAACGGGAGTGGGGGAGGGATCGTAACGCGCCGGAACTTGCGGTCATTGACCGTCTGGGTCAACGGGAAATGGTTACCGAATGAGGGAGGAAATCCGGCGACAGCGATGACTGGAAGATTTCCAATCCCCCATCAGGCAAGGCCGGTGAGCGTGCCGGTGGCGTCCTGGAATTTGTCGGTTTCGACGCCCATCTTCTGCGTCACGGTGAGGAGGACGTTGGAAAGGGGTGGATGCTTTTCGGGATCGTGTGCCAGATGCTGCCCGTGCTTGAGGCCCCAGGCCTGACCGCCGGCGACGAGGAGCGGGAGGTTCTTGGGTGAGTGGTCGCCGCGTTCGCCGCTGTTCATGCCGGAACCATAGACGACCATGGTGTGGTCAAGCATGGACTTGCCGCCTTCCTCCGTGGACTTGAGAAATGTGAGGAATCGATTCAAGCGTTCGAGATAACCACGATCCACCTCCGCGAGTTTTTTCAGCATGCCCGCGTCGCCGCCGTGGTGGGAAAGTTCGTGATGGTTCTGTCCTCCCGGACCGTAGCCGCCGGCCTCGCGGGCCCACTCGAAGGTGATCACGCGGGTGGCGTCGGTGAGGAAGGCGAGATAGCTGATCTCGAGCATGACATCCAGCCACATCGGGCGGTCGTGGGCGTCGCCAGGCTTGCTGTTGAGTTGCAGGCCGGTGGGATCGACCTTGGGTTTTGGGACGTCCACCCAATCCACCTGCCGCTGCACACGCAGCTCGGTTTCGCGGACGCTGGCGAGGTATTCGGCGAGTTTCGATTGGTCGGACTTGCCGAGTTTTTTATCGAGCGCTTTCGCCTCGCCGAGCACGTCATCGAGGATGCTGCGTTTCTCGGCGTAGCGTTTGAGCGTGGCTTCGCGGGAGGCGGCATCATCCGGGACGAACAGTCGCTCGAAGAGATGCTGCGGATTGTTCTCGGTGGGCAGCGGGGTGCCATTGCGATCAAACGCCAGCGTGTGACTGTGCAGGGCGCTGCCGGTGCCGGACATGTCGCCAATTTCCAACGAGGGAAATCGCGTCTGCGCCCCGATCTTTTCCGCAATGACCTGATCCGCAGAAATCGTATTCGTATAGTCCTTGCCCGGCACCGCGCGGAGGTTCGCACCGGTCAGCCAGGTGTCCGCTCCGGAATGTCCGCCGGTGGAATTCGGATGACCCAGGCCGGTGAGGACGGAGAAATTTTCCCGGTGATCCTTCAGCGTCTCCAGCGTAGGTGAGAGCTTGTAGCCTTTCCCGTTGTCCGGCGGCATCCACTCCAGAATGTTCACACCGTTGGAAACGTAGCAGAAGATGACGCGCGGCGTAGGTTTGGCACCGGACTTCGCCAGCGGCTTGTAGGTCGAGGGCGCGGCGTGAAGCGAACGCGGGAGCATGGCCTCCAGCAGTGGGAGGGAAAGGGAGACGCCGAGACCGCGGAGGGCGGTGCGGCGGGAAAGCGGGGTGTGGAGGAGCGGGTGCATGGTGATGGAAAGGCTAAAGGAAAAAGGTCAAAGACTAAAGACTAAAGACTAGGGCGCGTTTACATTGATAATTGATATGTTAGTGTGTTGACAGTCAACGGTTTGAAGTCCATTGTGGGCCATGACTGATTTTCATCGCTTCATGCCGGAACCGCTCCGTGAGCGGCTTAAAAAATTGGCGCTACGGGAATTGGTGGGGAGACTTTAAGGTGGATGGAGCCAAGGGTGAGGGATGGACTCACTCTCGATCGAAGAATTTTATGGCCAATCCATTGGAGTCAAGGCTCCTTGGAAGGTTGCCAGCGTATCAATTCTGGGCGAAC
>CALQSQ010000124.1 GCA_943333275.1 Akkermansia muciniphila
GAAGATGCTGGCCAAGGGTGATGCGAAGACTCCGGACCTAAGTGCGATCATGGAAACGATGGGCCCGATTTTTCAGATTATTTCAGTCCTGTGGCTTTGCGCCCTGCCGATCTTCATGCTGATCTGGTTTATGCGGGCGAGGATCAGGATGCAGGTGTCGGGGTGGGCGATGGCTGAGCAAAATGCTGGAAACAGGTGACGAATCCCTCGGCGAAATCCTGAGGCCGTGCTGCAATCCAGGCTTTGATCTCATCGATGGAAAACCACTCCACGCATTCAATTTCGCTGCTGGGAAAGTGCACGGGACCATCGTGATCCACCCGGTAAAGACCCACCCATTCAAAACCCGTGCTGGGACTGGGAGGAATGCTGGCGAGATGCGTGACAAAGTCAGCGGTGGTGATGATGCCAAGTTCCTCGGCGACTTCGCGCACGGCGGCCGGATGGTAGTCCTCCCCGCTCTCCAAATGGCCGGCGGCGCTTGAATCCCATTTTTCCGGCATGGCATCCTTCAAATGACTGCGCTTCTGCAGGAGCAGTTCGCCACGTTTGTTGAAGGCGAAGATGTGCACGGCGCGGTGGAGGTGGTGCTCAGAGTGAACCTGCCGGCGCGGCATTTGACCGATGACGCGGTCCTGCTCATCGACCAGGTCGAATATTTCCTCGCCGCTCTGCGGCAGATCCTTCAGCAGGTGCTCGTCATAGATGCGCGCCAGCTGCACCCATTGCAGCAGGCTGAGGTCCTCGGCGCGGCAGGTTTCGAGCGCGCCGATTTCGCCTGCCAGATCCGGCCAGGTGCGGGCGTGTTTGGGAAGCATGTTGCGCAACATTTTCCGCCGCTGCTGGAAACCCATGCGCAGCAGGCGGTCGAACACTTCGTCGTCGAACGTGGGAAGTTCCGGGCGCGGGCGGGGCGTCAGGGCCATTACGGCGGAGTGGACCTTGGGTTGCGGGACGAAAATTTCCGGCGGCAGCGTGCGAAGGTTTTCCGCGATCCAGCGCGCCTGCATGCGCAGGCTCAACATACCGCGGGCAGAGGTGCTGGGAGCGGCGCAGATGCGCTCGATGACTTCCAACTGCATGACAAAAACGCTGCGGCAGAAAGGGCTGGGATTGTCCATGAAGTGCCGCACGATTTCCGTGCCGCAGGAGTAGGGCAGTGCCCCGATGACCTTGACGGGCTGGCATTTGAAATACGGACGCAGGTCGGTGTGCAGGGCATCGCCCTCGACAATTTCCACGCCGCTGCCCGTCAGTTCCGTTCGCAGGCGGGCGGCGAGGCGGGGATCTTTCTCCAGAAGGATCAGCCGGCGGCCTTTGCCCACCAGATGTTGGGTGAGCGCGCCGAGTCCGGGACCGATTTCCAAAATGGTGTCGTCCGGACCGATCTGCAGCTGTTCGGTGATCCAGCAGGCGACGTCCGCATCCGTCATGAAATTCTGCCCCATGCTGCGCGTGGGCGCAATCTCGTGCGCATGAAGCGCGGCTTTGACGGTGGAACGGGATGAGGGTGTGGGCATGGGGTATTTCGAAACTGGAATCAGGGAGCATGAATTGACTCGTTTTTCCAGTGGCGGAAACGTCAATCGTGCCTAATCGGAAGAGATTCAACATTAACAATCCTCCCAGTTATGCCATCCCCTCTAAATTTATTTCACACCCTCTGCGCGCTCTCAGCCGCAGCCATGATGTCCTCCTGCACACCCGTCTCGATGACTGGCGGCACGCAGTATCTGGGTGCAGGCACGTTCTCCGGAACTGGCACACCCAATAATCTTCCTCCTGACAACGTATCCTTCTGGGATGGTGGTGCTGGCAACGGTCCGGCCCGATTGCATTTGGACCTGAGCCAGCAGGTTGCAAATTTCTACCGTGGAGACGTTCTGGTGGGCCGGTCGCGTATCAGCAGCGGCGACGCCAATCACCACACCCCGACCGGCAAACTCTCCATCCTCGAAAAACACCGCGACCACGTCTCCAGCCGATACGGCGACTTTGTGTTTCCGGACGGGACGGTCGCACGGGCGAATGTGGATATCAAAACGGACAAGGCCCCGGCGGGCAGCCGGTTTGCGGGGTCGCCAATGACCAACTTCATGCGCCTGACCTACGATGGCGTGGGGATGCACAAGGGATTCCTGCCGGGGTATCCTGCGAGCCACGGGTGCGTGCGCATGCCTGAAAACATGTCCGCCATTTTCTTCGAAAATGTCCAGCTCGGGACGCCCGTGCTGGTAACGCCCTAACCTCTCCTTCCCACCCTCCCAGCTACTGGAATGAAAATCTACCGTGTCAAGCCAGGAGCGCGCTTCAGCCTGGGGGCCTTCGATCCCGAGGGGCCGGGCGATATTGGCAGCAAGGAAGAGGGCATCGCACGGCTGGCGCAATTGCGCGCCGACATCCAGGACCTGCAGCGCGTGCTCTACGCGGAGAACTCCCAGCGTCTGCTGGTGATCCTCCAGGCCATGGACACCGGTGGCAAGGATGGCACGGTGCGGCAGGTGTTTTCGGGGATTGATCCGCACGGCATGCGGGTTGTTTCCTTCAAAGCCCCCACAGCGCTGGAACTGCAGCACGATTTCCTCTGGCGCATTCACAGCCAGTGCCCTGCACAGGGTGAGGTGGTGGTTTTCAATCGCAGCCACTACGAGGATATCGTCGCGGTGAAAGTGAAAAATCTGCTGCCCAAGGCCGTTTACGAACGCAGGTTCGACCACGTGCGCAATTTCGAACAGATGCTGGTGGATGAAGGTACCACGATCCTGAAATTTTTCCTGCACATCTCCTACGACGAGCAGCGCCGCCGGCTCCAGGAGCGGCTGGAAAACCCCCGCAAGCACTGGAAATTCGATCCCGAGGACATCAAGGACCGCGAGCGCTGGCCGAAATTCATCACCGCCTACGAGGAGGTCATCGGCCGCACCAGCACCGATGCCGCGCCGTGGTATGTGATTCCGGCAAACAAGAAATGGTATCGCAACATCGTCGTGGCCGAGATCATCAAGGATGCCCTGGTCAAACTTGAACCCTCCTGGCCGCAGAACCGCCATGACCTCACCGGCGTGGTGTTGAAGTGAGCGTTTCCCCTTGATTCAACAATGTTCCGCCCTAGATGCTGAAACCTCGCCGAGTAAGGAACCGACCAGGCAATTTATATGAACATCCACCTGAGGGTCACTTGTCTGTCTGCGTTGCTGCTCGGCGCCTGCGCACGGGCTCAATCGCCGCTGCATGCGGGGGACATGGTGGATTTCGCGAAGGTCAAAGCGCTGGCTTCCGAGCGGGCTCAGCGACCCTACGTCTCCCGGCGCGGGGACTGGCCGCCATTCTGGGATGAACTCAGCCAGCATGATCACAGGAAAGTCAAATTTCGCCGTGGGCAGGCCCTCTGGGCCGGGGACAACCGTCCCTACGTGGTGGAGTACATCCATCCCGGTGGCATTTATCATGAAACGGCGCTGCTGGGTGAGATCGTGAAGGGAGTGGCTGTGGACATCAACTGGGACTCGGCATTGTTTGATTACGATGACCTCCCGGTCCCGGATTCCACCCCTGCCCCGCCGGGCTACAGCGGATTCAAGGTGCTGCTCCCCGTGGATAAGCCTGATGCTCTCGACGAGTGGGCGGTCTTCGATGCGGCCAATGCCTTCCGCTGCATCGCTCCGGGATTGCGATTCGGATTGACCGCACGAGGCTGGGTCATCAACCCTGCGGAACCGCTCCGTGAGGAAGCGCCCATCTGGCAGCATTTCTGGCTTATTCAACCTACGAACAATGCCAAGGCCATGGAACTGCTGGGTGTGTTGGATGGCCCATCCGCCTGCGGGGCCTATCGATTTCGGATCACGCCCGGCCGCTCCACTGTCATGGAGGTGGAGGCGGAAATCACCCTGCGTCAGTCGGTGCCCATGTTCGGTCTGGCACCGCTCGCCAGCATGTGCTGGTTCAGTGAAATGACCCAGCCAAAACCGCTCGACTACCGGCCGGAGGTGCATGAATCCGACGGACTGCTCATCAACCAGGCCGAGGGCAACGTTATCTGGGTTCCGCTGGACACCAGCAAGTCGCTGCGCCACGCCGAATTTCCCATGGATTCGCTGCTGGGCTTCGGATTGATCCAGCGCGACCGCCTTTTCGCCAGTTACCAGGATTTACAAAACGGCTATCAACTCCGGCCCAGCGCCTACGTGGAACCGGTCGGAGTCTGGCCCGCTGGCAGGATCCATCTTTACGAACAACCGACCAGCGATCCTCATGCCCAAAACGTCACCGCCTGTTGGCAGCCGGGTGCGTCGATCAAGGTGGGACAACCCTTTCCCATCGGCTACCGCATTCATTGGCTCAATGAAATGAGCGCGCCGGGGATTTGCAAAGTGCTGGGCAGTCGCCGCACCCAGACGGCCTTTGACGCCGGGGAGAAGCGTCCTGATACCGTGGAGTTCGTGATCGATTTCTCCCAATCCGCCAAAGTTTTCAGCGATCCCAATCAGGTCGTGCTCACTGCCGAAGTGAGTGACACCGCCAAACTAATTACCAAACGCTTGGAACAAAATCCCGAGACGGGAGGCTGGCGGGCCTTCGTGGAGGTGCAGGTGGCCCCGGATGTGGATGCCTTCACCTCAAACTGTCGGCTGCTTGGCGAGGGACGCGCCATTTCCGAACGCTGGACTTATCAATGGAGGAGATAGCACCCATTCCCATTCACGCACCGGCGCAACCGGTGGATTCCAGTCCGGCATTCTCGCCCTTGTCGGGTCCCGAGAATGTTTATGCGGTCGATTCCACGCTGCGCGTCGATTTTTCCACCAGCAGCGGCACGCAGGAGGAATGGAATGAAGCCTACGCGCGGCTTTCGGATTATTTCCGCTGCCTGCGGATCCACAGCCGCTTGCACCGCACCTACCTCGTTTTGGAAACGCTCAAAAAGGCCACCAAGATCCACGCCAATCATCCTGACAAATCCCCCACCTACGTGGCCCTGCACGAGGCGCGGCGCACGCAGCGCTCCTGGATGCGTGCGATCATTGGAGACCTCAATATTTCCGAAGGTCGCATGGACGCTAACGGCCGCCTCGCCTTCCTCCTCTGCGACGGCCCCCGCCGCTGGCCGCACTTCTTCCTAAGTTCGGAAAATCTCCCGCCGGACATGATCCACGGCATGCGCGTGCGCATCGAACAAAGCGGCCCCGACCTCGCCGTCTCCAGCATGGTGCCCCGGGCCATCGACCTCGGTCTCATTCCCGAACTCACCGACGACACCATCGTCACTTTCGAGAACTATCCCATCCTGCGCTACGGTCTCCTGCTGGTGCTCAGTGCCCTGGTGATCTGGGGCACCTGGAGCGTCACCAAGTAATCGGGCTGGATTCCTTTCGGGGCCCGGAATCTTGGGTGATCACGAAAACAACGACAACTCCGGCTGCTGCGTTTCCGGGCCGTCGATGGCGGCGGCGCTGCGTTTGCGGGCTTTCTTGGTGTCCTCGGAACTGGCGGCGCTGGTTTGGAGGTTGCCGGATTCGAGGTGGTTGAGGATTTGCTTGGCACGATCAATGATTTCCCTGGGCAATCCGGCGAGGCGGGCGACTTGGATGCCGTAGGATTTATCCGCCGGACCAGCGACGATCTTGCGCAGGAAAATGATCCGGTCATTCCATTCCCGCACGGCCACGTTGTAGTTCTGCACGGCATCGCGCTGATGGGCGAGCGCGGTGAGTTCGTGGTAATGGGTGGCGAAAAGCGTGCGGCAGCGCAGGGTGTCGTGCAGGTGTTCGGCGACGCTCCAGGCAATCGAAAGACCATCGAACGTGGCGGTGCCGCGGCCGATTTCGTCAAGGATGACGAGACTGCGGTCGGTGGCGTTGTTGAGAATCGCGGCGGTCTCGTTCATTTCCACCATGAAGGTGGACTGCCCCTTGGAAAGGTCATCGCTGGCTCCGACGCGCGTGAAGATGCGGTCCACGAGACCAATCTCCGCCTGTGTGGCGGGCAGATAACTGCCGATCTGGGCCATGAGCACGAGCAGGGCCGTTTGCCGGATGTAGGTGCTCTTTCCCGCCATGTTGGGACCCGTGAGAATGATGAGGCGGTTGCGCTGGGGTTCGAGCAGGGTGTCGTTGGGGACAAATTTTTCCTCCACCAAATTCTGATCAGCCACGGGATGCCGGCCGTTCTGGATGTGGAGATTCAGGCTTAGGTTGAGGTGGGGTCGGCAGTAGTTGAAGAGCCGCGCGGTCTCGGTCAGGCCGCAGAGGACATCCACCTCCGCGAGGGCATCGGCGGTGTCTTGCAGGGCATCGAGATGCGTGAGGATGTTGGCGCGAAGCTGGCCGAAGGCCTCGTATTCAAAGCGCTTCATGCGCTCGTCCGCACCGAGGATCTTGTCCTCCATGAGTTTGAGTTCCGGCGTGTAGTAACGCTCGCCCGTGGAGGTGGTTTGCTTGCGGATGTAATCGTCCGGCGTGAGCGCGGCGTTGGCTTTGGTGATTTCGATGTAGTAGCCGAAGACCGCGTTGTATTTCACCTTGAGCGATTTGATGCCGGTGCGGGCGATTTCCCGCTCCTGGAGGTCGGCGATCCATTGCTTGCCCTGCGTGGCGGCCAGGCGCATTTCCGCAAGCTCCGGAAAGAAATCATCCCGGAAAATCCCGCCCTCCTTCAGGGTGGCGGGCGGCTCATCGACGATCGCCCGCTGGAGGTAATCCACCAGTTCGGGAAACGCGCGCAGGCGCGGCAGCAGGCTTTGCAAGAGCGAGGGATGGTCGTCTTCGGCGGAATTTTCCTCGCCTGCGATCAGCGACTGCATGTGCGCCTGGATCTCCGGCATTTGTTGTAAGGAAGAGCACAGGACCTGCACGTCGCGGGCATTGCCGCTGAGCTGGCCGAGTCGGCCGGTGGTGCGTTCGATGTCGCGGATGTTTTTCAGCGCCTCTTGGAATTTGGTCAGGATGAAAGGTTCGGCAAGAAGTCGCGCGATGAAATCCTGGCGAGCGACGAGCACCGGAAGATCTCGCAGGGGATGCAGGATCCATTCGCGAAGCTTGCGGGCACCCATGGAGGTGGAAGTGCGGTCGAGCGCATGCAGGAGGGTGTATTCATTGCCGCCCCTGTGCGATACGAGGTCGAGATTCGCCCGGCTGGATGAGTCGATGAGCACGTACGCCTCCGGCTCATACGTTTGCAGCCGCCGCAAATGATCGACCTGCCGGTGGAGGGTATGTTTCACATAATGCAAAACAGCTCCGGCTGCCCCGATGGCCGGCCGCAGGCCGTGGCAGCCGAATCCATCCAGACTCTGCACTGCGAAATGCTCGCGCAGGAGGGTGTGGGCCTGATCATAGAGAAACGTATACCCATCGCAGGGCGAGGCCGCGCGCAGGCTGCTAAATTCCGTGCCCTGTTCGGAACTGTAGAGTATTTCCGCCGGCTGGAGCCGTTGCAGTTCATCCTGCAGGCTCGCCAGCGACGCAAATTCGCCGAGCCGAAATTCCCCCGTGGAGTGATCCAGGAAGGCGAGGCCGTAACGTTTGCCCTCGCGATAGGCGGCGGCGAGGTAATTGTTCTGCCTCTGATCAAGCATGTTCAGATCAATGACCGTGCCGGCGGAAATGATCTGCGAAAGTTCGCGTTCGACAAGTTTGCCCGGCACCGCCTCGCCAACTTGTTCGCCGATGGCCACGCGCTTGCCCGCGCGGATCAGCTTGCGAATGTAGCCCTCGCTCGAGTGATAGGGCACGCCGCACATCGGCACGGCGTTGCGCTTGGTGAGGGCTAGATTGAGGATGCCAGCCGCTGCAATGGCATCGTCAAAAAACATTTCATAAAAGTCTCCCAGTCGGAAAAAGAGAATGCAGTCCTCCGGCAGGCCACGGCGCAGGCCGTGGTATTGCTTCATCATCGGGGTCAACTCTCCTTCTGCAGCCATTTGTGCGAAAGTAGTCGGGCCGGGCCGGGTGTCGAGAACGGAATCATCCAACCATCCCGCACCTACTTGCGCCCCATTGTGTACATTTTGTAAAGATCCTCAAACTCCTCGACCTTGAGGATTTGGGCGATCTTCAACTTCGTGGCAAACTGGAACGATTTGTCGTCCACGTCCGGGGAGACGATCCCGACGATGCTGGAGGGGACGAGGATGAAATTGGCGTGGTGTTTGGCAATGCTGGGAGCCACCTCGGCGGCAATGCGTGGCGTGATGGCCAGGGCGGCTCCGGAGAAAGGGCCGGTCTCGATGATGGGATCCTTGCCCTCGATCATATTTTCGAAATTACTGTCCTTCGCAAAGATTCCGAACTTGTCGCACGCGGCCAGGTTGTCGATCAGCGCATCCACAATGATTGGCTTGGCGGGATCGGGTTCTGCAATGGAAGTCAGGGCGGTCTCAATGAGCCAGCGTGTGGCCAGGTCGGGCTTGATGTCGTCCGGAGTCTCCGCGCCCTTCGGGGGAATGGGAGTGATTTTCTGTGCCGCCACGTCCTTCTGGAAATCCTTCAATTTGGCGAGCAGTTTCCAGTAGTTGCCCTTGAGCTTGTTAAAATTCCCCGCATTCGCAGGCTGCACCTCCTGCAGCGAGGCACCGAGACTTTCCCCGAGATGTTTCCACTGGTCGCGCTCCTGCCACTTGTTGTACGTGAACCATCCTGCCACGGCGGCGAGCAGAATGAGGAAAAATTTACCGATGTTGTCGATGATAAAGGCCATGAATTTGAGGGGAAAAGAGAATGCTTAAGAGCGTTTGCGCAAGCTCGATTGCAGCCGGGCCTGGATAAACTCGCGATCGTTGCAGTTGGCGAGCGCCTCCTCCATGGTGATGTGGCCGTTGACCAGCAGGTGCGCGAGGCTGTCATCGAAGGTATGCATGCCAAGGTTGCCGCCGAGCTGCATCAGGCCGGGGATCTGCTCCGTGCGGCGGTCGCGAATCAGGGCGCGGATGCCCATGTTCGCCACGAGAACGTCCGAGGCCATCACGCGACCGGGTTTGTCGGCACGCGGCAGCAGCTTTTGAGTCACGACGCCGACCAGGGAGTTGGCCAACTGGGTGGTGACCTGGGCCTGTTGTTCGGCGGGAAATCCATCGATGATCCGGTCGAATGCCTTGGGGGCGTCGATGGTGTGGAGGGAGGCTATGACGAGGTGGCCGGTGGTGGCCGCAGTGAGTGCGGCGCTCATGGTTTCGAGATCGCGCATTTCACTGATGACAATGACATCCGGATCCTGACGCAGTGCCGACCGCAGTCCGGCGGCAAAGGAAACAGTGTCCTGACCAATCTGCCGCTGCTTCACCAACCCGTAGCGGTGATCGAAAATGTATTCGATCGGGTCCTCCAGCGTCACGATCACGCATGACCGCTCCTCGCTGATGCGCTTGGTCATGGATGCCAGCGTGGTGGTTTTCCCCGCTCCGGTCATGCCGGTCACGAGGACCAGGCCATCGCGGGACCTGCAGAAATTCTCCACCGTCTTGCTGTGGCCGAGGGACAAAAGGTCGGGAATCTCATGCGGAATGTAGCGGAACGCCGCCTCCAGATTTCCCCGGCAGAAATGCGCATTGCCGCGGAAACGTCCCACGTTGACCACGTCGACGCCGAAATCCAACTCCCAGTCCTTCTCCAACTTCGCACGCTGCGTTTCCTTCAGCATCGTCAGGATGAGTTCGCGGCAGGTGGCGGCATCCAGGTCCTCCTCCTCCAGCGGAATCAATTCTCCATTGATGCGCGCCGCGGGCGGGGCTCCGACCGACAGGTGCAGGTCCGATCCGCCGCGCTCGCGCGTGACGGACAGATAATCGAGGATGTCATGAAATTGCGCCATGGTTGAAATGGGGTTGGGGTGGGGAAATGCGTTTAAGAGATGCCGCGCAGGAGGCGGTTGAATTCGTTGTGGTTGCCGCAATGCGCCAGCGCGGTCTCGTAGGAAATTCGGCCATCGGAATAGGCGGCGAAAATATTTCTCAGGAACGTGGCATTCCATTCCGAGTCGCCGCGCTGCATGAATTCGCGAATCTCCGGCAGGCGCATTTCCCGGATCCAATCCCGCACCGCCGCCTCCACATCCAGGTGTTCGCAGACGAGGATCGATCCGTTTTCCGTGGCGTTGGGCAGCAGCTGCTGGGAAAGTACGCCGAGCAGTTGAAAGGACAGGAGCGATTGCACGCCCTCGCGCTGGGTGGTGTCCATGAGGTGGAGGAATCGCTCCAGGGCATCTGTCACGCTGGAACTGTGCAGGGTGCCGAGCACCAAATGTCCGGTCTCCGCCGCCTGCAGAGCCGTGAGGGCCGTCTCCGCATCGCGGATTTCCCCCACGAAAATGATGTCCGGAGCCTGGCGCAGGGCGCTGCGCAGGCCGCTGGAAAAGGAATCGGTATCCAGCCCCACTTCGCGCTGGGTGAAGAAACATTGCTTGGCCCGGAATTCGAATTCCATGGGGTCCTCAATCGTCACCACGTGGCGGGCCATCCGTTCGTTGATCCATTCCAGACAGGCCGCCAGGGTGGTGGATTTTCCGGAGCCGGTCGGTCCGGTCACGAGCACGAGGCCGTTCTTTTTCACCAGCCATTTCTCCAGCAGCGCTTCCGGCAGGCCGAGTGCGCCCATGGAGGGGATTTGATTGCGGATCAACCGCATGACCACGCCCAGCTTGCCGCCGAGCTTGTGGCAATTCACCCGGAACCGAATGCCGCTTTTGGAGACGTGCGAGGCATCGCGGTCCTGATCCTCATCGGGATTGGCCTTGCAGGCTTTCCAGAAATCCGCCACCTCGGCCCGCGTGAGGATGCGATCCCCGCAGGGATGGATCAGTCCGTTGATTTTCAGCCGGGCGATGCTGCCCTCCGCGAAGAAAATATCCGACGCGTGATTGTCGGCGGCGGTGCGAATGAGGTCATCGACGTAAGTATGCATGAGACGGAGGAAGCTGACGCGGACCTTAGCGATCCCCCGCCGGGCCGCAAGGGAAGTTCGGAAATCGGCGCAAATCCGGTTTCGTAAGAGTTTGACCGCTCCCGGGTTGCATCTTGAAACTTTCCCTCCACAATGGCCCGCATGGCGACTGAAAAAGTAGGAATCTGTTATCTGGTGGGTGCCGGTCCGGGGGATCTGGGCATGGTCACGCTGCGTGCCAAGGAGTGCATCGAAATGGCGGATGTGATCGCCTACGACTATCTGGTGAACCGCGAGGTGCTTGGTTGGGCGAAACCGGGCACGGAGATCATTTACGTTGGCAAACAGGCTGATGCCCACACGCTGCCTCAGGATAAAATCAACGCCCTGCTCATCCGCAAGGTCAAGGAAGGCAATGTCGTCACGCGGCTCAAGGGCGGCGATCCCATGGTCTTCGGCCGGGGTGGGGAGGAGGCGGAGGAACTCGTCGAGGCCGGCTGCAAATTTGAAATTGTTCCCGGCATCAGTTCCACCATCGCCGGGGCTGCGTATGCCGGCATTCCGGTAACGCATCGCGATCACAACTCCCAGCTCACCATCTTTACCGGTCACGAAGATCCCTCAAAGGAGGAAAGTTCGCTCGACTTCACCAAGCTCGCGCAGGCGGATGGCGTGAAAGTCATGCTCATGGGCGTGCAACGCATCGGCACCCTCATGAGCAAGCTCATCGACCACGGCGCTGCCGCCAGCACGCCCGTCGCCCTCGTCCGCTGGGCCACTACCGGTCGCCAGCAGACCGTCACCGGCACCATGGAAACCATCGCCGCCGTCGTCGAGGCCGCGGGCTTCAAGGCACCCGCCGTCTGCATCATGGGTGGCACCGTCACCCTCCGCGAGAAACTCCGCTGGTTCGACAACCGCCCGCTCTTTGGCAAACGCATCGTCGTCACCCGCACCCGCGCCCAGGCGGGCGATCTCACCAAGCGCCTGCGCGACCTCGGCGCGGACGTCATCGAGATCCCCACCATCCGCGTGGAGCCCCCCATGAACCGCATGCTCTTCGGCGAATGCGTCGAAGACGCCCACCGCTATGAGTGGATCGTCTTCACCAGCCCCAACGGCGTCACGGCCTTCTTTGAAATGTTCTTTAAAATCTACCGCGACGCCCGCAGCATCGGCGCCGCCCGTCTGGCCGCCATCGGGCCGGGCACCGAGAAAAAGATCCGCGAGTTCCATCTCGAAGTCGACTTCGTCCCCCAGGCCAGCGTCGCCGAGAGCTACGTCAGCGAGTTCGTTGAACAATTCGGCAGCGTCGACAACACCAATTTCCTCTGGGTCCGCGGCGAATCCGCCCGTCCCGTCATCACCGAAGAGCTTACCAAGCTCGGGGCCATCGTCGATGAAGCCATCGCCTACCGCACCGTCCCCGAGCGCGAGGACGTCACCGGCGCGCAGAAACGCTTCCGCGAGGAAGGCGCGGATGTCATCACCTTCGCCAGCAGCAGCGCCGTCGAGAACTTCCTCAAGCTCGGCCTCCCCATGCCCCCCGGCATCCGCATCGCCAGCATCGGCCCCGTCACCAGCAAAACCATCCGCGAGCACGGCCTCAAAGTGGACATCGAAGCCACCTCCAAGCACGACATCCCCCATCTCGTCGACGCCCTCCTCATTTCCGAGGGAAACAGCTAAACACCGCGCATCCCGCCGCGTCTCTTCCTACCACGACGTGATAAATTTCGACTCATCCGTGTTCCGCGAGCCATCCGCATTCGGAGGTCCCGTGGAGTAAACGATCCCCTTCTTCCCACGGAGCAGCAAAGCACCCCACGACTTCAAAGGATTGGCGATCACCCCGTCTTTATCCGTATCCATGATCACGATAAAAGGCTGCCCCCACGGATCATAGATCGCAGGATCCCAAGGATTCGTGACATCATCAATCCCATAGGCCATCTTCCCGGAATCATCCTTCTTCGCCGGCTTAAAACCATCGAGGAAATTGATCCGCTTAGGATTTATCAGCTTCCCATCCGGCTTTTCCGCCGCAGTTAGCACGGCCACCAAGCCATTCTTCTCCCCCGTCGTCCCCACCCAATCAGCATCGGGTGAATTAATTGGAAGGCGATCGTAATCCGCATAGAAACTGGAGATCGCACCAGCGGTTTCCACCGCCATTTTTGCCGTCGATTTCTCCTTAATTGTCCCCTTGAAATTGTGCCAAGGATCGCCCCACGGACCAATAAAAAGCAACCACGCAACAACAAACAACAGCATCCATGTCAGCACAAACCTCACCCACCGGGGCGAGCCGCCTGGCACAGGTTTAGAGACCTCCGGAGAATTTTCCATGCCCCCAATCTAACAAACATCCCGCCCCATGGGAATCCTTTTCTCCCACCCCGCCTCTCCCGCCCCCCACGCCCTCTTTTCCGCCCCACTCACCCCTTGCCGTCCCACGTCTTTCCGGTTATCCTCTGCGCTATGCGAAATTCCACGCGCGGGTGTCTCGGCCTCATGCTGCTTTTCAGTGGTTTCATGCACATCTCCTGTCTTGGGGAGGAAGCGGCAGAGAAAAACGAAGTCAGTTCTCCGGAGATTGAGAAATTGCTGCTCAAGGGCAAGGACGAGGATGGCCAGAAGCAATACAAGGATGCTCTTAGCACTTACAAGGAGGCGCTTCTACTTGCCGATAAGAGCGCATCCACTGGCCTTTGGCTAAAGATCGCTGGCCGCGTCGCCAAGGTGCTTGATGAGCTTAACGACTTTAAGCAAACGGAGGCTCTTTACAGGGAAATACTGGAAACTTCCGAGAAATTTCACGGCAAAGAGGCTCCAGAGACAGCAATAGCGCTTGGCCATCTGGCGGAGATTCTTAGAGAATTGAGGAAGGTGGAAGAAGCAGAGTCGCTCTTGCGCCGCAGCCTGGCGATCACCGAAGCCACTTACGGGAAAAATGATCCTCATGTGGCCCTTCGCCTCAGCAGGCTGGCCGCCGTGCTTGACCGCACCGCCAGCGCCAAGGAAGTGGAAGCCCTTTTGCGCCGTGCTCTGGAGATTTCGGAAGCCGCTTATGGAAAAAATGATCCCAAAATTGCCATCCGGCTCGACACGCTCGCATTGCAACTCATCGAGCAGAAAGACTTTTTTGAAGCGGAACTCATGCTGCAACGTGCGTTGAAGATTGTTGAAGATGCCTACGGCAAGGATGACCCCAAACTCGGCAATCCTCTTGGCGAGCTCGCATTATTGTTCCTCTCGACAAAGCGCTACCACGAAGCAGAGCCACTCCAGCGGAGGATGTTGGAGATTTTTGTGAAAGACGAAGTGAAAACCGGGCAACAGAATAAGGATTTTCGTTCGGACCTAAAGCACTATGCAGACTTACTCAGGCAAATGGGCGACACGCCAGAGCAGATAAAGGAAAAGGTGGACAAGATCACAGAACCTCTCCGCAAAAAATGAAACCCACTCCGCAGTTTCAAAAACTCTCAGCTGATCAATGACTCCATGAAGGCGTTTCTTATCAAACATGCGGGGAGAGTGGGGGACGTGGGGCGGGGAGTTGGGGGCGTGGAGGGGGGAAGTGGGGAGGTGATGCGGAACTTTGGGTCGGTGGGGTGGATGTTTGGGGAATGAGTGCTCATATCCAGAGTGGAGAGGGGTGGAATGTCTTTGGAGATTGGTGGCGGGTTGTTGGAGACGGGTGGTTGGTCGTTGGATGCGCGTGTCGTGGTTTTAGAGTGGAATGGACAGGTTTTAGATATGGGAAGGATGTTGCTGGAGATTGGAAAAATGTTTTTAAAGAGGCTGGAAATGTTTCTGGAGATGCGTGCAATGTTTCTGGAGATGCGTGGTTGGTCCTTGGAGAGGGGGTGGGGTGAGTAGGTAAAGGGGGGATGGGTTTGTATA
>CALQSQ010000125.1 GCA_943333275.1 Akkermansia muciniphila
ACGGGGGTGCCCAGGACGAATGCAACGGCGAGGGCGGCGAGGAGGAGTCGGAAGGAAAAAGCAGAGCGTGGGAGAGCAGTCATGGTGCGGGATAAAACGGGCGGGGTAGGCGGAAGTATCGGGAGGTAGCTGGTATATGCTACCCCTAGATGATGTTTCGCATGAGGCACGCATCCGCATTTTCCCGCGAAAGCCCCCAAAGACAGTAAAAGGAAGGGACCGAGCCGGCATGGGGAACTCCTGTCCGGAATCTTTTCCTGACATCTTTTCTTCCTCTGACACCTTTTTTCTTTTTCTTGACACCTTTTCTGGAACTGTAACATGGTCAAGGACGGTAACGGAAGTGTGGGAATAGGAGCCTGAACGATTATGTGGGTGGAGATACGATTAGGAATTTCCAGCGCCCTTGATCAAATATGATCGGCGGCATGCTGTCTTCCATTCCTTCTTGCGTCATGTTATACAACTTTCCGACCAAACTGCCCTTGTAACGTTCGCTGATTTGAGTGCCATCAACGATCTCAAGGAGACTTGGCGCACGATACTTGCGCCCCGCAAATTGTTGACTAAAAGCCTTTGCCCCGATTTCATCAAACTGCCTCGACACTTCGGGATCAACTACGAAGAGTTGGTCTGCGTCCTCAATCGATTTGCTCCCATCCAGAAGATTCAAGGCGTCAACAAAATGATCGATCTCACGATAAGCGGCTGGCTGTGCGGCGCGGCGATCAATTGCCTCACTATAGGCTGCGACGACCTTGACGGATATCAGCAGACCCTCGTGTCCGTCAACAGTTCCCACATAACCAATTTCTCCATCAATAGGTCTTGGACAAAACCGCCCAGAACCCGTGAAGTTTAGGAGCTTTGTTGCTTCCACAGCTTGTCCCTTAACCATCACTTGAGGGAATGTCCCAACACTTCTCACAACTTCGTGACCATTAAGATGCCCATAAATCAATTGCAAGTCTCGAGCGACGACCTGCCGAAGTTCGGGACTCGCTTCAGCGTCAGGGAACACAAGCGGCAAAGACATCTTCCCAATCGTCAATGACATAGGAATAGTTACCGGTGGAGTTGTTGCGGGCTTGCCGGATTTTTCGATTTGGGATGATCCATTAACTGTTGATGCGATCTGCGGCACTTGGTTCTGTGAATCACTTGGCGTACGTTTGCTTGTCGCCGAGGGAGTTGAAATGAAGAAATAACCACAAAAAGCCACCAGAATGAGGGCACCGAGAAGAAGTGATAGTTTCGATTTCATGGCGTGGCTCCATCTGCGAGGATTGGTTTGTTGTTAGCGATAGTGGGGCGGCATTCCGAGTATTTTTTGAAGTTCGCTCCTTCGTGCATGATCGGTTCCGTCAAAGTAGTTCCGTCCTGGTCTGCGGGAGTCCCATCTAGCTGTAATGCCCAAACGAACGGCTTCACGTCCATACTTCCATGGTCTATCCAGTGAGGAAAAGGAGCGGCCTTGTCCGCAGACCCAGCACTAATTCCCGATTTTAGTAATTCGCCATCCTGATCAAAGTTCATCTGATGTCCATGCCCACCAGATGTTTGATATGACCTGGCTTCAAAGTAGCTATCTGGGTGCATTCGCGTGTTGTGCCCTCCAGGCTCGGAATAAAGCCAAGGTTGGAAATTTCGATCTGGGCGGCGATAGTGTCCGTCCGGTAATGGAGTTTTGTCGAAACTAGCAAACAAATTCACAAGCTGACCAAGCCAAGTCAAGTCTGCCTTTTCAGCTAAATGCCAAGCGTCAAATTTTGTTTTAGTGGAGCGGGGAACAAGCGTGATGATGAGACGGTCAATCGTATCTCCTCCAGTCTTGGACAAAACTTCAACATAGTAGGGCCGATGCTCATTGTCACTCGGCTCGCTTCCAAGAGAGAGGCTATGGGTATTTTGTGCTGTTCCGTTTATTTTCCACCGCACGACGTTCTCGTACGTTGCGTGATTGCCCGTGCCTCCATCTAAGTAATCAATGAGATTGACTGTGTTGTTTGTGTCCCAAACTTTGGAAACACACTTCTCCCAGCCCTGACCATAGGTAGTCTTTTCACTCTGCCTCGTGTTTAAATTAAGCTTGTGCGCCTTGTCTGGGCCAGCTTCCGAGGTTGCATAAGTCTTAAACTCAACGGGCAGGAGACTCATCTCCGCCTCCAAACTGTAGGTATCTGTCGTGGCAGCAGGGAATTCCGGGACAAGGTCGTGCTTCGTGGCGGAGAGTGTCTGTCCAGCCTGGCCGGTCTGCTTGGCGGGCACGGTGAGGGTGACGGTTTGGATTTGGCCGGTTGTCCAAGCGCCAGTCAATGGGGCTCCGGTCTCACCGGAGCGGGTGCGGGGGACAAGAAGGAAGGTGACCGAGACTGGCTCGGTCTCGATGGGTTTGTGTTCCAGCCAGACCGCCACATTCTCTACACTTGCCTGCTGCCTGGGCAGACGATCTGGTGTCATGGGGGTATGTTGGAAAGTGCTGTTCGCGATCACGGGGGCGATGACTGACCGCAGGTAGGATGAAGTGGCAGGCGTTCCGGGGAACAGGCGCAATGAAAGCACACGGGCATTCAAGAGTTGGGGTGTGGTGGCCACACCTACGTTTGTTGTATGGGTGCCCCACTTCAAAATCATTCCAAGAGGAAACGGAAATTCGACATAATTCCAAAGCACTGGCCAGCCAATATAATCGGTGTGGGTGGCCACGGTGGTGGCGTCCGAGAAAAAGGTGGAACTCTTGCGTAATATTACGAGCCTTGTAAAAGCCGGGGGGTGGCTGGTGGGATCAATGTCGCTGGTGCGTCCGGCGGCTTCTTCACCAGCAGTAAATCCATCCCCGTCGGCATCCGCGTTCCCGCTGACGTAGAGGGACGAGCCTTCCGGGGCGAAAACGGAGCCAGGGGCGAAGTTTTCCAACTCGTACCAGTCCGGGTAGCCGTTGCCGTTGGAGTCGATGGCAGTCCGGCGGACTCGGGCGAATTTGGAATTAGAGGGAGTGTTGGAAGGTGCGTTGGGATCGTCCGGGGTGAGGAGGCGGGCGAGGAGTTGGGGTTTGATGTGCTCGTAGATGCCAAGGTCGGCTTCGAGGGGTGGGTGCGCGGGATCGGCGGTGGGGGGGGCATCGGTGCCGATGATGACGTGGACGTCAACCCAGTAGAGGAGGTGGGTGGTGGGGTCTGACCATTCGAGCATGGAGAAGTTCCGCGTTCCCACCACTTGGGCTGGCAAGGTTTCGGTGAGGTTGGTCTGCCAGGCATTGGGACTTTCAGGGTCGGCACTCTCGCGTTGCAGGAAGTAGCTGGAGGATGCGCCGCCCTCCTGCATCCGGAGGGTGAGGCTGAAGTGGTGGACTTGCCAGGACCAGCCGCCGGTGCCAGTGCCATTGCCGTTGGTTGGGGCCGCCTCTGAGGGCGGCGGCGGGCCATCGCAGAGGTAGCTTTTCAGCTGGGTGCCGTTGCCGTAGAAGTAGCTGTTGGGGACGAGGGTCCAGTTAACGAGGTCCGGGCTTTCTTCGACGCTGTAGAGCCAGCCGGGGAGCGTCTCGGTGCGGATGCTCCATTTCCAGGTTTCCTCCACGTAATCCGGTGCGAACTCGGCGGGGGCCATGGGTGGCGGCTCGGCGGGGGTGAACTGAGCGTGACAGGGGGAGTCAACCACAAATGCAACGGCAAGGGCAGCGAGAAGGAGTCGGAGGGAAGAAGGTGCGCGTGTGGCGGCGTTCATGGGGAGGAAGGAAAGGCGGGCATTAGGTGGGAGTGTCGGGGCAGAGCGGCGCTCCGGGTTGGTTTGCACGCTATTTCCTGAGCGTCCCGGCCTTCACCAACCGTTGGCGCACGACTTCGAAGAGGCAGACGCCGGTGGCTACGGAGACGTTGAGGCAGGGGACGGTGCCGAGCATGGGGATTTTGACGAGGAAATCACAGTTCTCGGAGGTGAGGCGGCGCATGCCGGGGCCTTCGGCGCCGACGATGATGCCGATGGGGCCGTTGAGATCGACCTCGTAGATGAGTTTCTCGGTTTCATCGGCGGTGCCGACGAGCCAGACGCCGGCGGCTTTGAGTTTTTCCAGGCAGCGGGCGAGGTTGGTGACCTGGATGAAGGGGACTTTCTCGGCGGCTCCGCAGGCGATGTGGCGGACGGTATCGGTGATGGTGGCGGCGCGGTCCTTGGGGGAGACGACGGCGTGGACGCCGGCGGCATCGGCGGAACGGAGGCAGGCGCCGAGGTTATGGGGGTCGGTGATGCCGTCGAGGATGAGGACGAGGGCGTTGGGCTGGTCCTTGATGATTTCGTAGAGGTCCTCTTCGGGGCGGACTTCGGGGGCCAGGGTGTAGTCGGTGTGCTTGTGCGTGCGGAACGTCTCAGGCGGCGGCTGGGCTTTCTGACCCGGGCGGTGGGGTTTGTGGGGGCGGTCTGGCTGGCGGGCGGGGCGGCGCATGGGAGGGGAGGGGAAGGGCGAAGTCAGGGGCTCGCGGGTTTTTTCAGGGGCAATTTAAATCACAAAGATCACGGGGATGCACAAAGAAATGATGTGGGGCTGGGATGGTTTCCTCCTGATTGCGGGGCTGCCTCAGAGGGAGGGTTTGGCGCAGCGTTTCTTGAGTTCCTTGAGCAGGGCATCGATGCCCGTGCCGCTGGAGGCGGAAATGGGGAGGAATTTTACCTTTGGCCAGAGGGCTTTGCAGGCGGCGAGATTTTCCTCGGCTTCCGGGAGGTCCATTTTGTTGGCGAGGACGATGTAGGAGCGCTTGGCGAGGAGTTTGTCGTAGAGGGAAATTTCCGTTCTAAGGGTGGCGAGATCCTGGGCGGGATTTCGGCCTTCGCTGCCAGCCATGTCGAGGACGAATAGGAGGAGTTTGCAGCGGAGAATGTGGCGGAGGAAATCGTGTCCGAGGCCAATGTTTTCATGCGCGCCTTCGATGAGCCCGGGGATGTCTGCGAGCGTGACGCGGGAGTAATCTGGGTATTCGATGACGCCGACCATTGGCTTGAGCGTCGTGAAGGGATAGGCGGCGACTTTGGGCCGGGCGTTGCTGAGGCAGGTGAGGACGGTGCTTTTCCCAGCATTGGGAAATCCGACCATGCCGGCATCGGCGATCTGCCGAAGTTCCAGGAAATAGATCCCCTCCTCGCCCGCTTCGCCGGGGGTGGATTCGATGGGGGTGCGATGGACGGGCGTCTTGAAGTTGATGTTGCCCTTGCCGCCAATGCCGCCTTTCGCGAGCACGAACTCGTCGCCGGGATTGGTGAGATCGGCGATCAATTCCAGCTCGCCTTCGGTGAGCGTTTTCTGGAGGGATTTGGTGACGCTTTCCTCCTCATCGTCGTCCTCGACGAGGAAATCGCCCGAGGCCGGAGGCAGCGGTTCCTCAATGCGCGTGCCGATGGGGACGAGCGGGACGTCCTTCATTTTATAAACTAACGTGCCGGGGGGAACGAGCAGCAGGAGGTCCTTGCCCCCACGGCCACTCTTTTGGCGGCCGCTGCCGTTGGCACCGTGATTGCCGCGCAGGTTGGGGCCGAAGAGGAAATTGTTCAGGTTATCGGTATGCTGGTCCACACGCAGGCGAATGTCGCCCCCCTTGCCGCCGTCGCCGCCATCGGGACCGCCATGGGGGATGTACTTTTCCCTGCGAAAACTTGTGGAGCCATCTCCGCCATTGCCAGCCTTGGCATAAATTCTAATATGATCTACAAACACAGGCCATCCCTAGAAGGGGAAATGCCGGAGTGCAAGGTAATGAATCCTCCCCACGGACAAACGCTGTTGATGGCGGGGGAAAGAGCCCCCAGCCTGATGGCTACTTCACCGCTGGCAGCAGCAATTGCACGGGCAGGTGATCGCTGACTTTTTCGTCGGCCATTGGAGTGCTTGCCGCGAGTTCTCCGAAGCCTTTGGCGAAAATGTAGTCGAAGGTGGTGGGGTTGAATTTTCCGCCCGGACGATCGTGCCACGTCAGACGCTTTTCCTTCGGAACTCCCAGCCAGGTATTGTAAAATCCGCCCTTGGTGAGAATTTCCACTGCGTGGCATTCCGGGAACTGGCCGTCGTGATTGGTATTGAAATCGCCCGCCGCCAGCCAGCCCTTGATCGAGAACTTTGTGTAGGCCACCGTCATGTCCTTCATGTGCTGCAGGAGTTGTTTGGCTTGCTCGTCGCGCATGGCACCCACACTTTTCGCGCCCTCGGCGGTGTCGCTGCCACGATTGGACTTCAGGTGGTTGCCATAGACCATGATCAGACCGCCACCGGGAGCGGCCAGGGCGGCAAAGGAGAAGCCCCGGGAAATATTCGGCACATTTGCCTTCCAGGCCGCCCACCAGGCCCCGTGACATTTCAGCTTCGAAGCAATACCGATCTGCTGCGGGCGAATCTCGCCTGTGAGCGGATCGGTGAAGGTGCTGACGACGTGCACGGTGAGACCCGGGACAACTGAGCAGAGCTGATGGAAGGCATCCCAATCGGTGAGTTCGACGCCGATGAAAATGTCCGGATTCAACAATTTCAGCGCCTCCTGCCCCGCTTTCATGTGGGCGTCCGCTTCAGCCGCAGAGGCGGTGGGGCGTTTGCCGGGGAACCATTCCATGTTCCAGGAAATGACCTTGAGAGGCTCGGCATCAGCCTTCGCCGGTGAGAGCAGTGCGAAAAGCAGGAGGCAGACGGAGAGAATACGTTTCATGATTGGTTCAGGTGGAAAGCTTGGTAGAGGGCGACGGCAGGAGACCATCCATGGCCGCAGCGAGGGTTGCGCAAGGTCGCAGGTTGTGTGCGAACGCGAGGGGTTTTTCGTAAATTTCACGTCGCCGACCTGGCGCGCTCGCCCTCCTCAATCAACTTCCAGAATGTCTTGGAGTGGGCCAGCGCCTCGTCCTCGCTCACGGGTAGTTTGCTGCGGAAGAGGAAATCCTGCACGGTGTTCTTGTGGAGGACGCGGTGGACTTTGACGCCGCCATTGACGACCTCGAAATAGATCCGGTAATCCTTGGCGCGATACCGGTAGAGTTTTTTGCCTTCACGAGAAAGTTCGCCGAACCGATCGCCGTCGATTTTCAGTAAATCATCGGGGGTGACTTTAAACTGGCTGAGAAGTTCCAACTGGAGGAGGGTATCCAGTTGGGAAATTTCCGCTGCACTGATTTCATTGAAGACGACTTGTAACACGATAAGCTAGCATAGGGCATGTCCCGCCATCTGCCAGCGGATTTCCTCACCCATCGCATTCCACATGTTTCACCGCTATTTCGACTGCAATGCCACCATGCCCATCAGCGGCGTGGGGAAATCCACCTGGCTCAAAGCCATGGATCGGTACTGGTATAATGCCTCGGGCCTTTATCGCGAATCCGCCCAGACGCGCGAGGCGCTTGAGCATGCCCGCGAGCAGGTGGCCGATTCCCTGAAGTGCGAACCCGGCCAGATTGTCTTCACTTCCGGCGCCACCGAGGCCAACAACGCCATTTTCCGCTGGCTGCGCGAGCAACACCCCGAACGGGCCATCGCCATTTCCGCGCTGGAGCATCCCAGCGTCAGCCATCCCGCCAGTGAGGCACTGCTCATTTCCAGCACCTCCGATGGAGTCACGGATCTGGATTCGCTCAAGGAAATGCTGACATCGGAAAAGCTCGCCCTCGTCTCGATCATGGCCGCCAACAACGAAACTGGCGTCATCCAACCCTGGGAACGCGCTGCGAAAATGGTCCAGGCCAACGGTGGCCTCTTTCATTGCGATGCCGCGCAATGGATTGGGAAACTCCCCGCCGCCGAACTTGGCCAGTGCGACTTCGTCACCGGGAGCGGCCATAAATTTGGCGGCCCGCAGGGCGTGGGATTCCTGAAAATTCCCGAGACCGTCCGGAAATTCTCCACACAGCAGGGAGGCCTGCAGGAAGGAGGGCATCGTGCTGGCACGGAGAATGTTCCCGCCATCCTTGCCATGGTTGCCGCATGGAACGACCGCGCCGCCGCACCCGAGATGTCCAGCGCCGCGCGCGATGCCTTTGAGCAAAAGCTCCTCCAGGCAATGCCTGAAATTCACATCATGGGAGCCACCGCCCCGCGCCTCTGGAACACTTCGCTGATTGTTTTCCCCGTCCACCCCAACACCAAATGGCTGGCCCGACTCTCCGCCCTCGGTTTCGCTGTTTCCACGGGTTCAGCCTGTAGTTCCGGCTCCGGGGCCTCCGATGTCCTCATGGCCATGGGCGTGGAAGGCGATGCCCTCCGCCGTGTGCTGCGCTTCAGCGGAGGCTGGGATCACAGCCTCGAGGACTGGCTGGCATTGGCTCAGGCGGTGATTCAAGTCGGCGCGGAACTGCACGAGCCCAGGTCCGGAGTGATGGATTTTCAACCTTAAGGGCAGGCCCGCGAAGCAGAGTTCCGATTCCCGGATCCCAGCCTTACCCGACGCTGCCTTCCATTTCCAAATCAATCAGCCGCTTCAGTTCGACGCTGTATTCCATGGGGAATTCGCGCACGAGGTCGTTGACGAATCCATTCACGCTCAGGCTCATCGCCTCAGCTTCGCTCAGCCCGCGCTGCTGCATGTAGAAAATTTGCTCGGCGCTGACCGTGCTGACGCTGGCTTCGTGCTGGGTGGCATGCTGGTTGCCGCGCACGGTGATGGCAGGATAGGTGTCCGTGCGGCTGGTGGGATTGATGAGCAGGGCATCGCACTCGGTGTTGTTCTTGCAGCCTTTGAGGTGCTTGGGAATGTGGACCTGACCGCGGTAGGTGCTGCGACCATGGCCGATGCTGATGCTTTTGGAAACGACGTTGCTGGTCGTTTCATCGGCGGCGTGGATCATCTTGGCACCCGTGTCCTGATGCTGCCCGTTGTTGGCCAGCGCGATGCTGATGACCTCGCCCCGCGCCTTGCGGCCTTTCATGACGACGCCGGGATATTTCATCGTCAGCCGGCTGCCGATGTTGCAGTCGATCCAGCGGATCTCGGATTCCTCATGGGCCAGTCCGCGCTTGGTGACCAGATTGAAAACGTTGGGGCTCCAGTTCTGGACGGTGACGTATTGAATCTTCGCGCCCTTCATGGCCACGAGTTCCACCACGGCGCTGTGGAGCGTGCTGGTGGTGAATTTCGGGGCGGTGCAGCCTTCCATGTAGAGCACCTCCGCGCCTTCATCGGCAATGATGAGCGTGCGTTCGAACTGGCCAAAATTTTCCGAGTTGATCCGGAAATACGCCTGTAGCGGATGTTTCACCTTCACGCCCTTGGGAATGTAAATGAAGCTGCCCCCGCTGAACACGGCGCTGTTGAGCGCGCTGAATTTGTTGTCGCCAGTCGGGATCACCTTGCCGAACCATTTCCTGAAAATATCCGCGTGCTCCTTCAATCCCTCGGTGCTGTTGACGAAGATCACGCCCTGGTCGGTCACGGCCTTCTGCACGTTGGAGTAGGCGGCTTCGCTGTCGAATTGCGCTTCCACACCCGCGAGAAACTTGCGTTCCTGTTCGGGAATCCCCAGCCGCTCGAACGTGCGCTTCACATCGTCGGGCACTTCATCCCACGAGCGTTTCGGCTGCTGGCCGTTGGCCAGATAGTAGCGGATTTTTTGGAAATCGATGTTCTCCAGATCCTTCGTCGCCCAGTTGGTGGGCATGGGTTTGTCGAAGAATGTTTTCAGCGCCTTCAGGCGGAAATCCCGCACCCACTGCGGATCATTCTTCACGTCAGAGATGTAATTCACTGTGGCTTCGGACAAGCCCACCCCGGCATCAAAAGTGTGGGCTTCAGGATAGGAGAAATCGCCGATGCTGCGGTCAATATCCACAGCAGTGCGGGTTTCCAAGTCAAGTTCGGGGGCTTCAGCGAGGGTGTTCATGCAACGGCACCGTGGTCCCTGTGCCGATGAAATCAAGAATTATTCTAAATTGGCCGCTCGCGAGCCTCAAGCCTGCACGCCCCCGTGTGGCCGCCTGAAAATTTTTTCAGCCACAAAGCGCGCAAGGAACCACAAAATTGACAAGTCTTCTTCGAATCCCTGCAACGGCTGGGTCATCCGGGCGAGGCGGAGGCCTGGCACGCGCTGCTTGGCATTTGAAACAATCAACAGTTGAAGACAAGGCTAAACCGCGATGCTGCGCGGCCCTGCCGCATGGTGGAGTCGCACTGCGCCGCGACTTTCAAATGGGACCTTTTCTCTAATTTTTTGACCTGAGTGCCCGTCAGGCAGTCGGAGCCAGCTCCTCAATCGGACTGCCGAATGGCAAAATGGGCAGCGGGCGGCCCTGGTAATCCAGCAGGTTTTCCGTGTAATCGATTCCCAGATGATTGTAAACCGTGGCCCACAGATCGTTCGGTGTCAGCGGGCGTTCGATCGGTGCCTCTCCCTTGCTGTCGGTGGCCCCGATGATCTGCCCGGTTCTCATCCCGCCGCCCGATACGATCATGGACATGGCCTTGGGCCAGTGGTCCCGGCCGGGCTGGGAGACCTTGGACGTCGTGCCCACGGAGGTGTTGATCCTGGGGGTTCGGCCGAATTCACCGGTCACCACCAGCAGCGTCTTTTTATCCAGGCCCCTCGCATAAAGGTCTTCAATCAGCGCGGATACAGCCTGATCGTAGTAGGGAAATCTCCATTTCGCATCGTTGAACATGTGGCAGTTCACCGCGTGGCTGTCCCAGTTGTAGGTGCAATCCTGCGGCATCGTGCCCCCGGGGTGCTCCCACACCATTTCCACAAACCGGCAGCCGGATTCTATCAACCTCCTCGCCATCAACCCCCGCTGACCATAGGCGTGCATGCCATAGCGGTCGCGGGTGCGCTGATCCTCCAGCGTCAGGTCAAAGGCATCCCGGACCTTCGGACTCGTCAGCATGTCAAAGGCCCGTTGATTGAAGGTGTCCATCGCGGACATGGCCCCGCTTTGATCCGCATCCCGCCGGAAATGGTCCAACCCGTCGCGCAACGCAACCCGATCCCCCAGCCGCGCCTCCATTTCCCTGGAAATGCCCAGATTCTGAACCTTGAAATCCCCGCTGCTGGGGTCCCCTCCCACCACAAACGGAACATTCGCGCTCCCCAGATACGCCGGGCCGTTGGCGAAAACATCAATGCCCGACCGTCCCGCATCCGTGCCCAGCACCACCGGGGGCATGCCATCCACCATCCCATGCTGCTGCGTGCACCATTTCTGCACGATGCTCGTCACCGCCGGCGCATCATTCTCCGTGCCTGTCGGCGTCGCAGGAATCCGCCCCGTCAGAAACCGCTTGTGCCCGCCTCCATGGTCCGAAAAATCATGGCTCACCGACCGGATGATGTTGAACTTGTCCGCAATCCTCGCCTGCATCGGAAACAGTTCGCAAATTTCCATCCCCTTCACATTCGTCCGGATGGGGCGGAAAATCCCCCGGTATTCCGACGGTGCCTCCGGCTTCATATCATACGTCTCCATGTGGGGCGGACCGCCCGGCAGCCAGATGAATATGACCGAGGCATCCCTGGCCCTCGGAGCCCCCCCAGCCACCGCCTGACTCCTCAGCACATCCGCCAGACTCATCCCCAACATCGACATCCCGCCAAACTGAAGGAAACTCCGGCGGGACATCGGTCCGGGGCTGAAGGTGGGAAAATTTCTGACGGGCATGGAGGTGGAAATTAGCAGGCGCTCAAACAACCAAACGACACGGTGCGTGGGCATCACTGCGAAAACAATGCCCCACTAAAGTTCGAAAGTGGGCACGAAACAATCCCATGTTTACGCCTCGATCCAATTTCCCTCAGCTCCAACCCATCGCAGCGCGGCGTGCAACCAAACGTTAAGCATTGCCAGCGCATCGATCGCCGTCCCATGGCTGCAATGAAGGAAAATGGGATCCGCCGTGCGCCCGGTGATTTCTCCTGCGTCAGCCGGGAAACATCCGGAAACCCCGCCGCCAGCGCGGCATTGGTGGAGAGGTCGTCATGCGCTTCCCCGGATTCCGGAAAGACATCCATGCTGATTTCGATGCGGGCGGTGGCGGAATTTTTGTCAAGATTCTTGTCGCGAACCCTTTTCCGTTTCCCCACTTCCCTGCGCCATCAAATGAGGGTACTCCCTTGGAAACTCAATGCGAATGCTCCTTGCCATGCAGCCATCATACCTGACTTGGTAGTGATGTCGGATGTCGTTTTCCGCCCACCCCTTTTCCTTTTCACCGACCCCTTTTCACAGCGAGCCTGTCGCCTTGGTTGTGGCTATTTCTGCTCGACAGAACCAGCATTTCTTGGCATACTGCGAGGCGTTTAAGAATACCTACATGTTCTGCTCTGATGTTTCGGTCCTTAAATAAACCATTGCGGCCAGTAGGTCAGTCCTCTGCCATCCAGGCATCTTCACAACAACACTACCACGCTACGATGACTTCGGACACTCGTTATTGCCTTTTCAAATTCTCCTGCTCGCTGACACTATGCGCCCTCTTGGGCACCACGTCGACCAGGGCGCAGGCCCCTCTTCCCTGGCCCGTCGCTACGCAATACAACCACGGCGTGGCGCAGTGGAATACGATTCCTGGCATGCTTTACCGTATGGAGCGCACCACGGATTTTGTTCATTGGACACCTCTCCCGGAACGGTACTACGGTTACGGGTTGCCAGTTACCCAGCGGCTCCATGCAGACTTTTACCCAGACTTGGGGACGGGAGTCACGGCTCAGACGGTGCTGGTGCGCCCACCGGCTGTTAGCCCGCCCGCCATGCCCACTGGCTCCACGACCCCCGTGGCGGTGGTGGAGGGGTTGCTGACGCAGGATTCATTGGTGCAGGTCAACGGCAGTTGGCGGGAGTTGGACCTTACGATGTTGCTGAGGCTGCGGAACCGGGGAGCCGTGGCCGCACCCCACGTGCAGGCCAATCTGTTCCTTCCCTACGCATTTGCCAATCTCTTGAGCGGCCCAACCCCAGCCGCGGTGCTCTCCGTTTCTCCCGCAGTGGACGTGAAAGGATCCCTCACTCCCAATCTTGGATTTAACGGTTCAACGGACCCGCGTCTGCTCACGGGGGACGACTCCTTGCCTGCTTACGCGGCCGGTGAGCCGAAGGATGAAGACATCGCGACCCTTCGCGTGACGTTGCATTTCAGTTTTGCGGGGGCTGGGTCGGTGCCCCGCACGGAGCGTTATCTGTATGCCTTGTTGTCCTCAAGAGCGGCGGGTAATAACCCTGGCGCCATGGTTTGGTCCACCAGCACGGGTTTGCCGACGCCACCGCCGGGGGACGTGAGCCATGAGCCGACCGCTTATCGGTTCAACTGGAGGACTTTCGGCTCCCCCAACTACCCATCGACGTCCCCGGTTTACTTCTACCAGCACACGGAGGTGTTCCAACGGACCTTCCAGATTACCGGATTTTCAGACGGATCCATGTTGGCGGCGTGGTACTCTCCACCTGAAAATGCCATCGTCAGCCGTTACTTTGGCCTCCCCATCTTTGATCTGACCAAGCCGACCGCCCCTGGCCAGTCTCAGCAGTATTACCAAGGCTTCGCGAGTGTGCGCCGGGACTACCCTACCGCTGGGCCTGGAGTGGACACCCTGCCAGATATTCCCACCTTCGGTTGTCCCACGCGGGTAGATCTGGATGTTGTAGCATTTGGTTCGCATAATCCAGCCACTCCGGGCATTCCAGCCGGGAGGCCCACCGCCGCTCAACAAGCTTATCTTACGGTGCCAGCCAGCGAGGAGTTGGCGTGGAACCTTTTCCTGGCCCAGCGTAACGTGCTGCGCCAGCGCCTCATTGCCCAGGCTACTCCACCACCAGCAATCATTGAGAATCCTGCGGACCTCACGCTCACCGACCATGATCTGACGAAAAAGAAACGGGAGTTCTTCCGAGTGCGGGCCTACGATATCGATTCCAATTTCAATGGGGAGTGGGATTCCACGGAACTCACCCACTCCGACGGATGGCTCAGCAACCTTGATGAGGACGGGGATCGTATTCTCAACGGCTATGATGAATACGCCACCGCTGCCGGCAAGTCGGTCATCATCAATGAATTCTGCGCCATCAATGGCGGAGCCTTTAAGGATAACAACGAAGCCAAGCCGTCCTGGATCGAACTTTACAATATCTCCAATGCTTAGGTGAATCTCACGAACTGGAAGCTTAGCGTAGGCACTGGCACTGGCCAGACTTACACGTTCCTCTCGAGCCCCGCGCAGAATCATGTCCTGGCAAAGGGAGCCTACATGCTTGTCCTCTGTATGAATAAGTTGACCGCTACCGATGATACATTCTATCACCGGACGAAATTCACGCTGGCGGCTGGCTCGCAAGGCCCGCCCGTAATATCGTAAGCGTCACACCCGGCACCACTAGCGGCGAGGCCAGTCGTTGGGTTAGCTTGGCGGCATCATGACCGAAGAATTAACCATCCTCAAAACCGACACCCGGCACCGCATCCGGACTCCCGCCCCTCAACGTGAGGCCTTGCTGGA
>CALQSQ010000126.1 GCA_943333275.1 Akkermansia muciniphila
CGAAGGCATCAACTCCACGATCCAAAGCCTCAAACACGCCGCCAGAGGCTTGGTAAACTTCAAGTCACTGCGCATTCGGATTCTCTTCTTCCTGGGCAAACTAAACCTCCGTCCAGCCTATTGACTCCCCGCCAATTCCCGTAGCACCCTAATAGTGACATGGCTGATTTGTATGGGTTAATTTGAAAACGAAGCAGAAAACCTCGTGCGGTACAGATAGCGGATTCGGTCAGAAAATAAAGAATTTTCTGGAAAAATCTTTTCCAAGAGGCCCGCAGGGATCGGACTACTTGCTTCCTTGGGTTTTGATAACCTGGCAGACGAGATCACCGGGGGATTCTGCTTGAATGTGGGGAACTGTGGAAAACGGGAAAAGGAGGCTGCTCGATGTATTGGGGTTTGAGCCTTTGGTAATCATCGCCCATGCTTCCGTCAATGAAATCAAACCAGCTTGATACTGCCAGCCTTCCCCGTCGCATCCATTTACTGGGGATTTGCGGCCGCATGGTGGGGGGGCTGGCACTGGCTTTGCATGAGTTGGGACTCAGCATTTCAGGTTCGGATGCACGCCAGTTTCCGCCCATGTCGGATCTGCTCGCGGCGGCTGGAATCAAGGTAAACGAAGCTTGGTCCAGGGGCCATTTGTCACGACGCCTCGATGCGGTGGTGACGGGCGGTGCCATTGAGGAAACCAATCCCGAACTAGTGGAGGCCCGCCGCCGGGGTGTGCCCGTTTGGAACGCCACATCATTTCTGGAGGAGTATTTTCTGCGCCATTCAGAAAACATGGTGGTGGCCGGAACCAAGGGGAAGACCACCACCACAGCCATGCTGGCGTGGATTTTGCACCATGCGGGATGGACGCCAAATTTTCTCATAGGAGGAGTTGTTCGCAAGGCAGGTTGGCCATTGATGCGCTTGAATCAGGGCCCGGTCATGGTGCTGGAGGGCGATGAATATTCATGCAGCCTCACGGATCCCGCCCCCAAGTTTCTCCGCTATCATCCCCGCCATCTTGTGGTGACGAACGTCCGTTTGGATCATCCGGACAGATTCCCCACGGAGGCGGCCTATCGCGCTCCCTTCGAGCAGGCCTGCGCTTCGCTCCCGAAGGAGGGAAATTTGATCCTCAATGCAGACGATGCGGGCTCCAGCAGTCTGGCCGGGTTTACGTCGGCTCCCGTAACCACTGTGGGGTTCTCAAGGCAGGCGATCCACCGGATTACGGGATTTCGCTCCAGCGGCAAGGCATGCCGATTTCAACTTGACGGGGTTTCGTTTTGTCTCCGTTTATCTGGACGCATGAATGTACAGAATTCCGCGCTGGCGGCCGTGACTGCGAGTGTGGTTGGAGTGTCCCTCTCCGTCAGTTCCGCTGCCCTGGCGGACTTTCCCGGTGTTCTGGGACGTCAGGAATTACTGGCGCGTATTGGAGATTCATGGATTTACTCCGACGAGGCCTATCACCCCCTCGCCGTCCGGGCCGTCCTTGATGCCATCAAGTCCCGCCATCCGAAACGAAAAATCATCGTCGTTTTTGCTCCCAGCTATACCGGAGGTCGAGGCGGTATCGCTCAGCGGGAATTACCTTCCTGCCTCGCCTCCGCCGCTTCTGCCGCCGTGCTCTTTCCAGCCTGTGATGGGCCCCCCTCGGCGGCGGCGCCATTCGATGATCAGCAATTCTGCCGCGATCTCATCACGCTGGGTGTCATGGCAAAAACGATCTCCACCCTGACGGAACTCGTCCAAACCACCTGTGAACTCGTCTCCAATGGTGACATCCTGCTGATCTGCATGCCCCCCGGTCCACCGGTCACCAAACAGCGCATCCTTAAGCAACTGGAGGAAACCTTGGGACATCCTGCAAAGCGCGGTCCCGAAAAATGACCTCGCTCTGTGCGCCAGTGCCCGGGGTCTCCTCACCAACCGACCCGCGGCGTGGGAGGTGTCAGTTGGGCAGCGAATCGGATGGATTTCACCGGAAGGAGACGGATTTTTCCGCAAGTGGAGGCGCATCGTGATGGACGGGGATTTTGAACATCGAAATGGCCGAAAATCGGACCAACAACCCGATCTGGAAGCGGCCCCATTTTCCCGCGGTAACCAACAGACCATCGAGGACGCGTCCCAGATTTCTGCTGGAATAACTAATCTCATGGGAACGGAGTGTGGGGCACCTGCTACTGGCGGCAAGGAGGGAAATCCGTCCATCGTGAATTGCAGATGCTCAGCGAATACAGTCTGGATTGCGGAGCCCCTATTTTACCGGAACCGGAACCGGGATGACGAGCTTGCCTCCTTTTTCAGCCACCGGGGATTTGGAGGTTGAGCTGCCGGAGCCGTCGGCTGATTTGGTGGCTGTCTTGATGACCAGTTGCTTGTAGGGAGTCACAGGCATTTTGTAATTTTTCCCGTTCGGCATCGCCATCGGTTTTGCGAATTTGGCGGCTTCCTCTGCGGTTGGTTTGACCAGTTCGATGGATTCAATTTTCGCTCCGGGTTCAAGCTCCATCATCATTTTGAAGAATTCGATGGTTTCTTCCTCGGCCCCATCCGTAAGCAGGAATTTGGCCAGTGCCTTGACGTCGTTGGATTCGAGGGCTTTTTTATATGAGGCAACGAATGTGGCCTCCTGCTCGGGTGTTGCAGCAGAGGAAAATGTAAGCCCGAGGGTCAGGCTGAGGGTTGCGGCAAGTTTGATGAGTGTGGTGGATCGTTTCATGATGGTTGTGGGTTGATGGTGATTTTGTCTGATGACAATGGCATCCTCCACGACATCTGGATTTCCACCATACCACTTTGGGTGTAGGAGTGCCGCCTGGTCCGCCGAGTCCTGGTTTGCGTGTCTTCGGCTTGTGGCAGGGGATTGAGGAGGAAGGATGGGGGGCTTGTTGGAGGTTGCGGGCGGAGTGTAGTCCGGCGTTTTCTTGAACTGGTTTAGTTCGGCATCGAGTTTCGTCGTCAGGGTGGCGTCCGCCGCAAGGTTCATGATGGCAATCTGGCGAGCGTCATTGGTCACAATTATACCACAAAATATCCGTCCACGAGCACCTGGGGCTCCAAGATTCCAGTAGTGCTTTGCGTCCGCCGGAATGGCATCGACATTCGTGAAGTCGGGAATTCATAGCACGATTTCCTTTCCAGCCGCTGAAGACGGACCAGGGGTGGCGAAAATGGTTGCGAAGAAGACTGAACGGATGGTGAATTTCGTCAAATGGCCCTTTTGAAATGTTTGAGTTCCGCCATCGCTTCCGCAAGTCCCTTGCCGACACCGCCGAGGATTTTCGCCGAGCCGAGGTAGTGGTATTCCGCGTTGGAAATGCCCTTTTCCAGCACCATCCGCTCGCGTTCGGTCATTCCCTCCGTACGCATTTTATCGAGAACTTCCTTTTCCTCGGCAGGTTTCAATTTGCCCTCGGTCGCGATTCTTTTGGCCTTTTGCCTGATTTCTTCGTCCTTCGCTTTAGCCGCGGTCAGTTCCTGGTCCCAATACTTTTCAGCCAGCATTGCCAAGACGTTTCCTTGAAATTCCGGCAACTTTGCCGGAGCCGCCATCGCGTCGCGGAAGTTTTGGTGGATCGACTTGTAGCGAAGTTGGTCGGGACCATATTCCGCGGTAGGTCCGCCCACGCCGAGCACGCCGATGACAAAAGGCAACATCGGTGCGTTCAAATCCTTGCGCACATCGCGGATGAAGTGGGCCATGACCGTGCTGTAGGCATCGTAGCCGCCGGGCTTTTCCCGATTGGGATAGGTGCCGCCATCGACCATGTCGTTCCAGCCCTGGAACCACGCAAAGCCGGCGAGCTCGTAGCCCTGCGCGGCGTCATAGTCGGGCACCACTCGCTTGAGATCGCCCAGCACTTTCTTCACGTGGTCGATCATGAGCCGGTAGTAAACGCCCGTTTCCTTGTCCTTCTCAGCCTGGATCGCCGCGAGGTCCTTGCTCTGTTTTTGGAAAGCAGCAAGCTGGGCATCATTAAACACATACGACCCGGCACTGGGCGGGCGGAAGTCGGTGTTCAGGCTCTTGCCGCCCCACGAAGTCTTGATGAGCAGAATCGGCGCGTCGGTGAACTTCTGCATGTAGAGACCAAACGTGAACTCCGGCCCGATTTTTTCGGGTGTGGCCCCAAAGCCCGTCGTCAGTTTTCCCGTCTGCTCCGCCTCGGCGCAGCCGATGGACGAAATCCACACTCGCTCGCAGATCATGGGTGAGCCGTCCGGGTTCTGCATTTCGGCCAGCATCGATTTTGTGGCGGGGTCCATTCCGATGTGCTCGAAGGTCGTCATCTTGGCGTGGCCCTGCATGTTCGACTGGCCAGCCAGAATGTAGACTTGAAGCGGTTTTGCTTGAAGCTGAACTGCGAAAACTAAGGCGGTCAGCGAGAGGATGATTTGCGTAAAGCGATGGCGGGTTGATTTCATGATGTTGCAGCTAGCGGGTAAACGGCGGACTTCATTGATGCGTGTAGATAACAAACGCGGGCCGCGAAAGAATTCCTTTGGAAAGGGCTCCGTAGTGGTCGGACCGCCAGAAGTCCTTTAGATCTTCGGCGGTGATCAACTGCAGGCCCGGGGTGGCGACGGCGGGATTGCAGAGGATGTAAAGGTTTTCCTCCGCGATGTAACCGCAGACGTTGAGCGTGTGGCCGGCACTGCCGCCGGGGTATTGCGGGCCGATGTATTTGAAATCGACGACCACGGGGCGTCCGGCATCGAGTTCGGTTTTCAGCATGTCGGTGGCTTTGACGAACCCTTCCTCATCCGGGGTGAAAGTGATGAGTTTCCACTGCTGTCCGATTTTGCCAGAAGCTTCGAGCAGATGTCCCCAGTCGGTGCCGGTGCCGAGGGGGGATGGGCAGAGGCGTTTGAAGTCCCAGCCACCGATTTTGCTACCTTGAAATCTCGCAAAAGTGGCGCAGGCGGTGGAGCCGCAGTTGTTGTAGCCCTGATGGATGTGCGGCATTTGCACGAAGGCAAATTTACCCGGTTCGCCTTTGCGCTGGCGGAAATCGATGAGCTTCAGCAGATCCGCGCCTTGTTGCGCTGATGCATCCGCGGAGGGCTGGGCGGGATGCCCGGTGGGCCCGGTGGGGCGAAGTTTCGAGGCTTTTATCCACGTTGCCTTTGCGTTTTCAATTTCACCGGCTCGAAACTGCATTTCACCGAGGACCACGAGGCCGGAGGGATCGTCCAGTTCTGCTGCCCGTTCGGCCAGACGGCGTGCCAGGACGGCATCCGGTGCGGTCCCTTCGCCGGATAAATATACCATCGACGCACTGGAGGCTGCCCGACCGTGACCTCGTTCCGCCGCGCTCTTCCAATACTCGAGTGCCTTGGGGATATCCTGCTCCGTTCCCTGTGCTCCAAAGTAGCACTGGCCGAGGTTGAATGCCGCCTGGGCTGATTCATTCGCGGCCGCTTTGAAATAGGCGAAGGCGATCTCTGGATTGCGCGTGACGACTGCGCCCCGGAGATACGCAAAACCGACAAAATCCATGGCCTCCGCATTTCCTGAATCCGCCGCGCGATGCGCCCACTCCATGGCAGTGGCATCGTCCTTGGTCACCCCCTTGCCATCACGGTAACGCACCGCCAGATCGACTTGGGCGCGTGCGTCTCCTTCCTTTGCTTTTGCGATCAGCGCGTCCATTTCCGGGATATCGTCAGCCTGCGTCCGGGGAATGATCGTGAGCATGGCGATGAAAATGGCTGGGAGGAATTGGTTTGTCATATTGGTTCGTGCTATTTCCAAATCAATTCGTCACTGAGTGCGTTCAGGTTGTCGCAACCGTTTTCAGTTACGATGACCATGTCCTCGATGCGCACGCCGCCGAGGTCGCGACGGTAGAGGCCGGGCTCGACGGTGAGGGCTTCGCCTGCGAGGAGGGCGGGGCCTTTGATATCCAGCAGGGGTGGTTCATGGACATCCAGTCCAATGCCGTGGCCGGTGCCGTGGGTGAGGGCGCAATAGGAAAGCGGTGCGTCCTTAGCGGGCAAACCGAAGGCGTAGCCTGCATCGAGCATCGCCTGAATGGTGGCGCGGTGGACGGCTTCACCTGTGGCTCCTACTTTGATGGTCTTCTCAGCAGCCAGTTTGGCGGACCGCACGGCGGCATGCATGCGTTTCACTTCGTCGGGGATGTCGCCATGTACGACGGTGCGGGTGCAGTCGCCATTGTAGCGCGTTTGGCGATAGCGAGGAAAGATATCGACAATGACGGGCTCGCTGGTGCGCAGTTCACCGAAGCCGTAGAAATGGCAATCGGCCGCTGAGGGACCGCCGGCAATGATGGCCATGGGGTTGACGAAATTTCGATCCAGCAACCAATGGTCCACAGCCGCGCGAACGCGCTCGGAGGTGAGCGGTTGGCCCTCATGCATGAGCACGCCATCAGCCCGGGCGCTGGCATTTGCGATCATTTCACAGGCCAGTTGGATGGCCCCTTCGGTGACGCGCTGGGCTTCGCGCAGGTGCTCGATTTCTTCCGGCGACTTCTGACGGCGTTCCTTCACCCAGCGCTCGGGATCACATTCGATGGTGATGCCGGCCTTGCGGGCGAAGTCTGCGAAAATGAGCGGCAGTGTGCGGTCGCCCACCGCGTGAGTCACGCCAGCGCGACGCAGGCATTCGGCTGCGGCCTGGGCGTTGGCGGTTTCCCGATCGCCTGACAGCCCGCCTTCCGGTGCAAAGTGCGCTGGACAAGCGACGCGATCCACACGGGCGTGTTGTCGAGCACGATCCATTTCAATGTCGCGCAGGATCAGGACGGATTCGCTGCCGGTGGCGGTTGGCAATTCAATCAAGACGACTTGATCGCCCACGGAGAATCGGATGCGCCAGTAAAGGCTGCTGTGAACTTCGGGGATACCGGCGGCAATGCGTGCGAGAGTGGAGGATGAATTCATGCTAGGGAAGGAGGGTGGGAGCTACGGGAAGGTGATCGGTGAGGTAACGGGTAAGCGTGGCGTAGAGATGACGTTTGGTGTTCTTCCCTTCATCGAGCCCGTGGCCGCAGTTGGGATAGGAAATCTGGGAAAATTGTTTGTGATGGCTGATGAGTTCATTGACCATGACCTCACAGTTCTGGTAGTGGCAATTGTCATCGCCCGTGCCATAGACGAGCAGGAGATTGCCCTGAAGTTGATGCGCAAAGGTGATGGGCGATCCGTGGGTGAATCCTTCCTCGTTATCCGAGGGCAGGCCCATGTACCGTTCCTGATAAATGGTATCGTAGAAACGCTGGTTCGCCACGAAGGCCACGGCCATGGCGGTCTGGTAAAGATCCGGGTAGCGGAAAATGGCATTTAAACTCATGGAGCCACCGCCACTCCAACCCCAGATGCCAACACGTGCGGGATCGAGGTAGGGCCGCTGGCGAAGGATCTCGCGTGTGGCTGCGGCTTGATCAGCAGAGGCCAGACTGCCGATTTGCCGATAGACACTTTTGCGCCAGGCACGTCCCAGCGGAGCCGGCGTGCCGCGGTTGTCAATGCTCATGACGACATAACCCTGTTGTGCCAGCATGGTGTGCCAGAGGAAATTTTCCCCACCCCACACATCCACGACGGTGGATCCGGCGGGCTCACCATAAACATGGATGAACAAAGGATAGGAACGTGAGGGATCGAATTCCGGAGGCTTGATGCACCATGCATCGACCATGATATCTTGTCCGATACTGATTTTGAAAAACTCATTCTGGCAGGGCGTGAGAGCGGCCAGTTTCCCACGCAGCGCAGCATTGCCTGCCAGCACGCGAATCAATTTATGATCCGGCAGACTTACCAACTCAACCACGGGGGGCTGGCCAAAACGCGAGAAGGTATGAAATGCCCACAAGCCGTCCGTCGAGAAACGATACGAATGCGTTCCCTGTTGTTCTGCCGGTGTGACGCGATCGGCTCCGCCTGTCCCGTCCAATCGTGCCCGATACAGGTAGCGCTGGGTGGGATTGTCTGGAGAGGCGATGAAATAGGCGCAGCCTGCCTTTTCATCCACACCAACCAGACTAACCACATCAAAATCGCCCGGCGTAAGCAAGCGCACGGACTGATCCTCGATTGAAACCGAGTAAAGATGCTGCCAGCCATCGCGTTCACTCAGCCAAAGGAAACGGGCTCCCTTTTCGATCCAGCGCCAGTCTGTCATCACCTCCACCCAGGCGTCATCACGATCGGTGAAAATGACCTGAGTTTCTCCTGTGTTGGGATCAGCACTGATGAATTCATTGGTGTTTTGGAGACGGTTCAGATGTTGAAACAGAAGCCGCGGAGAGACGCCTGACCATTCCATGCGGGGGATGTAGTGATTTCTTGGATCCGGATTGGGTGTGAACCAGGTGGTTGCTCCACCGCCCGCGTTGACGACACCCACCCGGCACGCCGAGTTGGTTTCGCCTACCTTGGGGTAGGCGTAGTTGGTGACCTTGGGATAGAGGGAGTCCGTGAGATTGACGAGAGGATATTCACGCACGCCGGAGGTGTCGAATTGCCAATAGGCAATTGATTTGGAATCCGGACTCCAGCGCAATCCGTTGCGCAGGTGGAACTCCTCTTCGTTGACCCAATCCGCAGTGCCATTGATCGTCGTGGTGGATCCATCGGAGGTGAGCTGGGTAATTTGCAAATCCTCCAATGACTGCACGAAAAGGTTGTGCTCCCGGACATAAGCCACGCATGTGCCGTCCGGCGAAAGCGAAGCAAACATCATGGTTGCGGGTGCGGCATCGCCACCGAGCTGCCGCAGCATTCTGGTGCTGCAATGCAGGAGCCAGTAGTCTCCCCGGGTCTTCTCACGCCAGACACGCCGGGCGTTGGTGAAGATGAGCAACTGTTGTCCATCTTCAGTCCACGCGTAGTTTTCAATCTTCAACGGGATTGTCTGGCCGTGAGGAATGAGGTCGTCCGCCGGGACCAGGATTTCACGCAGCCCAGAGGCTGGATCATATTTGACGATGTCTTTGATTTCCTTCGCATCTTCAACGTGCTTGAAATTCTCCGACACTTCCAGCGTTGTATAACCTGGGCCGTCCTGCAGCCAGTGCGCTGGGCCCCAACTTTCTGACTTGAATTCGTTTTCCACACCGAAAATGCGGTCCACGGTCAGCAACCTGCTCGTTGCAGGATCTGCAACGGTTCGTTGGGCGGAGACAGCTAAAGCCTGAGGTGGCGGAGAATCGCAGGGTGCTTTGGCAAGAATTTCAGGTGAGGGCATTGGTGAAGAGTTACAATCGTGGAGACAAACTGACAAGATATTAGACAATGAACCACGGACTTGGGGCCAGCCGAAATCTGGGGGTTCGGAAAGACCTGTGCAGACCAGACGCGTCTCGTTTACAGAACGCGGCTTATGGGGTGGGTTTCGCTTTTGAGGCCGCGGACCCGGGAAGCGGGCCCCAGATTTCAGCGAGCAGCGCGAAGATCTCCGGCTCGCATTGCTGCAATTCTCCGGTGACGAATGGGTAAAAATTATTCGAGCCGAAATAGCACTCCGTCATTTCGGCGAAGAACTCCTTTTGGTCAGTCAGCCCGTAGTGCTCGCGCATTTTTCCGGAGGTCGTGAGGACGGATTTGTATTTTCCGCTGTCGCAAAATTTTTTCCAAGCAGCGGTCACGCGGGGTTCTTCGAAGCCGATCGTCTGATCGTGAAAGCCGTGTGCGAGTTCGTGAAGCACGACCCACGGCATACGGAGATTTTCCGTCGGTGAGAGGAAATCCTCCACCTCGGGAATGTGAACGCACTTCGCGAGCTTTTCGCTGTAGCCGTTCTCCTTCAGCCAATCGGCATCGGGGTGATACTGCATGGCACGCAGGTCGCCATAGTTCAGGTCCAACTCAATGGTGATGGCACGCAGTTTTGCAAGCGCCTCCTCCGGCACCACAATGGTGATGGCGACGAGCCGTGCACCGAGCAGCTTCAGCGCACGTTCCCCAACCGCCGCGCCGTCGCCGTGCAGTAGGCGGTCATCCACGCGCACGTTCCAGCCTTCGATGTTGCGTGTGGTGTGAGCCGTGGGCAGCGGTGTTTTTTCCGCAGCGAAAGCGATGCCGCACAATTGGACGAGGAAAGAAACGAGGATAGTTTTCATTTTTGGTAAATTCCTCAAGGTCACTCGCCCAGCGGCGGGAGCTTCATTTCTTCCAACCAGACGCCGAGGGGGTCGCGGGAGGCCGGGAGGAAGCCGTCGCCCGTCCGGTTGTTCATCGGGAAGCTGCTGACTGCGATGGTGACTTTGCCGCCTTTGAATTCTTCGCGAAACTCCGTCCAGACATGGCCGCCGCGGGGCTTGCCGCCCTCTCTGCGCCAAGCGACGACGCCGGCTTTCGACTCAGCCAGCAGCTTGCCGTTCACGTAAATCGCGTAACCCTCGCCGTGATTGGCGTGGACGCTGCCATTGATCCGGATGCGATAGCGGTGGCCTTCCTTCAATGGCGGCAGATCGAAGGTCTGGCGCAGTAGCAACACATCCTTCTCGCACACCGTTTTTGCGGGGCCGCGTTTGCTAGGGCCATACCATTCCGGATACACGATCGGGTCTTTTGTCACTCCGAACGGTCCCGTGCCGCTCTGCCAGCCCGTTTTCTTCGGATCGAAGTCCGGTGCGAACCAATTCGCCATGCCCGCCGGAGTGGTCATCTTGAGATCGCTGATTCCTTTGGCTTTGTCGTGACCAGCCGGGAGGTCGAAGCTGAAGTAATCCCAGGCGGCATCTTTGAGTGGTCCGCCGAATGGCTTCCAGTCGTATTCAGAAATACCGGCGGCACGATAGTAGTCTGCCGCCTCGTCCAAAGTGTCATCAAGATACGGTGGAATTTTTGCGGGCATCGCTCCCTTGAGTGCCACAAGTAACGACGGCTGAAAGCGGGGATTGCTCACGTATCCCGGCAGCGCACCGTCGAGGATCATCGGTTTGATCGCCGCCGCCGATGCGGCTTTTTGCTCTGCCGTTGGCTCTGGCTTGGCGGCTTCCGCGGCCACGCGCGCGGCGGTCCGTGCTTCGCGATCCGACTTCGGAATCTCCGCTGCTTTTCCGCCGAGCATGGGCACCATTGCTCGGCCCATCGCCTCGCCGACCAGCAGGTAGGTCTCCGGATTGCGGTTGTAATGGTAATCCTGCTCCCGCGGGGACTCCTCGACTTCGCGCCAAAAATCGCGGGTGTCCACCGAGGCCACCGTGCCGGCAAACTCCGGGTGCTGTTTGGCATCGCCAACTGCCATCTGCGCTTCCCAAATGTTCTTCCACGGTCCTTCTGAAATTCTGTAGCCGTGAAACGCGATCGTGGCCACCACCACCGGCATCTTCGGTGCCTTGAACTCCTTGCGCAGGTCGTTGATCAGATTGACGAGGTGTTTCTCGTATTCCTCCTTCGCCGCGCCGCTGTCCTTGTGGCCCTGAAACCAACCGAAGCCCGCGATCTCATAGCCCTGGCCTTTGTAGCCCGGCACGAATTTATCAATGTGGTCGAGCGTTTCACGGACGCCCTTGATCATCAGCCGATACTCCGCTCCCTCGAAGTCATTGTCGGGAGCCGTCCGGCCACTTGATGGCGGACGAAAATCAAAACCCAGCGAGCGATTGCCCTGGGCTGTCTTGATCAGCAGCACTGGCTCATCATGGAAGGTGCCCATCACGAAACCGAAGCCCACTTCAGGCCCGATGCTCGCTCCGTTGTTCGAGGTGGCGGAAAGGGCCGATCCCGGACTCTCCGGACGCAGCCGCGCTTCCTTGTAAAACACATCGTTTCGCACGGTCCACTTGCCCGCGTCGTCTAGCAGATAGGGGAACCTGCCGTCCTTCTTCGTCAGCGTCGTGAGATCGCCTTTGCCCTCGATTTCGACCTGCTCCAGCCAGAACGCCGCCGAGCCGCCTTTGAAATAGGTGATCGTCACCGAATAGCGTTTGCCTGTTTCGAGGGCGACTTTCGTGATCACTGGCTTGCCGCCCACGTCCTTGCGATACACCTCTTTGCCGTCAAGGGTGATAACATTGCAGGTGCTGTCTTCAAACCCCGCGTGAACTGTGTAGTTCCCGCTAGCCGGCACATCAATGAATGCGCTGACAACCTGCGTGTGGGGTCCGTCCATTGCGGGCAGTTTCTCCGCAACGCTTCCCAAGGCCACCGTAGCGATCCTAAACGGTGTCAGTTTGGTGTATTCCGCCTTTGGGTCGTAGGCCCCCGCATAAACGGCAACCTTCGCGCCTTTGGCCGCGTTCGCCTCGGCAGTCTGATAAACCCCGTGCGCGGCAAGACCGGACCCGCCGAGCGGCATGGCTCCCGGGATGATCGCCGGATCCGCCGAAAGAAAGATGCTCGGAAAAATCGGTCGCGCACCACTGATATCGCCCATGCCCACCATGTTGGACTGCCCGGCGAGGATATAGACTTTGATCGGCTTGGTGGCATCGACCGGCTTGCCATCGGGTTTGGGCAGTTGGGCGGGAATTTCCACCGCCGCCGCGTTTACAACGAGCCCGGCAATTGCCGCGGCGATAAATGATGGGATGCGAGTCGTCATGAGTTTAAAAAAAGACGGAGGAGTGACCAGCAGGGATGCGGCGATGAGCAACGAATGGTGTGGCTTTAACCTGGGGTTACTCCCGCGTGGTGGCCGGTCACTTCACCGGCGTGAGGGTGAATTCTTTGATGCTCAAACCCCGGCTGCCTTCGGGGCGGGTGAAGCGGAGGGTATTTTTGCCCTGGGTGAGTGTCACTTCGGCGGTGGGAGTCTGCTCCCATTTTCCGATGGTGTAGGGGATCGCGATTTCGACCGGTGACGCGTTGTTCGCCACGAGTTGCATCTTCGGATTGTCCTGCACGGTGGCGACGCGGGCAGTCAGGGCGTATTTTTCGGCGCGTGGGATTTCGACATCGCAGGTGATGGTGCCGCCGCCGGAGAAGAGCTGATGGCTGCCGGCGAAGCTGCCGAGGATTTGGGCACCGGTGCATGATGCGGCGGGAATGGTGATGGTGCCGTTAGGAGCGACGGTAATTTTCCTGTCGGCATCGGTCACGGCGGCTTTCACCAGCGCGCGGGCGCGCACTTCGGCGGATTCGTTCGCCTCAGCGAGATTCTCGCCGAGTGCTGCGGGGGTCGCGGGCTTTTCACCGGCGACGGCGGCCTTCTTCGCAAAGACGGCGAGCACATTCCACAGGCCGCCGGTGCCAGGTTTCAGGCTGACATATTTCTGTTCACTGAGGGCATCGCCGGCGCACTGGGCACGCAGGGCTTTCAGGTGTTGCTGCGGGAGTTTCCTGACATGCGTCTCCAGCACGAAATCCGCGTCGGACAGCTCCATGACGCCGCTCGCTTCGGGACTGCCCCAGCCGGCACCGAGATTGACGACCCAGCCATCAGGAGTCCAGCGGGCGAGTGCTCCGTGTCCAGTCTGCGGGCGCGGGACAGTCGGGATGCCGAACGAGCGCAGGATGAAGCGCCCGAAGAAGGCGCGCCGTCCGCAGACGCCGCCATTCTTGATGATGTTCTGGTAGCTTTGCAGGGTGGGCAGGTCATCCTTCACATTCTGCGAGCCGTAGCGCACGTCGGTGGTAACGGCGCGCGAATAGCGCCAGCCGTAGTCGGGATTAAGCACGTGGTCGGGGCGGTAATTGCGGAGCATTTCGCGGCCCCACGCCAGCATGCCGTCGGGCTCATCGCCATTCACCACGTTGCGGAGTTCCCATGTGCTCAGCGTCTTGAAGGCCGGGTCGAGTTCTCCGTCGAGGCTGGCCTTTTCAAAATGCAGATAACGCTTCACCGGGTCCACTGTCGCCGGGGCGTCCGTGGCGGCCTTGGGATTATTCTGCGTGACGGGCATCGCGTGCTCGAGGCTCACGGCGAGGGCGAGTCTTTGGAAAAGGCCGTCCTTCGCCTTCGGGCTGGCTTTTTGAATCGCCGCGTAAATCTGCGCCGCCTGCCCATACTTGCCGCCCTTTGCGCCACCGGCGGTGACCATCGCTTTCATCAGTGCTTCGTCGGCGAGGAACCCGATCACGATAGCTGCCTGCTCCGCGCCCTGCGAGGCAAACTCCGCCAGTCCCTTCGGCGTGGCGTTCACCAGCACGGCGCACAGGACGAGCTTCGCGTCGAGTTTGTCGCTGCTCAGGAAAGACTCCACGTCTTTCAGGGCAGCAGTCGCGGCGTCGAGTTCCGCCGCCTGCACTTTGGCGAGTGCATCCTGTGCGGCCTGATTTGCAGCGGCCAGTTTTGGTTCTTCCAGTTTCGCCGCTTCCAGCGCTGCCTGACGCTCGGCCAGTGCCTTGAGTCCGGCTTCCTTGTCGGCCTGCCATTTC
>CALQSQ010000127.1 GCA_943333275.1 Akkermansia muciniphila
AGACCGCCATTGAGGTTGAATGTGCCCGTGCCCCCGTTGCGCCCAATGGGCATCGTCGGAACCGTGATCGAAGATCCACCGCCCATGTTGACAACCCCGGTGGTCGGACTCGGCGCGCCGTTTTGGTCGATGCCCACATTGAAATCTCCGTTCCCGGTGATCGTGGAGTCGGTGATATTCATAACCCCATTGCCCCCTTCATGCCCCACGGAAAGCCAGGCCCCGTAACCCAGCGAGGAATTGGTGAGATTGACGGCACCGGGTGTGCTGGCCCCGACCCCATCGTATCCACGCCCCGTGCTGAAGTGCCCGGACGCGGTGAAAGCACTGTCCGTGACATTGAGAGTGCCCCCGTTCGGGGTGCGACGACCGGCATCGAAGGAATTTGTCTGCACCACCGACCCTCCCAGAACATTCATCAGGCCGCGGCCACCCACCGGTTGGCTGGGCTCATGGGTTCCACCCACGATCATCATCCAGTCTTCGTTGTTGGGGTCGGGAGTCGGCAGGTGGAGGAGAGTGCCGCCATCGGTGACATTAACCGTGCCCACGCCGCCGTTGTCGCGTCCCACGAGGAAACGCGCTGCTGTATCATTCATCACCGCCCCGTTGGAAATCGTCAGAATTCCCGTGCCCGACTGCCCGATGGCAGTGGAGTAGCCGAGGCTGGCAATATCATGCGTGACTGTCGTGCCAGCGCCATCAAAGGTCACCTCGCCCACCGAACCAGCCTCAATGCCCACCTGAATCCATCCGCTTTTCACCGCGAGACCGGCCCCGGAATTCACCACCACCGTGCCGTTGCCCCCGGCATGCCACCCGACGAAGAAGCCATTTCCGCCGTCGTTCACCTGTGCTTCGTTGGAGACCAGCATTGTTCCGAGGCCGGACTCCCCGACGACTATGCGGGAGTCGCCACCCGTGCCGTTGTTGTGGTCCAGCAGGGTTCCAGGGCTGTCCACGACAAGGTTGCCTGTGGATCCGGGTTCAATGCCCATGCGGATCCACCAATTATAAGTCATCTGCGCTCCAGTGGTGACATTGACATCACCGTGGGAACCGTTGGTCCAGCCAACCAGGAAATCCCCACCAAGTTCGTTGTGCGTGAACGTGGCTCCGTTGCTCACATTGATCGTGCCGGTGCCAGGGCCGTCCCGACCCAGCGTCGTCCATCCGTGGACATTAAACGTGCCGCCTTCCAGGTTCATGGTTCCCGTGCCACCGCCGCGGCCGACGTTGAATTCATTGCCCACATTCGTGGCTCCGCCAGTCTGGTTGTAAACTCCGACGGACCCAGCATTTTGTCCGAGCACAAACCTGTCTGCCGTGATGTTGACGGCTCCCGCGCTCATGTTGAGCGTGCCATTGGCCGCTCCCCCCTCGCCAAGAATCGCCCAGCCGCCGCCCTGCATGTTGAGGGTGCCGCCATCGATGTTTACCTGACCAAATCCGTTGTGTCCAATGCGCGTCTCAGGCCCGGCATTGAGCACACCGCCGGAGTTAATATTCACGTAGCCTGCGGTGGTGGGGTTGTCCCGTCCGACACTGAGTTCGTGCACGGTGTTATTTACCACGGCATTGTCCTCGATTGTCAGCCGTCCTACGGAAGTGGCACCGTTCCAACCCACAATGAGTCCGCGGCTGGTCAACGTGGAACCCGTGCCGGAAATGAAGGCTTCGCCCACCCCATCCGGCCCGCCATTAGTATCACCCAGCGTCAGCCACCCGCCATGCGTGTCCAGAGTGCCGCCGCCTGTCACATTCACGAAGCCATGCCCGCCATAGGAACCGACTCTGAAGAAATTGTCCATTTCCCCACTGGTAAAGACTTCGACATGGCTGTCAGGCCCGGTGACATTCAGGGTGCCGGTGCTGTTATTTTGGCCGATTTCGCCCCAGCCAGTCGCCTTGAGGGTGCCGCTGAGCACATCAGTGACTCCCGTCGGGCCGTTTCTTCCAACGAAGAGCGCCGAGAACTGCGCGCTATTTGCCGGGTTGGTAAAGTTGACGGTGGCCGTGCCGCCGCTTTGGTGGAACCATCCTGCATTGGTGAATGTGCCGCCGGTCAGATTAACAATCCCACCCGGGTCCGCCGCCAGATGCTGGCCGTTCATATTGAATGTGCCGCCCGACATGTTGAGGGTCCCTGAATTCACGACCAAATGATCATTGTTAGGAACTCCCGCCAGCGTCAAATCACCCCCAGCTAGGAAATCCAGCGTGCTGGCGTTGGTGATCAGCACGGATTTTGCGTTGCTCACCACCGAATCCAGCGTGGCAGTGCCCCCATTATTAATATTGGCGGGAGTGCCACTGGGAACACTTGCGGGAGTCCAGTTTCCAGGGTCATTCCAATTTCCTGCAGTCACATTCCAATCCTCAGCCATGAGGTGAAACGGGAGGGTTAAGACTGCGCCAGCCAGAGTGAGGACTACAAATAGGCGGGAGGTGGTTTTCATGTGAGTCGGGCGTTTTGGATGGTGAGACGGGATTTTTTAATGACGAATGTTGGCGTTCCTAGCAAAATTCCCCTCGATCGGCAAGACCTAAGGCGTCCTTATTTTGTGCCCGGACCGGGATGGACCCCGCACAAATTTAGTTGGACGGAAGCCATTCAACGCCCCTTTGCCGGAATGCCTCCCTCGTAAGCGGGAACTGGTGCCGCCCTCTGGATTGTGTGGAAATTTCCTTGTCACCATTTTGCAAATTCCCTATATCCCTTATCCAAAGCGTCCACCCCACCACTCACCTCCCCATGCGTGCCTCCCCGCTTTTCCTAACCCTCAGCCTCACCCCGGTTCACGCCCTCATCATTTCGGGTCCCAATGGAGCGGGTGCTGGCAACACCACCCAGGCGTCACTCGGCAAGCCCGCCTTCAATTTCTGGGGAAATCAAATTCAGGTCAGCGACTCCAGCGGCATCTACCTCGGGCGGAATGGCAACTTCGGCTGGGTCCTGACCGCCGCGCATGTCAGTCCCCTGTCGGTGAATGGCAACGTCATCGTCGTCGGGGGCACGGCCTATGCCGTCCGGGACGTCGTCACCATTGGCTCGGCGGACCTCCGGCTTTACCGCATCGGCGGCAACCTCGGGGATGCGCCGCTGCCATCGCTTCCGAACATTCTCCTCGCCACCACCTCTCCCCTGGTCGGAACCGACCTTCTGGACTTCGGCCGTGGCCGCCGCGTCGAGGGAACGGCCAACAGCGCTTTCGATAGCGACATCGCCCAAGTCCCCGGAATCAACGCCAACTATTACGAATGGGGCAGCCCTTCCCAGCTCAACTGGGGCACCAACGAGACCACCGTCCTCCCCGGTTGGCTCGGTCCACCGGTCACCTCCGCGAACTTCCTCGAAGGCCCCTACGACACCAATCTCTTTTTCTCCCGCTTTGACGACGATGGAACAGGAAATTATCTCGGGGCCACAGAGGCCACCTTCTCCGTGGGCGATTCCGGCGGGACAGCTTTCCGGCTCAACGGTGGCACCTGGGAACTCGCCGGCCTCAATCTTTATTACGACCACGACCCCACCCACATCGCCCAGCCCGGGGCCTCCGCCGGATTCGGCGATGCCGCCTTCTATGCGAACCTCGCCACCTACCGCAATGACATCATCGCCGCCATGGTCCCGGAGCCCTCGGCCACCCTGCTCGTCCTCGGCTTCGGACTGATGATCGCTGCAACACGCCACCGGCGCGCAGGGTAACCAGCGGCTGGGCGGTGGGTTCAGGAAAGTCCCTTGGCTTTTTTTTCAGAAAAGCAGTAACCTCGCGTTTCCGATGCCTCAGGAAGCCATTGTATGAACACTCCTTCCCCTTCCTCCTGCCCCCAATGCGGCAATCCCATTCCCGATGGTTCCCCCCAGGGCCTTTGTCCACGCTGTCTCATGCTCGGCGTCGCGGAGCCTACCCAGGTGCTGCAGAACGTGGTGCATCTGCCAACGCGGGAGGAAATCGCCCAGGCGTTTCCTGCCTTGGAGGTCGGGGAAATGATCGGCCACGGCGGCATGGGGGCTGTTTTCAAGGTCCGGCAGCCGAAACTGGAGCGCGATGTGGCGCTCAAGGTCCTGCCCCGGTCGCTCGCCGCTGACCCGGCCTTTGCCGAACGCTTCCACCGCGAGGCCCGGGCGCTCGCGAAGCTGAATCATCCGAACATCGTCACCGTGCACGATTTCGGCCAGCAGGGCGGCTGGTATTTCCTGCTCATGGAATACGTCGATGGCGTGAATCTGCGCCAGGCCATGCGGACGAAACGCTTCACCCCGGAACAGGCGCTGGAAATCGTCCCCAAAGTCTGCGAGGCCCTCCAATACGCCCACGGGGAGGGCGTCCTCCACCGCGACATCAAGCCAGAGAATCTCCTCCTCGACTCCAAGGGCCGCGTGAAAATCGCTGATTTCGGTATCGCCAAGCTGGGTCAGACCGGCGGCGAGGAACTCAGCCTGACCCTCAGCGGTGCACGCCTCGGCACCATGGCCTACATGGCTCCGGAACAGATCGAGCACCCCGCAGAGGTGGACCACCGCGCGGACATTTATTCGCTCGGCGTGGTCTTTTATGAAATGCTCACCGGCGAGCTGCCCATCGGCAGGTTCGCCGCCCCCTCGGAGAAATCCGCTGTCAACGCCCTCGTGGATCAAGTCGTCTTCCGCACTCTGGAAAAGGAACGGGAACGCCGCTTCCAGAGCGCCGGGGAAATGCAGACGCAGGTCGAGACGTTGGCGGGCCAGACCGCTCCCGACCACACGCCTCCTCTCCCCCCGGTCCCCTCCACTCCGGCCAGGCCCGCAGGGAGATTCAGCGGACCCGGCATGGCCGTGGCCCTTCTGATCTTCGGTGCCCTCGCCAGCGCGGGATCCATGTTTACTGTCCGCTCTGTCGAGATGCAGCGGTATCAGCGGATGAATTCCCAGCAGGGGAGCTCGAACATGGCGGAAATGCCCCAGAACAATCCCAACTTCGCCCCCCCCCGGCCAAGCACGGTGGAAGCCGTCCGGCAAACCCCCGGCCTCCCCTGGATAGCCGTCTGCATTGTCATGGGCGTGTTGCCTCTCATCGGCACGATCCTCGGATGGAAGAACGTCCTCCGCCTCCGCCATGCCTACCCACCCCGCTCGGGCATCGTCGCCGCTTCCATCGCCGCACTGCTCCCGCTTTTCATCCCCCTCTGGATGATCATCGCCATCAACGTCGAGAATGAAACGCTCGCCTGGATGGACGCCATCGCCATCACTGCCATCCTCCTCATCTGGTTCTGCTGCTGGATGAACCCCCACCCCCGGCCCTGGTCCGCCAAAGCCGTCCTCGCCATTACTCTCATCTTCGTCCCCCTCCTCTTTATCGCCCACGGTTGGGGAGACTACAATCGGCGTCTCGAAGGTCGTTGGGCTCAGGAAATGAATAATTTGCAGCAACGCATCAACGAGGCGCAACACCGCGTCGAAATAGGCGATTCTGCCAAGAAGGCCGAGTGGTACGATTTGCAAGCTCGTATGGAAAGGCTGCAGCTCTCGGGTCAGCCGACCTTCCGCCTTTCCATGACCAGTGAGGACCGCGCCCTGCTCGCCCTCTCCCTGCTCTTCGCCGTCCTCGGCACCGTCCTCGGCTGGATGGCCCGCGCGGACATGCTCAAGGAACCCGGCACCCAGCGCGGACTCGGCATGGCGAAATTTGCCGCCTACTTCTGGCCCGTCGGCATCGTCCCCCTCGGCCTGCTCCTCCTCGCCTGAGAAACGATGTCCACCCCCACCCAGAGCTTCTCCCCCACCCGCTGGACCCTCGTCCTGCGCGCCGGGCAGCACGACCCCGACGGCCGCACCGCCCTCGCCGACCTCTGCGAGACCTACTACCAACCCGTCTTCCGCTTCCTACGCGCCGAGGGCCGCACCGAGGACACCGCCCGCGAACTCACCCAGGAATTCTTCTCCCGACTCCTCCGCTCTGGGAATATTCGCGGCGCCGACCCCGCCCTCGGCCGCTTCCGATCCTACCTCCTCGGCGCCGTCAAACACTTCCTCCAGGACCAGCGCGACCTGGCCCAGAGCCAGAAACGCGGCTCCGGCCACATTCCCGAACCCCTCCCCGACGAATCCACCCAAGCCACCGGTCCCCTCCCTGCCCACCCCATCCAGCCCCCGTCTGATACCTATTTCGACCGCGAATGGGCGCTCCTCATCCTCGACCGCGCCCTCCACCACCTGTCCCAGGAAATGGAAGCCTCCGGCAAGGCCGCAACCTTTACCGTCCTCAAGCCCTGGCTGACCGGCGCTGCCTCCCAGCCACAGGCGGAAGCCGCGCGACAGCTCAATCTCAGCGAAGGTGCCATCAAGGTTGCCATCCACCGCCTCCGCCAGCGCTTCCGCGAAATCGTCCGCCAAGAAATCGCCTCCACCGTCGCCACCCCCGAGGAAATCGACACCGAAGTCCGCTACCTCGTCGAAGTCCTCTCGTCCTGACCCCGCCTATGACATATGAAACAACGCCTCCGGCGTCAGGCTCTCGGGGAGCCACTGCAGGGCATTGAGCAGGAAATACAAGCCGCCGAGCGCCACGAGGGCGGAGCCGTAGCGCATCGCCCCGCGTGAGAATCGTTCCCCGCCCAGCGTGCGCCCCCTGGCCATGAAAAGACTCATCGGTCCGACGATGCAAAGGTGCCCGAGTTCCACGCCAACACAGAACGCCAGCACCGTGACCGCGATCAGCCCGGGGCCGAAACCCTGCAGGTGATCGACAATCGCCCCGGCCAGCCCCAGCCCGTGCACGAGCCCGAAGAAGAACGTCCAGCCGATCCGCCGCCAGCCGCGCGCGTTTTGCGGAAAGAAAATATTTTCCAAAGCCACCCAGACAATGCTCCCCGCAATCAGCGGCTCCACGATCCTCCCCGGCACGTGCACCAGCTGATACGCCGAAAGCATGACCGTGAGGCTGTGGGCGATGGTGAAGATGCCGATGATTTTAAACACCTCCCAGAATCCCCGCAACGCCAGCACCAGCGCCGCCGCAAACAGCAGGTGATCATATCCGGTCAGGACATGGTGCACCCCCAGATGGATGAACTCATGGGCGCGCGTCCACGCTGTGCGTTTATCCGGAAGCGCCACGCTCCCGGCGGGCTGCGAGGCCGCATAATCCGTCTCGATATCAAACAATCCCCCCACCGCCAGATTGCCAAAATCCTTGGCCGGCACCCCCTTCTGGGTGACGCGGACAAGGTAGCTGAAATTAAACGGAGTGCCGGGGGTGAAGCTGAATTCAGTCATCATGGACTGGCTCAGCGCAATGCGGCTGGGGGGTCGGGCGCAGGGGTATTTCAGGCGGAACACAAAATGCAGCCGGTCTGTCCCCTCCTCCGCCGTCAGCGACGTGCTCGTGCTCACATCCGCCGCGGTCAGCACCCACGTGGTCGGCGGTTGGATCTCCACCAGTTCCCCGTTGGCCTCCTCACCGTCCACGCTCACCGAAAGATGGCTCAACAAATACGGTAAGTGCCCTTTCGCCGCCCGCTCCACCGCCGCTTGGTCCTCCGGATCCTTGACATCAAACGCCAGATCCCCCGCCGTGCAGATCTCCTTCACCGACACCTGCACCCTCACCTCCAGCTCCGTCTGGGTGTATTCCACCCAGAGCGAATTCAGAAAAATAGAATGCGCCCGCAGCGACGGCCCCAGGAGGATCAGAAAGAGGAGGACAGGTTTCCACATGCCTGCACCAAAGCGCACCTGCCCCGGCGCGCAAATCAAAGCTCGCTCGGTCCCGGGGCCCTGCGATTGCACGGATGAGAAAAACAGTTTTCAATTATGAGAAATTTTCTGCGAATTTTGCTTTGAGATTCGTCTGCGGCATGTTAGCACAGTGGAATCCTTCCCAAAATTCCCAACCGCTGACCACCCAATTTCATGAAGTCCCTCGCGATCGCCACCCTTCTCTTCGCATCTCAGGCTGCCCTCTTGACCAATTCTCACGCAGCTACCGTCATTACGAAGTGGACCTTTGAGACATCCATTCCCGCGACGGCAGGACCGCACGCTGCCGAAGTTGGAACAGGGTCGGCCACTGGATTTCATGCGAGTGGCGCAACAGCTTACACCAATCCGGTTGGAAATGGTTCAGTGGAGTCTTTCTCCGCGAACACATGGGCCGTGAATGACTACTTTCAGTTCTCGATCGCAACCACTGGCTACGAGGATATCCTGGTCAGTTGGTCGCAGACCGGCAGCAGCACTGGCCCGGGTGAATTTAAGCTCGCCTATCAGGTAAATGGAGGGGGCTTTACCGATTTCGTAAATTACATAGTTCTTCCCAATCAAGTGGCAGCCCCAGGATTGGGATCCTGGACTTCAGGTTCGGAAATCACCGGCTACAATTATTCCTTCGACCTTTCCGCGATTACTGGCTTGGATAATGCGGCTTCGGTCGATTTTCGTTTGATTATGAGGACAACAGCTGATTCGACGCCGCCCGGTTTGGTTGCGGCAGCTGGAACGAGCCGGGTTGATAATTTCACCATCAGCGGAACCGCCGTGCCGGAGCCATCCACAGGCATGCTCGGACTTATCGCCGCAGCCTGCATACCCCTGCGCCGTCGGCGCAAGTAGTAGGTGCCGGGCCAAACCGGCCCATCCTACCCCAACAGACAGTATTCAATGCTGTCCATGAGCGCCTTCCAACTGGCGTCGATGATGTTGTAGCTCACTCCCACAGTGCTCCAGCGGCGTGAGCCGTCGGTGGATTCGATATGGACGCGGGTCTTGGCACCGGTGCCTTGGTGACCGTCGATGATCCGGACTTTGTAGTCGGTGAGGGTGAGTGACTTGAGTTTGGGGAAATGCGGTTCGAGGGCTTTGCGCATGGCGCAGTCGAGGGCATTCACCGGACCGTCGCCATCGCCCACGGTGTAGGGCATTTCATCACCCACCTTGAGTTTGATGGTCGCGCTGCAGTTGTCGTAGTGGCGGGCGGCGTCGTGATTGGACACGCACTCGTAGGCCAGCGTTTCCACCGGGGATTGGTAGTCGGTGAGGTGGCGGCGGATGAGCAGGTCGAAGGAGGCATCGGAGGATTCAAATTCGTAGCCCTCGCTTTCCAATTGTTTAACCTCGGTGAGGATGGCGGCGGCTTTGGGGTCGCCCTTGTCGAGTTTGAAACCTAGTTTCTCGGCTTTGGCGAGGATGTTGCTCTGGCCGGACATGTCGGAGATGGAGATGACTTGTTCGTTGCCGACGAGCTGGGGTTGGACGTGTTCGTAGGTGCGGGCCAGTTTCTGCACGGCGTGGACGTGGAGGCCGCCTTTGTGAGTGAAGGCGGCGCGGCCGACGTAAGGGGCGCGGATGTCGGGGGCGACGTTGGCGAGTTCATCGACGAAGAGGGAGAGTTCGCGCAGTTTCGTTAAATCCTCCACGACGGGGATGCCCATTTTCAACTGGAGGGCGGCGGCGATGGTGATGAGATTGCAGTTTCCCACCCGCTCGCCGTAACCATTGATGGTGCCCTGCACCTGCACCGCTCCGGCGCGCACCGCCGCCAGCGCATTGGCCACGCCCACGCCGCCATCGTTATGCGTGTGGATGCCAACCCCCTTGCCCAGTTCCTTGATGGCGCGGGCGGTGACTTCGGCGACGAATTCCGGCAGGGCGCCGCCATTCGTTTCGCAGAGGACGATCAGGTCCGCACCGGCCTCGGAGGCGGCCCGGATCGTCGCCAGGCTGTATTCGGGGTCTTCCTTGAAACTGTCGAAGAAATGCTCGGCATCGTAGAGAACTTCGCGGCCATGGCTTTTCAAATAGCTCACAGTGTCGGCGATCATCGCCAGGTTTTCCTCAAGCGAAACACGGAAGACTTCCGTGACGTGCAGCGGCCAGGTCTTGCCGACCACGCAGACGACGGGTGTTTTGGCATCGAGCAATTTCTGCACCTGGTCATCGTCCTCAACCTTGAGTTTGCCCCGGCGGGTCATGCCGAAGGCGGTGAGTTTGGCTTGTTTCCAGGTATGCTGGGCGGCCTCGCTAAAGAATGCTTCATCGCGCGGATTGGAACCGGGCCAACCGCCCTCGATGTAATCGATGCCGAAATCATCGAGCTTGTGGGCCACGCGGAGTTTGTCAGCCACGGAGAAGCTGATGCCGGTGCCTTGGGTGCCGTCGCGGAGGGTGGTGTCGTAGAGGGTGACTGTTTTAGTCATGGAAAATGGAGTGTGGGAAATTTGTTGGCGTGGGAGTATGCACCGGGACATGGGGGTGCGCTGGGTTTTTTACACTGCGGTCGGGCCGACCGCAGTGGAGCACAGGCGCGGCGCCTGCGTTCCGGATGTGAGTTCGGCCCTTCGCCTACTGGCTGACGCGCATCGGCATCAACACGTAGAGGAAGGGCGTGTTAATCTTCAGCACGCCCGGACTGACTTCATCAATCAGGTCGAGGTAAATTTCATCCGCATCCAGATTCCGGAACGGGGCCATGAGGTATTCGGGATTGAAGGCAATCGCCATGTCCGGGCCGTTGTATTTCACCGTGAGCGATTCCTGCGCCTCACCCACGTCCTGGGCGTTGACGAAGATTTCAATGTTGTCCGCTGTGAACGAGAGCTTCACGGAATTCGTCTTGTCCTGCGCGAGCAGGGCCACGCGTTGCAGCGCCCTGAGGAAAACTTCGCGCTCCAGAGTCACGCGATGCTTCGCCGGACCGGGGATGACCTGCTTGTAGTTCGGGTAATTTCCCTCGATCAGCTTGCTGACGATCAGGTTGCTGTTGAGTTCAAAGGCAATGTTTTTGAGGCCGATGCGCACGCGCACATCGCCCTCGTCCTTGAGCAGGCTTTGCAGCTGGTTGATGCACTTGGTCGGGATGATGATGGACGCCTCCATGCTGTCCGGCACTTCGACGTCAAAATCCGCCATCGCCAGACGCCGGCCATCCGTGGCCACGAGCGTGAGATTGTTGGCGGCGATGATGGTGTAGATTCCATTGAGCACGAAGCGCATTTCATCGGTGGAAATGGCGTAGGAAGTCTTCTTCAGTCCGTCCTTGAGCACTTTCTGCTCCAGCTTGAGTTCCTTGACGTCCTCGAACTGGGTCGGGGGTGGAAACTCCTCCGCCGTGCGTCCCATCAGTTTGAAAATGGCCGTGCCACACTTGATCGTGGCCACGTTGTTCTTGTCCACAGTGACATTCACCTCATCCGCAGGCAGTTCCCGCACAATGGCCGCCAGCTTCCGCACCGGCAGGGTGGTGGATCCACCCGTGGAGATTTCAGCCGACACCCGGCTGCTCACCAGAAGGTCCAGGTCAGTGGTCGTGAGCCTTAGTTCACCGTCTTCCGCTTCGATGAGCACATTCGAGAGAATCGGCACCGCGGCACGGCTTCCCACCACGTTTTGCACCTGTTGCAACCCTCCCAAAAAGTCGTCTTTGCGAATAGTAAATTTCATAAATTGTCTGAACTGGACGGGCATTTATAACAGGGTCGCCCCGGTTGGCAACAAGATTGCTGAGAATCCATTCCTCCTCCAACTCTGCGTCATTCCACCGTGTTCTCCAGCACGCCCAGCCCATCGATGGCAATGCGAATCACATCCCCGCTGGCCAGCGTCCATACGCCCGGCGGCACAATGCCTGTTCCCGTGAACAAATACGCCCCCTGCGGAAATTCATTTTCCCGGAAAAGCCAGTCCGCCAGCTCTTGCGGCTTCCGCTTCAGTTGGGAAAGCGCCGTTTCCCCGGCAAACACTTCCTCCCCGCCCCGCAAGATCACAATGCTGATCCGCGTCGACTCCGCCAGCTCCGGCCCCACCGTCAACCACGGCCCCAGCGCACACGATCCGCGATACACCTTCGCCTGCGGCAAATAAAGCGGGTTCTCGCCCTCGATGTCCCGGCTGCTCATGTCATTGCCAATCGCATATCCGAACACCCGCCCAGCAGCATTCACCGCCAGCACCAGTTCCGGCTCCGGCACACTCCACGTCGCATCCGTCCGAATCCGCACCAGCGCCCCCGTCCCCCGCACCCGCTGCGGCGTCGCCTTGAAAAACAACTCCGGCCGGTCCGCGTCATACACCAGATTGTAAAAACGATCCCCCCCCGATCCCTCGCTCTCCTCCATCCGCGCCACCCGGCTCTTAAAATACGTCACCCCCGCCGCCCACACCTCCTGCGATTGAATCGGCGCCGGCAACTCCTCCGGCCAAATCCCAGACCCTGCCGCTGAAACTTGGTCCGCCAGCCACGCCGCCGGGTCACTTTGTTGAAACAGCACATCCAGACCTGCGCCAGGCAGAAAATGCACCTTTTCTTGGAAACGAACCGCCAGACCGTCGGATTGGGGAAGGACTTGAAACATAGCCGCCAGTCTAACCCGGTCGGCCCAATTGCAAGCCTCATCCTGGTTGCCAATTTCGAAGGATACTGGCGCAATTTTGAAAAGGTTTGTTTTTTTAGCCGCCCATTTTCAACTCCATAATTTGAGCCCCCTCTCCAAACCCGGAAGCACAATCCCTGAGCCATTGCCCTCACCCCAGCCAATTCCTCAACCACCTCAAGCGATGAGCACCATCAGCTCCGCCACCCCGATTCCATCCACCAACATGCCAAACGCGTCGCCAAGCGGGACGCTTGTTCGCTCAACCAGCTCATTGCCAGCGCCGTGGGCGAGAAACTGGCGGCCATGGAGGCAGAGTCTTATCTCGCTGAACGCGCGGCCCGCGGACCAAAAGTAAATATCAGCACCCTCCTCGCCAAAGTCCCCTCAGTCCCCCCGATCCTGCGGACCGATGATGCTTCCGTAAAATCAGCAGGCACGGGCTCAACACCGCACTCCGCTTCTCCTGGCCCCCCTGCCCAGTAGCCTGTTGAAAAACCTCCCCCAGCACCCGAGGCGCGAAATCTTTATAGCAACCGCGGGGACCTCAACTCTGAGCTCCGTAGGAGCGGCATCTAAGCCAGCCGTGACCCTATGCCGCTCCTACGGAGCTCTCTGGCTTGGGAATTGGGATGCTATAAAGATGTCGCGCCTCTGGCGCTGGCTGGCGAATGATGGGTGGCGGATGTTTTTCAACAGACTGCTAGACGGGTTTGCCATTGACTTCCCTCCCCACTTTGGCCACTGTGAGCCACTGTTTTTCCTCATCCACCTGAACAAATGCCCACCCCACCGCCTTGCTCAGCGTCCAGGGTGGACACAGAATGACACTGTTAGGCAAAGAATATGGGCCAGAAGCTCCCTCCAGATCAAATGACTCTATATCGGAGAGTCGACGAAGTGCTCACCTACGTGTGGGACCCGATTGGCGTCAGGGAGGTCCCGCAGGCGCGCGACGAATACCGAGGTTATCTTCCTCAGGTTTTCAGGCGGGTCTTAGATGCAACCGAGCCTGGAACAATCGCGGAATACCTTCTATCGGCTGCCTCTGAGTGCATGGGCCTTACTATTAATGAGGAATCCCGCAAGGATGCCTTTCGAATCGCCAGACTCTTGATCGAACATCGAGACTGGATTAATCAAACTCATCCCGATCAATGAGTTTGCGAGACCAGAAACACATGCCGAACGAGGCGGGGGAGGCAACTCAGCTGCGTTCCATGCCTAGACGAACTATAGTTCTCGCTTTCATCGGATGTTTGCTGGCGGTCAGTGCCTTTCAATATCTTGCCATCGTCCTATCATTATCCGATTTCCATCCGGGCGGTGATGTCCCACCTGACCCGGCTTTGACTCGCCGAGCTCAGCTGGGTGTGGCTATGCAGCAGCCTTTCCAAGTTCCCCTACGGTGGATGCAGTCGGTCACAGTTTGGTTGACCGGAGGATATGAGTTCGTTTCATCCTCCGCATATTCCGTTTTGTATCGGTGCGTGCATTGGCTGTTACTACCACTTATTTACGGCTCGATTCTTTTCTTCATCATACGTTTGTTCTTTAGATTCTTTTGTAGCCCTGCCAGACACGCATCATCATGACGGCAGCACATGAGACCCGCAACCAACCAAGGGCGAACAAAGCTCGGCTGGACAACCACAGGGCCTCTTACCTCTCTTCCTGGGTTCTGCTTTGCCTTCCCCACAGCCCAGCCCCTAAGAGCCTGTTGAAAAACCCCTGCTAACATCATTCAGCAATCGACTTGAGGGTAAGCGTCACACGCAGCACCCACCGCTGGTCTCTTTAACGACGGACCTGGCGGACACCTATCGTAATTGTCATAGGTCATCGCTATGACACTTACCATCCGCCCGTGCGCAATGTCCGGGTCTTCGCTGTTCGCCTACGCTGCGGCT
>CALQSQ010000128.1 GCA_943333275.1 Akkermansia muciniphila
GGATTGAAAGTGAATGCTGATGGGACCTTTGAAATTCCCGGGGTTCTGCCGGGGAGCTACCAGATCTTCTTCAGCAAGGAGGGCGAGAAATCGCATTTGGCGAGCAGTCGATTCAGGGTGGGCGAGGAGAAAGGGAACGGGCCGCCAGAGCCCACGGATGTGGGAGAAATCAAAGCCAGGCCGGTGGGGAATTGAGAGGGTGACTGGGTCGGAGGTTGACAACGCCGGGCTCGCGTTGCTTTTGAGGTGATGAGCGAACCCTGGCTGATTACTGGAGCAACGGACGGCGTCGGCCTGGCGCTGGCGCGCCATTGCCTTGCCAATGGTCAGGAGGTGATCATGGTGGGCCGCAAGGCATTGGCGGAGTTGAATGAGGAAATGTTTACGGCTCGGAATTATTGCCAGACGGACCTTTCCGAAGAGGAATCGACGGAGAAGATCATCGCCTATTTGGAAGCTCAGAAAGTGACCCGATTGCGCGGGGTGATTCACAATGCGGGTATCGGCTGGGTGGGGGAACTGGCGGAGCAGTCGGCGGAGAATGTGGAAATGTTGACGGCGGTGAATTTGCTGGCGCCGGTTCGGTTGACGCAGGCGCTGTGGGGTCGCACGCAGCGGGTGATTTTCATCAGCAGCATTGTGGCGGATTTTCCATCCCCCCGCTATGCCGTATATGCCGCCACCAAGGGTGCGTTGGATGCGCTGGCGCGAAGTTTGCGAGCGGAGGGTGGCGGGCCGCATATTCAGACGCTGCACCTGGGGGCGGTGCGGTCGGGTTTTCATGCCAAGGCGGGAATGACGCTGGACGATTCGGTGAGGGACAAGTTTCCGAGTGCGGAAATGGCGGCGCGGTGGATCGCTGGAAAAATGGAAGCGGGAGATTTGCAATCCACGATGGGTCTGAAGAATCGAATGATTCGCGGTCTTTCGTGGTTGCTGCAGGCTCCGATCAGCAGGGGATTGCCGTGGCGTTTTGGTGAGAAACAGGCAGGGATGAGCGCTTCCCCTGGCAAACATGCCGTGGTGACAGGATCAAGTCAGGGGATTGGGGCGGCGGTGGTGGAGGTTTTGAAGCTGCGCGGATATACCGTCACGGGTGTGGACCTTTCACTTCAGGGGGCGGAGGTGACGGCGGACCTGAGCCGGGCGGACGGAGTCTCGAAGTTCATCGAAACGCTGGCCGCGCTGCCCCCGATTGATTTACTGATTCACAATGCCGGGATCAATGCCACGGGTGCCTTTGCAGGCATTGAAGAAGAAAAATGGCTTCCCGTGGTGCGGGTGAACCTGCTTGCACCAATGTTATTGACCCTGGGATTGCTCCAACGAAAACGTTTGGCCAAGGGAGGGACTGTCGTGTGCATCAGTTCCTTAAGCCATTACAGTGGTTATCCCGGAGCCAGCGTTTATGCCGCCACCAAGTCAGGATTGGCGGCTTATGCCAGCAGCCTGAGGGCTGCGTTCAGGCCGGAATCACTGCGGGTGCTGAGCGTCTTTCCGGGACCGACACGCACGGCCCATGCCCGGGAACACAGTCCGGACAACTCCAAGGAGCATCGGCGGATGGATCCGGTGGAATTGGCGGAGAGGATTCTCAGGGCGGTCGAGCGAGGACGGGTCAGACTGGTGCCTGGAATTGGCAATCAATTGAGCGCCTGGCTGGGCTGGATGGCACCGGGAATGATGTCGGCATTGGTGCGGAAATTGCTGTTCAAAAAGTTGCAGAAATGAGCACGCCACTTGCCATGATGCCGGGAGGTGTTACGCTGCGCCGTCATCTTCATTTAGCTTTACCCAATCAACCGCCAAGCATCCATGAACACCACTGACGAGCGCATTAAGAATCTTCCCATCCAACGCGTGAAGAATATTCTCCTAAGTCCCACCACCGAATGGCCGGTCATCGCGGCAGAGACCACGACCCCCAAGGAACTCTATTTGAAATACGTCATGCTGCTCGCGGCGATTCCTGCCGTGGTGGGGTTGCTCGTGAATTCAGTGTTTGGAAATGAGGTGCCACATTTTGGAACCTTTCGAATGGATATTGGCACTGGCATTGCACACGCTATTCTGCAGTATGCGATGTCGCTTGGCTTGGTGTGGGTGATGGCATGGATCGTCGATGCCCTAGCGCCGAAATTTGGCTCCGAAAGCAATTTTATCCAATCCCTGAAACTTGTAGTCTATGCCATGACGCCGGGTTGGATAATCGTGGGGATTCTTGGCTTTCTCCTGCCTTTGCAGAGTTTAGCAGCGGTTCTCGCATTGTTGGCTCTCGCTCTGGTCTATGTGCTCCACTTGCTTTATATTGGGCTGCCGATCATGAAGAACCCACCCTCTGAAAAACGGTTATCTTATTTTGTAGACATTATGGTCACCGCGATTTGTGGTGCCATCGTCATCGGTTCTGTGGTGGTCAAGCTGCGACCAGTTCCTCCGAAAATGACATTTTCCGAAGCCAAGGCCCTGCAGGACGCGGTGATGAAGCAATTTGAAAAGACTGGAGATATTCTTAACAAAAAGCTCGAGGAAGCCGGGAAAACCAAGTAGGCGCAGCCTCCTGAATCATACCAGATCGTCTGAATTCGCCGTGGGGGTGTCGCTCATGAGCGACTTCCGGCAGAGGTCGGCATAGAGGCCATTTTGCGCCAGCAGGGAGTCGTGCGTGCCTTGTTCCACGATCTGGCCATGTTTGAAAACGTAGATGCGATCCGCGTGGCGCACCGTGCTGAGACGGTGGGCGATAACGAGGCTGGTGCGGTTGACCATGAGGCGTTCCAGCGCCTGCTGGATGAGGCGCTCCGTCTCGGTGTCCACACTGGCGGTGGCTTCGTCGAGCAGGAGGATGGGGGGATTTTTCAGGAGGGCGCGGGCGATGGAGACGCGTTGTTTCTCTCCGACACTGAGTCGCACGCCGCGTTCGCCGACCTGGGTGTCGAGTTTCTCCGGGAGTCGCTCGACGAATTCCCGGGCGTTGGCAGCGGACAATGCCTCCCAAAGCTCGTCGTCCGTCGCATCGCGCTTGGCGATGACAAGATTGTCGCGGACGGTGCCATTGAAGAGGAAGCTTTCCTGAGTGACGTAGCCCATGGCGCGCCGGAGGCTGGGTTTGGAGACGTCGTGGATCGACTGGCCGTCGATGGTGATGCGGCCGCCATCCGTTTCGTAGAATCGGGTGAGAAGGTTGATGGTGGTGGATTTGCCGGCTCCAGTGGGACCGACGAGGGCGATGGTCTGGCCGGGTTTCGCTTCGAGGCTGACGCCTTGCAGGGTGGCGGTCTTGCCACCGTAGGCGAAGACGACATTTTCAAAGACCACATGGCCTGCGGTGACTTTTAACTCGGCACCATCACGCACGTTCAGTTCTTCCGGGGTATCGAGAATTCCAAAGACCCGGTCTGCAGCGGCGCGGCCGGCCTGAAAGATTTGATTTAACTGATGGAGGCGCCCCACGGGTTCGTAAAAAAGCGCAAGACTCCAGAGCAGGCCGGTGAGTTGCCCGGGCGTGACGACGACCCAGCCCCAGCCAATGCTGAGTAGCACCAGCACCACGCCCATGGAGCCGATGAAACTCATCGTGGGATTGTAAATGCTCCAGTTGCGCATGACCCGCAGGGTGGCGATGCGGAGACGGTTGCTGGAGTCGTTGAAGCGCTCGTGCTCCTCCTTTTCCATGCCATAGGCCTTGATCTGGCGAATGCCGGAAATGTTATCGTGCAGGAGCGAATTCATTTCGCTGGTGGCGGTGCGGACAGCCTTGTAGCGGCCCTTGGCGGTCATGGTGTAAATGAGGGCGCCGGTGGCCAGCAGGGGAATTGGGATCAATGTGATCAGCGCCAGCTGCGGGCTGATGTGAAAGAGGTAGGCTCCGACCGCGAGGATTTGCAGCACTGCGACGAGGCCCTGCTCCACTCCATCGATCAGCACACGCTCCATGCTGGGCACGTCTTCGGCGACAGTGGTCATGAGGTCGCCGGTGGGCTTGGTGTCGAACCAGGGCAGGGGGAGTTGCTGGAGGCGTTCGTAGAGGGAACTGCGGATGTCCCGAATGACACGTTGTTCCAGAGTGTTGTTCAGCAAAATGCGCAGGGCATTGAGAAGGTCCCGACCGAAATATGCCAGCAGCGCGAGTCCGGCCATGGGCAGCAGGGCCTGGGTGCCGGCGTGGCGGTTCACACCATCAACGATTTGTTGAATGGTGTAGGGGGGAATCCAGACAATGAGGGCTCCACCGATCGCGCAGAGAAGCTGCAGCGCGATCATGCGGGGGTATCGGCGGACGTAGGAGAAAATGCGGAGAACGGGCATGTGGCGGGATCTTAGACGGGTCTCCTGCGCTGGCAAATGGGTGATTCTAGGATCGACGGAAGGTTTGGTGGCAGAGGCTGCGCAGGAATATTTTCCGAACTTCGGACCGGGAAATCTTGGCACGTTCGGAGGATGTGGCGATTTTTTCAAGTGTTGCCAGGCCGAGTTGCCATGGAAGGTCGGCGGTGAAGCGGAGTCGCCAGCCGTTCAGGTGGGAAACGTAGGTTTTTCCCGCAGCGAGCCATTCCCGGGCAATGGGGATCCAATGGGCGCGGCGTTCCGCCAAGGTGCCCGGACCGGGCAGGTAGGTGCGGCCATTGAGGATGTCCTGTTCCGCATCCCGGAGGATGTTCACAAGTTGGAGCCCCTGGCCGTAGCGGATGCCGAGGGCGATCATTTCCGAGTCGGGCGCATTCGACCAGCGGGGAATTTTCCAGGCTAAAATTCCCGACCAGAACTGTCCGACGCAGCCGGCGACGAGAAAGGTGTATTCCTCCAATTCGGCGGAGGTGGTGAAGGCCCCGGGAAATTTCCGAAGATCCTGCTGCTGGCCCTGAAGGATGTGGCCGAGCACTTTTTGAATGAGTTCGCGGCCGGTCGTTTCGGTTTGATCCAGAGCGGCGAAGACCTCGGGCAGGTGTTGAAGCAGGCGTTGTTCACCGGGATGATTCACTTTGATTGCGGAGATTTCCTTGAAGAAATCAGCATTTCCCTGCGCCGGCCAGCGTGCGAGGAGGTCGTGGCGTGATTGCGACGCTCCGGCGAATTCGCAATCGGCAATGGTGTCGGTGGCCCGTGCCAGCAGGTAAGCGAGGGAGAGGTAGCCCCTCACGGAGGAAGGCAGGAAACGCAGGCTGAGGTAGAAGGAGCGCGAGACTTCCTTGAGCAGGGTATTCAGGTCTGCCGGGAGTTTCATGCGAGTGGAGTTGTGGGGCAGGATGCCCCGCCTCCTTGGAGGCCTCCTAGGTGTATTTCAGAACTTCTTCGATGGTGGTGGCACCTTCGTAGATGTTGCGCAGTCCGTCCTCGCGCAGGGTGATCATCCCTAGTTCGATGGCTTTTTGCTTGAGAACGATGGACGGGGCCTTCTCGGCGACGAGGTCGCGAAGGGGATCGGTCATATCGAGAAGCTCGTAGAGACCTTTGCGTCCCCGATATCCTGAGCCGCCACAGTCCTGACAGCCTTCGCCGGTATAGAAGTGTTTGTCCCCAATTTCATGCGGGCTGAGGCCCAGCTGGGTGAGAATGACTTCCTTGGGCTCATAAGGAGTGCGGCAGGTTTTGCAAATGGTTCGGAGGAGTCGCTGGGCCAGCACGGCCTCGAGCGTGGCGGCGAGCAGGAAGGGCTCGCAACCCATGTCCAGCAGACGGGTGACAGCGCCCGGGGCATCATTGGTGTGGAGTGTGCTCAAAACCAAGTGTCCCGTAAGCGATGCCTGAATGGCGATCTGCGCGGTTTCCTTGTCCCGCATTTCCCCCACCATGATCCGGTCCGGATCCTGACGGAGAAAGGCGCGGAGGATCTTGGCAAACGTGGCGCCTACGGCTTCGTTGACGGGCACCTGTTGGATGCCTTCGAGGGAGTATTCCACGGGATCTTCGACGGTGAGGAGTTTCGTGTCGATGGTGTTGATCTTACGCAGGGCCGCGTAGAGCGTGGTAGTTTTGCCGGCACCTGTTGGTCCGGTGACGATGAAAATCCCGTTGGGTTTGCTGACGGTGTCGATGATGTAATCGTAGAGCCATGGCGGAAACATGAGGTTCTCAAGATCCAGATTGACCGAGGAACGGTCAAGCACCCGGAGCACCACACTTTCACCGTAAATAGTCGGAAGCGTGGAGACCCGCATATCAATGGGCTTGCCGCCGACGGTTTTCATGAGGCGTCCATCCTGAGGCAGTCGCCGCTCAGCAATGTTGAGATTCGCCATGACCTTGAGTCGGGAAATGATGGTGACGGCCAGGTGGGCGGGTGGCGGGGCCATTTCGATCAAGGCTCCATCGACGCGATAACGAATTTTAAATTCTTTTTCAAAGGGTTCGAAATGGATGTCGGAAGCCCGCTGTTTTACGGCTTGGAAGAGCACCAAGTCCACGTAACGAATGATGGGGGCGGCATTGATGTCCGAATCGGAAGTGCCATCAGGGGTGGAAAGTTGAATGCCTTCCAAAATGGCTTCCATGCCCACGCCTTCCTCTGCATAACTGCTGTTAATGAGGTCCTCGATACGCGTCTCATCGGCGACAATCGGGACGATGTTTTTACCAAGAGCGAAACGAAGATCTTCGACGGTCTGCGGGTTCAGGGGATCGAGGAGCGCGACATGGAGTCCCTCGGCACTCACCTCGATTGGGATGGCTCCATGCATGCGGGCAAGATGAGCGGGCAGCAAATCCAGTAGTGCGCGGGGCGGTTCGAAACGGCGCAGGTCCACGTAGTCAGTGCCAAGCTCCTCGGCGGCGGCGCGGTAAACCTCATCCTCCTCAGTAATGATGCCGTAATCCACCAAGAGTTTTTTGACATCCTTTCCTGTGGAATTGACTTCTGCGAGGATGTCGGTGGCGGTGCCTTCTTCCAACATGCCGCGGTGCATGAAGAGGTCGAGAACGTAGGTGGCGATCATTAGATGGTGAAATTAGGGGGAATTGAAATAAAAAGGAGGGGCTTGGAGCGGTGCGGATCAGTCAGAGTCGCCGGAAGTGGCTTCGATCACTTCCTGCGCGGTCGTGCTTCCTGCCATGACCTTTCGGACACCATCCTCACGAAGCGTTCGCATGCCGAGTTCCCGGGCGCGCCGTTTCAATTGCGTGGTGGGCAGGCCCTCGTTGATCATGGTGCGCACCTGATCGTCCACTTTGAAAATTTCCACGATCACCATCCGTCCTTTGTAGCCGGTTTGGCGGCAGCGCCCGCAGCCATTTGGTTTCATAATGTTGGAATCCAACAATTTGTTTGGATCAAGGCGCAGCGCCCGAATTTCGCGCTCGGTGAGTTCGCCGGGGGATTTGCATTCAGCGCACAATTTGCGAACCAAACGCTGGGCGGTCATGGCGCGGACGGCGGAGGCGATGAGGAATGGCTTGGCCCCGATGTCGGCAAGACGCGCGACCGCGCTGGGAGCATCATTGGTGTGGAGCGTGCTGAAGACCAAGTGACCGGTGAGTGCGGCCTGCATGGCAATGCCCGCAGTTTCAGCGTCCCGAATTTCCCCAAGCATGATGACATTAGGAGCCTGACGGAGCATGGCGCGAAGCGCGGCTGCGAAGGTCATGCCGATTTCCTCCTTCACGTGCACCTGATTGATGCCAGACATGACGTATTCGACGGGGTCTTCAACCGTGATGATCTTTTTGTCCGGCTTGTTGATGGTATTCAAACAGGCGTAGAGGGTGGTGGTCTTGCCGGAACCGGTGGGGCCGGTCACGAGCAGAATGCCATCGGGGAGGCTGATGAGTTCATCGAAGGATTTTTGGTCATCGGAAAAGAACCCCAGATCGCTGAGCCCTAGGGCGATGCTGCTCTTGTCGAGCAAACGCATGACGACCGATTCCCCGTGATTGGTAGGAACAGTGGAGACCCGCAAATCGATTTCCTTGTTGCCCATTCTCGCCTGAATCCGGCCGTCCTGCGGGACGCGACGTTCGTCGATGCTCATCGAGCCAGTCATGATTTTCAAACGGGCGAGGATCGGGGCGTGCAGGTGTTTCGGGTGGCTGGCCACCTGGTGAAGCACGCCGTCAATGCGGTAGCGGATGCGAAGGCTTTTTTCCAGCGGTTCGATGTGAATGTCCGAAGCTCGCAGGGCGAAACTTTCCTGGAGCATTTCCGCAACCATCTTGATGATGGGAGCATCCCCGTCATTGTTGGCGGCATCAGGGTCCCCCAGAATAATTCCACCGTCAAGTGGGTCACCCGTGGTATTGATGTTGTAAAGATCCCGGAGCAAACTGTCGATCTGGGATTTCATCGCACAGACGAAGTCAACCTGCTGGCCGCGCATCAGGTGCGGCAAGGAATCCATCGTCTGGAAATCCATGGGGTCTGCCACGGCGAGTGTGACGCGTCCTGGGCTGGCATCCACGGGGATGACGTGGTATTGGGCAGCGATTTCCGTGGTGACGGCTTCGATGACATGCGGCTCCGGGCTGAAATTCGCCAGATCGACGTAATCCATACCGGCACTGATGGCCATGGTCTGGGCCACCTGCTCCTCGTTGATGCGGCCCAGTTCCAAGAGCGCCTCCACCACGGTATGCTTGCCGCGTGCGGCGTTGGCGGCTTCTTCCACGTCCTCCGGGCCGATGTAGCCGGATTCCTGTAGCAGTTCCAGTAAATAGTCTTCGTTTGAATACACAATAATTCTCCAATAATTGCCGGGTTTTCGCTGGGAATCCGCGCTGACCAACATTGATCAGCGAGGTTGCGAGCCACACCCGGCATGTTTTTCGATGGGACGCGAACCTTAGCGGCGAAGGCGAATTGCTGTCAAGAATTCCCAACGAAATCTTTCTTCAGGAAAAGGGGCTGGCGGCAGCGAAATCGTTGGTTTTCCGGTGATGGGGTGGAAAAAGGGCTGATTTGGCGGCGGCTTCCTACGGGGAAACGGTCGCACGCAGCCGGTAAAACCTTTCCGGACCCGGGCTGGCATGGGGGGCCGAACTGCGGAAAAGCAGCGTTTCCGATCCGTCTCCGTTCGGGCTGGCGCTGACAAACACCGTTTGCCCGGAACTCCACGGTCCGGAAAGGGAGGGGCAGAATTCGATGACCAGCGTGACATCGCTCAGGAATTGTCTCCGGGTGCAGGTGAATGTGGTGTAAAGGGCGGGGGTCCCGGTGATGTTAAAGGTCGCGGTTCCGATCCTCAGGTTCCGAGGCTGGTCCATGGCGTTTACGTCGCCTCCCAGGGCGTATTCCAGGATGGCGTTGAGGCCATCCGCCTCGTCGTCCTCGTTATTACTGGCCGCGCCGGAGAAGTATTTCCAGGTGGAAAAATAGTGCGCATCCTCAGTGCCGGCAGAACCCCCGGAATAAACGCTCGGACGCCAGGCACTGGCGGGCTGGTCGTCGGTGAGCAGACTATTGGGGGCGGTGCGGATGAGCGAGAATCCAGCGCCGTCTGCGCTGGCGGGCCAGGGGGGCAGTGTCCCGTAGGTGACATCGCGAATGATCCCGCCGGAGGGTGTAAACAATTGAATCTGTTCACCGGCATTATTCAGGTGCCCTTTGTAACTTCCTGCGACGGGTTTGCCCGCGCCGTAGCGCAGATCAAAGGCGGGCTTGCGGCTGGCAATGATGATTCTGGCCCCCGGTGCGAGCGTGCGACCGACGAGCGAATCATTGAAATCAAAATCAATGGGTCCGTAAAGATAGACTCCCGCCAGATCGATGGTCTTGGGGCCGATGTTCACGAACTCGATGAATTCGAAATCATCGGCATTCGTGTAGCCGAGGGAGAACTCATTGGCATCGGGTTCCTCGGGGTGATACATGATCTCGCTGATGGCGAAGTTTGCCGTGGAGGCGGGTTCGGTATCGATCAGGTAGGTGGCTTCGGTGAGTGCGCTCCAGGTGCCGGACACATTTGTGCGGAAGCGCAGGGGTTTGACCGGTCCACCGGTGAGGTAGAAGGGAGTCGTCGAATTGGACCGTGTGGCTGTCAGCGAGAGATTCATGGAGATGTCCGAAGAGGAGTTGGTGGCCTGGTGGATTTCCACGGCGAGAATGTTGTTCCCGCTGACGAATTGCGACGGGGGGACGGCAAACGTGAGAATGGTGTCCTCAATGGTTGTCCCGGTGTAGAGATCGAAGGCAGGATTGGCGGCGAGGTTTCCACCGATGAACGTGCCGTTTAAATAGACGGCCACGGCGTCATCGTATTCCACGCTGACGCTGGCTGTGGTGATGGTCTGGGGATTGGTGACGTTGAAGGATTTGCGGAAATAGGTCGTAGCCACCTTTTGAACATCCGCTGCGACGGGATCGGCATCGACGATGGGAATGAGCCCGCCGGAGGCATTTTCATCACCATCTCCGTAGCCGAGTTCGGCAGAGCCCACGGGCCAGGCGGAATCGTCATAGGCTGCAGCCTGCCAGGCGGTGCCGAGATTTGCGCCGGTATAGAAATATTTCCAGCCTCCGGCACTGAGGGGGATGAGCGTCTCGTTGACGATTGAGGGAGTGTAAATCAGGGCGCCGGCGCGGATGGCTCCACCCACCGCCCGCGGATCGGATCCATCCTGCATGTAATAGACGAGACCGCCGCTGGGGGAATCGATGGCGATCTCAGTGCCGCCGGGGAAATATCCTCCGAAAGGAGTAAGGATCGGAGCCTCAATGGACGGGTAGAGATTATCCGCCCGCAACTGGGCCAGAACGACCGGGGCCCGGGCGGGGAGATAATTAAGCAGGGTATTTTGCGCGTTCAGCCAGTTGGCCTTGGTGAGGGGAGGCTCGGTTTTTGCGTCACCCCAGCGGGCGGATTCGGCGATGATGGTCTGGTCGACGGTGGTGGCGATGCTGTTGATGCGGTTGAACCAGCGGACGGGGGAGAGGGCGCCGTCGTTGAACATGTGCTTATGCACCCGGTCGGCCCAGCGGATGCGATATTCCGGATTGGCCATGAGGTCCTGGTGGAGGAACATGGGATTGGAGTAGGTGAATGAGGAATAGTTGGCATTATTGAAAGGTCCGGTGCGGTCCTCGTTCACATTGAAGAAGGTGTGCTCGAAATCGTGAGCGAAGTATTCAAAACCACCCGTCGAGCCCAATCGGCTGCGGGCGGCGAACCAGTTGTTGGCATTGTTATTACTCAGGAAGGATGAAACGGCTCCATCAAGATTTCCCGTCCAGAAGGTCAGCAGCATGTAATCGATGAGGTTTTTATCATCCAACAGCACGGGGTCGGCAGTCGGCGTGACGCCGTCAGCGGCGCGTCCCATCATTTTGAAATAATTGGCATTGGTGGGGTTGGCGAGGTGCGCCTTCGACTTGTTCCAAAGGTCCTGCCAGGCGGCGAGATTGCCATCGGTGACGCCGACGACGTAGCCTGAATCCTGTTCATTTTTGACCACATCATAGTCATCCTTGGCCCCGCCAAAATAGGATTCCGAATACGAGGCCTCCGTTCGCTCCTCGGTATTGAAGAGGCCCCAATACTGTCCGTTGATGTAGAGATGGAAATAGCGCAGGCGGCCATACTGGTGGCCCATGTCGCGATGGGCGAGGCGGGTGCTTTCCTCCCTGAGAAAGGTGTTCTGGGCATCCCCGCCGAAACTCCAGGAGTAGTTCTGGGCAGTGCGAAAATCGATTTGATCGAAATCATACGCGCCACCCTTTCCGAAGAGCGGATAGTTGAGTTTGCCCGCGCCGTATTCCTTTCGGAAATAAACGTGGAACCCATGTTTGGGATTGTCCGTGGAGCGCGAGTAGCCGCCGCGAATCCGGATTCCGGCGCCAATGTGGAATTCCGTTCTCCCATTGGGATTGGCCGCATCGGGCGGGGCGATCCATTCAATGTGGGCGGGCCGTTCCCAGGAGAATCCGCGACTGGCTGGATTTGCATAGATGCCCTGGCTGGTGCCCCCGACTTCCGGGATCGTCATGTTGAAAAGATTGTGGAGCGGCGTGGTGAGGCAGACGCTGGGGACGGCGAGGAGGGCATTTTTTACGGATGTGGCACCCCCGAGGTTTGGATTCGCATGATTCACGATGTCCGGATCCATGCCGTAATTCAGAATCTGCGCCGTGCCGCTGGCTGCGGGCCAGCCTGCGGCAGGTGATCCATTGGAAGATTGCAGCAGCACATCGTTTGGGAAAAGGTAGGTCTGGGTGTCGATGTTGGAGGATTGCCAGTTGGTGAGGTAGGCCATCGCACGGAGGGTCGTGGTGGTGCTGATGGTGAGGGGGGCGGTGTAAAGCGTTCCGGAAGTGGGAGTGGGATCGTTGCCGTTGGTGGTGTAGCGAATCTGCGCGCCGGGGGTGGTGGATGAAATGGCCACGGAAATGGGAGCGGAGTAAATGCCGCGTTTCACGCTGAACTCGGTGTCCTCCACCTTGCCGAAGAACGAGAACTCCTGGTTGATGCCGCCTGGTGTGGACTTGGCGCCGCCATAATAAACCGACGGAGCGGCGGCATTCAGGGATCCGGCGATGAGTTCGGGCAGGACGAGACAGGAGCCGTTGGATGCCAGGTTGTTCATCCCGTGAATGGCCAGGGTGTTGTTGCCACTGGTCAACTGGGGGAGGAATGAGGTGAGATTGACGGACTCAGGGGTGGTCGATTGTGCATTGGTGCGCTGTGCCGTGGCGGTGGAGTTGTAGGCGAGCACTGCGGGCGCATTTCTGCTGGCGACGGGTGTGCCATTGAGAAACGCCGCATAACCATCGTTGTAGCGCATTTTCAAGGAGAGGGTGGTGAGGCTGGCCGGATTGCTGACGGCGAAGGTGCGACGCAGATAGCAGGATGCGTTGATGGTGAGCATTGCCGATTGCAGGTTGGTCTTGACGATGCTGTCGGCAGTTGCCGGCACGGTGAGTGCCGACAGGCCGCCGTTGGCGACATCGCCGACCAACTGCATCCCGGAGTCCCAGACGGTGCGGATGCCCGGGGCGGCATAGAACTCCACTTCATCTCCACCGTAGAAATCCCAGGAGACAACTTCAAAGGTGTGATCGCCGGCGGTGAGATTAATATTTCCCATGCGGTCTGCGGGGGCGTGACCTGTGGTATCAAGGGCCACGGTGGTGCCGTCGATCTTGATGCGTCCGCCGTCGTCGGCGTTGATGCCAAAGGTGTATTGTCCGGCCACGGGGATGGTGACGTAGCCGACGGCTTTGATGGCATAGTTGTTGAGCTGGTTGGTGGGAAGGACTCGGTTGTTTCCATAGTGGCCGTCGTTGCCTTCGCCCAGATAGTTCAGCGTGCTGATGAATTCCGTGGCATCGCCGGTGATTGCAGAGTTGCCCGGGGCCAGTGCCAGCAGGGTATCGGCGTCGGCGGCGTTGTCGATGCTGGTTGAACCAATAAGTATATTCCAATTTCTGGCGACCTGGCGTGCGGTGATGCCCGGCACCAGTATTCCAAAGCCCATGCCGGTGGGGCCGGTGGTCCAGGCGGTGTCGGAGAAGGAGGGCGATTGCCAGGATGTCCCCAGTGCACCGTTGGTGGGGACGAGGTATTTCGCATTCTGCCCGGCGGAGACCAGCGTGGTGGTTGTAAACTGCCTTCCATAACTTTCATCGGTGCCCTGGGGAGGATAGCTGGTCCCGAAATCAGAGACAACGGTCAACCCATCAGGCATGATCAGTGCCAGGTATTCTCCGTTGGCGGACAGTGAGAAATTGGTGTGCAGCGGAGCCGTGGGATTGACTCGGTTTTTCGATGAAGCCCACACAAGCATGAAGCCACCCGGATCGATGCTGACAGCGGGGAATCTCCATTTGGCAAGTACATCCGCATCATCCGTCAGGCACCATTGATCAAGGTTGATGGGGGAGGTGGTGGGATTGTAAATTTCAATCCAATCCGAAAAGTCCCCGTCCTCATCGGTGATCACCGTGGAATTGGATGCCATGAATTCACTGATGATGGGATTGGCTTGCGTCGGCAGGACGGTTGACAGGAGCATCAGAAATAGAAATGCAAGGCGGGGGGACGAGGTGGTGGGCATGGGGTATGGCGGGATTCCTGAATCGGCATCGGTTGCGGATTTCCGGGTGAGGTAGCCAAAACTAGAGATTTGTGACGAACCTGTCACTAATCATTTTCGACCCCAGCACGACCGGGGTGCAGGACAGAATAATGAGGGCAGGGATTTTGGCCAATTGTCTGGGAGGACCGGCTGGGCGGGTGTTGCTGGTGGGGATGTGTTCGCGGCACGCGCCGGAGCACGAAGTTGAACTTCGCTCCGCCGCACAGGTCTTCAA
>CALQSQ010000129.1 GCA_943333275.1 Akkermansia muciniphila
ACTGGCGCTGCTCTATCATCAATTTATTTCGCGCGGCGGATTGGAGGGGTATCTGTGGGAGTTCGCCTCCCAACTGGCGCAGCGCGGGCATGAGTTGACGTTGGTGGGATCGAAGATGGAGGATCGGTTCCGGGCGCTGGCGAGGGACGTGCGGATCATTTCGCCGCCGCCGTTTCACTCTGGATGGATGTTAAAGAGATTTGCGGAACGCTCCGCGGCGCTGGTGCCGGGGCTGGGTTGCGATCTCACGCTGGGATTCGGAAGGACGTTCCGTCAGGATGTGCACCGGGCGGGCGGGGGATGCCACGCGGTGTATTCAAGGATGCTGCCGGCGGCGAAACAGCGGAGGTGGAAGAATCGATGGGAGCTGGCGGTGGAGGAGAAACTTTACACCGGCGGGCAGACGCGGCACTTCGTGGTGAATGCCAGCCGCATTTCCCTGGAATTGCAGGAGGAGTATGCCGTGCCGCCAGAGCGCATTTCGGTGATTCATACGGGAGTGGATACGGACCATTTTCAGCTGGGGGATCGGCGGGCGGCGCGGGCGCAACTGGGGGTGGGGGAGCAGTCGCGGGCGGTGCTGTTGTTTGTGTCGCTGGATCATCGACGGAAGGGCCTGGAGACGGCGTTGGGGGCGCTGGCCCGGGTGAAGGATGCGGTGCTTTGGATCGTGGGGGCGGAGTTGGATGGGGATTGGCGGAGGTTGATTTCTGACAAGGGGCTGGATGCGCGGGTGCGAAGTTTCGGGCAGCAGCCTGATCTGCGGCCCTTCTATCAGGCGGCGGATGTCTTTGTGCATCCCACCCGCTACGATGCCTGCGCCAACACCGTCCTCCAAAGCATGGCCTGCGGACTGACAGGGGTGATCTCCAGCCAGGACGGGGCGCGGGATTTCATCATTCATGGGGAAAATGGATTTCTGCTCAGCGATCCACGTTCCTCCGAGGAATTCGCCGCCCACGTGCAAGCCGCTCTGGCCAAACCCCGGGGCGCCGCGGCCCGAGCTACCATGCTCCCGCTGACTTGGGCCGCGCACGTGGATGCCTGGGAGAGGCTTTTTACGAATTTGCGCTGACCCGCCGGTTCCCCAAGGGGAATCCGCGATTGTCGCCTATAAATTCTTTTGAGTTTTAGACAAAGCATGTCACGAGTGACGCCCTTTCTCGCGAACCTGCTTTCCGAGTCTCTGAAATCAGCGACTCTGCGCGGGCAGTTATCCCCTTCCAAACACTAAGTCTATGATCGAAGTACGCAATCTGACCAAACGGTTCGGCCCCAAAGTGGCCGTGAATAACCTGTCATTCTCCGTCTCCAAAGGTGAGGTGCTCGGATTCCTCGGGCCAAACGGCGCGGGCAAATCCACCACCATGCGGATGATCACTGGTTATTACCCGCCAACGGAAGGCTCCATCACCGTGGACGGCATCTCGATGCTCGACAACCCGGTCGCCGCCAAGGAAAAAATGGGCTACCTCCCGGAAAATGCTCCCCTTTATACCGACCTCAGCGTCATTGGCTTCCTGAACTACACCGCGGCCCTGCGCGGCCTCCGCGGCGAAGCCAAGAACCGGGCCGTATTAAATGCCATTCACACCTGTTTCCTGGAAAAGGTCGCTAACCAATCGCTCGAAACCCTCTCCAAAGGCTACCGCCACCGCACCTGTCTGGCCCAGAGCCTCCTGCACGATCCGGAAATCCTCATTCTCGACGAACCCACCGACGGCCTGGATCCCAATCAAAAACACGAGGTCCGCCAGCTTATCAAACGTCTTGGGACGGACAAGGTCATCATTTTCTCCACCCACATCCTCGAGGAAGTGGAAGCCGCCTGCACCCGCGCCATCATCATCGACCAGGGCCGCGTCGTCGCCGACGGCACCCCCAATGAACTTAAGGCCCGCGCCAAACGCGCCGGCAGCGTTCGAGTGAACATTTCCGGCCTCGCTGGCAGCGGCATCCGCAGCGAACTCGGACAGCTCAATGGCGTCTCTGCCATAGAGGCGGATTCCGAGACGGCGGCCGGATTCACCGGCCTCATCTATCCCAAGGCGCAGGGCAAAAGGGAGCTATCCAACCACATCTTCGATCTCTGCAAGAATCGCGGGTGGCTCCTCAGCGAACTCCATGTCGATGACGGTCGTCTCGATGAAATGTTCCGCGAAATCACCGCCCAGGAAAAAGTCTAACCACGGCCCTTCGGCATCTCACCTCTCTTAATCTCCCACTCTCCCATTTTCCTAAAATGCGATCCGTAAAAAACATCCTCACCGTCTTCAAACGCGAAGCCTACGGTTACCTCACCAGCCTGACGTTTTACATCTTTGTCGCCGTGTTTGTCATCCTCAGCATGTTCTTCGGCTTCCTCTTCGCCAATTTCCTGAAAAAGGGCGATGCCTCGCTGGTGGACTTCTTCATGTGGCATCCGTGGTTTTACATGCTGATCGGCCCGGCCCTGGGCATGCGGCTCTGGTCCGAGGAACAACGCCTCGGCACCATGGAACTGCTCCTGACTTTCCCGGTGACCGTCTGGGAAGTCATCGTAGGGAAATATCTCGCTGCCTGCGCCATGCTCGCCCTCGCCTTGGCGATGACTTTCTCCATGGTCATCACCGTCCACATGCTTGGCGAGCCCGACAATGGTTTGATCCTCAGCGGATACATTGGCAGCTTCTTTGTGGGAGCCGCCTCGCTCGCCATCACCTGCGCCATTTCCTCCATGACCCGCAGCCAGGTGACCTGCCTGATTGTCGCCTTCTTCATCAATCTCCTGCTGGTGCTTGCCGGCTTTGGACCGATTCAGGAATTCCTCGGCCGCCTGGGTGTCTTCTCAGTCATCGCCAAGCCGCTTGCCATGTGCAGCTACCTCTACCATTCGACTTTGCTCGGCCAGGGTTTGTTTAAACTCCAGAGCCTGGTGTATTTCCTTTCCGTGATCGGGTTCAGCCTGCTCCTCACCAGCGTCATCATCCGCTCCAAGCGTTCCTAACCATCCCATTTCCGCAACTCTGCCGCACTCTCCCTATGAATGCTGAAACATCCCCTAAATCTGCCGCCGCCAATACCAGTCCGCGCTCCACGATGCTCTACGGCACGCTGGGCGTCCTGATGGTTGGTGCCATCATCATTGTCATCAATTTCCTGATCGGCCGGACGCAGCTCAGTAACGTTCAGGCCGACCTTACCAAGGACAAGGTCCACACCCTTTCCGAAGGCACCAAGGACGTGCTCCGTGAGTTGAAATTGAGCGATGCCCCCGTGACCGTGAAGCTTTTCGTTTCACCCGACGATGATATTCCCTCCGGCGCCTCCAACTGGCTGGTGATGTTGCGCGAGCTGCGCAGCCGTCTCGAAATCTTCAAGGATTATGCCGGCAACAACCTCAAGGTGGAAGTCCGTCGTCCCGTCGCGGACAGCGATGATGAGGACACCGCCAAGCAATCCGGCTTGAATCCACAGGCCATGCCCAACGGTGAAGGCGTTTATTTCGGTCTCGCCGCCACCTGCCTCGACAAGACTTCCGTGATTCCCTTCATCCCGGCGATTGATGCCCCGCTGATGGAATACAAACTGATCCGCGCGATCAGCCGGGTCATCCCCAACGCCCGCAAGACTGTGGGCCTCATGACCCCGCTCGATATTACTGGCGGCATGGCGATGATGGGTGGACCGCCCCCGACGTATTTTTACAAGGAACTTTCCGAGGACTACGATGTGGTGCCCGTGCCGGTTACGACCAACGAAATCAAAACCGACGAGCACACCGAATACACGCTGGATTTCACCAAAGGTGAATTCACACGCCAGGAATACAAAAATGGCACCGCAGGAACCAAGGGCACCGGGGCTTTCACCATCTCCCAGGGAGCCGAGGATCCGAAAAATGGCGGCAAGGCGCCGGAAAAATTGGAGCACGCCGTGTATCGCCTCAGCGAGGGGAAATCCATGAGCGACCTTACCTTCACCACCACCTCCACCGGAAGCCAGCTGGCCAATGGGAAGACCGAGGGATTTGCTTACAATTTCACGAAAGTCGATGACTCGAAAGCCACCATCAAAGTAAGCCGAGGAATTGACGTTCTCATTGTCTTGCATCCTGCAGGGATCACGGACGAAGCCCAATGGGCCATAGACCAATACATTCTCAAGGGGGGCAAGGTCGTTGCACTTGTGGACAGCTACAACATCGCCGCCGCCGAGTCCGCCCGTCAGCAAAATCCGATGATGCCCCAGCGCAATGCGGGCATTTCCCCGAATTCGAATCTCGAAAAACTCACCTCTTCCTGGGGCTATGGGTTCTCCGGGAACCAAGCCGTCGCGGACATCAATTACTCCGCACCGATGTTTGGCAATAATCCGCTGATCATTACCCCTCCAACCAGTTCCATCAGCAAACAGAACCTGACGACCAAGGGCCTCAATGATTTCGTCTTCGCCTTCACCGGTGGCTTCACGGGCAAGGCCGGCCATGGACTCAATGAGGACGTCCTCATCGAAACTTCCCCGGACAACCAGCTGATCAGCACGGAAAACCTGAATCAAAATGTCATCAAGGGCATTAAAAATAAGTTCGTTTCCAGTCAGCAGAAGAAAATGCTGGCCATCAGGATCAGTGGTAAATTCCCCACAGCCTTCCCACAGGGTAAGCCCGATGCCCCACCGCCCGCACCTCCTTCAGGACCCGGTGGTGGTGGATTCCCCGGCGGATTCCCCGGCGGCGGCTTCGGCCCGCAAGGGGCCCAGGGTCAGGATGGAGCAGCAGGACAACCTGCCGCCGCTCCTGCACCAGAGGCGCCTCCAGCGGCCGCTCCCGTCCCCGGTGAAGTGGCAACTCCCCCCGTCGCCGTCCCGCCTGCGGATCCATCCGCCTCCCCGCCCCCAGTAGCGGCTCCACCCGCTGAACCGGCCAAACCCAAGGCCCCATCCCTGACCGTCGCGGAGAAAGAAGCCACGGTCTACCTGATTGCCGATGGCGACCTCGTTTCCGACCAGGTCAGCCTGGAGCAAAACCGCGGCGGCCTTGGCGAACCGATGAACGCCAACCTGCCATTCATCATGAATGTGATCGACGATCTCGCCGGCAATGGAGGCCTCATCCAGGCCCGCAGCCGCACCTCGACAGCGCGGCCCTTCACCAAGCTCAACGAAATCCTCAACGAAACCAACAAGGGAATCGAGGAGGAGCAGCGGAAAATCGACGCCCAAATTACCCAATGGAAGAGCGATATCACCGCCGCCTCCAGCAAGAAAAACCCCAACAGCCCGTTCATCATGATCGATCAGCGCCAGATGGAGGAACTCAACGTCAAGATCGCCGATGGAGAGAAGAAGAAGAGGGAACTGCGCAAGGAATTCCGCAAGAACATCGACAACAAATTCATGAAATATCAGGCTTGGAACATCCTGGGTGTGCCAATCTTCATTCTCATTGTCGGCCTGGTCGTCGTGCTCATCAACAAGCAGCGCACCGCCGCCCGCTAAACACCTTCGTCCATCCTCATTGAATCCTGAAACATGAAACTCAAAACCATCCTTATTCTGCTGGTTGCCCTGGTGGCTGCTGTCGCCCTGGTCCTCCTCCGCAACAAAAATGATGCCGACGGAATCAACAAGGCCGTTGGCAGCAAAATCTTCCCAAGTCTCGTGACCGAGGAGGTCTCGACGATCGTCCTCAATGGTGGAAAAGAGGAAGTCACTCTGGAAATCAAGGATGGCAAATGGACCGTCAAGGGCCGGGACGGTTTCCCTGCCAACCAGGACAACATCGCCAAGCTCGTCACCAAGGTCGGCACCATGCTCATCTCCGATGTGAAGGAGGATGTGAATGAAAAATACCTCAGTCGTTTCAAACTCCAAAAGCCCGGCAATGGCGGCAAGGATGATGAGACCGGCACCGCCGTAACCCTTAAGAAAGCCGACGGAACGGTCGTCGCGGATTTCACTGTCGGAAAGAATATTCCCGGCGCCATGACTCCCGGCAGTTTCTCCAATTCGCAGGCTCAATACATCGCCACCGCCAGTGCCGCAGGCCAGGTGCTGACGATCAAGGAGGCCTTCGATTACTACATGAACAATGTCACCAACAAGGCCTGGCTCGATACCTCCACTTTCTTCAAGGTTGAAAAGCCCAAGGCTGTCAGCGTCACCTCCGCCAAGCCGGAGGACAACTGGACGCTCCTGCGTGAGAAAGAGGGCACCGATGCCGCCGAACTCAAACTGGCCGATCCCAAGCCGGGCGAGGAGTTCGACACCGCCAAGGCCGGCAACAGCGGCGGAGCCTTCTCCACCGTGACCTTCGCCGATGTGGCCACCGCCGATGTGAAGGACAAGACAGGACTGGATCAGCCCTTGCGCACCGCCACCATCGAAACCTTCGATGGTTTCAAATACACCATTAAAATCGGCAAACCGGTTGAGAAAACTGTGGATCCCAATGCCGGAGCATCCGAGGAATATTATGTGACCGTCGATGTCGAAGCCAGCCTGGCTGAGAAAATGCCGGAACCGGTGCCAACCCCCGAGGATGCCAAAAAATCCGAGGAGGAGAAAAAGACCGCCCGTGAAGCGGCCGAGAAGGCCTTTGCTGAAAACCTGACGAAACTGAAGGAAAAACTCGCCAAGGAAAAAGCCCTCACGGGCCGCACCTACATCATTGCCAAATTCAACGTCGAGCCACTGCTCAAGAACCGGGCCGACCTCATGAAAGACAAACCAGCCGCGCCTGCTGCTGGTGGTGGCGAGTCCAACCCAGCCGCGCCTCCCGGAGCCCCGGCTCCCTCCCCCGGCCCGGTAAGCGCCACCACTCCGCCGGTCAGCATCGAAATTCCACCGGGCGATCAGGTGAAGCCTGCCATCGAACCAAAGCCGGCAGAACCCAAGCCCGCCAAGGAACTCCCCTTGCCTGCTGCGCCGGAGAAGAAGGAACAGCCGCCCAAATAGCGGAAGCCTGGGCGAAGGTCACCAAAGCCCCCTTTCCCTGCGGGTCAAATTCGCAACACGGTCTTCCGGCCGGTCCAACGTCGTGGTCGTCCCGAACGCGGTCCAAGGCGTCCTGCCTGGACGATTCATTTAGCCCAATTCGTCTCCGATCCTCCAAAGCGACCGACCCCTTTGCGGTTCTGCATTTCAGGGGATGCAATTTCTGGCGGTCTGGGCTATAGGCTGGCCAAGTCAAAATCATGGAAAACCCAGCAAGGATCGGCATCATCACCAATCTCACCAAACCCGATGCAGTGTCACGCACGCGGGAGGTTGTCCAGCGCCTGCGTCAGGCGGAAGCGGAAGTTTATTTGGAGGAAGCAACGGCTGCCGCCTGCCATGAACCGGGCGGATTGCCGCTGCCGGAACTGGCGGATGCTGTGGAGGTCGTGGTCGTCTGCGGCGGGGATGGCACGATTCTTCGCACCGCCCTGCTCTGCGGGGACCGGGTCAAGCCTCTTGCGGGTTTGAACACCGGCCGGTTGGGTTTTCTCACCAGCGCCACCGAATCCCAGCTGGGGAAATTTGCCGATGCCCTGGCCCGCCGCGATTACCACCTCAGCGAGCGCAGTGTGATTTCCGTGGAGTTTGTGAGTCGTGATGGGAAGAGACATTCCCTGAGCGGATTAAACGAAGTGACCATCACCCGCGGGGCCATTTCCAGGCTGATCCGCCTGGAGGTGTCCATCAATGGGATGCCCTTGAACCGGTTTAATGGCGATGGACTGATCATCGCCACACCCACGGGTAGCACGGCATATTCGCTGTCAGCTGGGGGGCCGATTGTAGGTCCCAAGGCGGAGGTGTTTTTGATCACGCCCATTTGCGCGCATGCACTGGCCAGCCGGGCCTTTGTGACGGAGGACAGTGTCACGCTGACGATTCGTGATGAGGACCAACGGCAGGATATTTTGCTGACTGTGGACGGAGGCACGCCCCAAGCGCTCCAGCCGGCCTCGACGGTCACGCTCCGCAAGGCGCTGTACCGGGTGCCGCTGGTGGTGCTGGGACAGACGACGTTTTACGGAGTGCTCCAGGAGAAACTGCGCTGGATGGGTTCGGAGGTCTAGCGGGCCCTGCCGTCATTGCGTGTCGGCCTCACCCTGCCGATGCCATTGCAGTTTGCTGATTTTGCTGTCTTTGTCCTTTCCTACCACACCCTATGAAATTCTGCATCGCCCTTACCCTGCCCGCCCTGGCTCTGACCAGTGTGTTTCTGCTCGCCCAGCAACCCAAAGTCAGTCAGGAAATGATTGATAAAGTCAAGGCCGCCCTGCCTGCCGCCCCGGCCGCTCCGGTCAAGGGCAAGCATGAGGTTCTGGTCTTCTCCAAGACTAATGGCTTCCGCCACAGCAGCATTGAAGTGGGCGTGGAAGCGATGAAAATGCTCGGCGAGAAAACAGGAGCCTTCAGCGTTACCGCGACCGAAGACGAATCAATGTTCACTCCGGACAACCTGAAGAAATTCGACGCCATCATTTTCCTGAACACCACCGGCGAGTGCCTGAAGCCCAAGGATGGCGATGCCGCGAAGGAAAATATCTACAAGAGTGCCCTGCTGGAATTCGTCAAAGGCGGCAAGGGACTGGTGGGCATGCACTCCGCCACGGATACCTATGCCAACTGGCCTGAATACCACGAGATGATGGGAGGTACCTTCAGTGGGCACCCCTGGCACGAAAAGGTCGGCGTCAAAAACGTCGACCCGGACCACCCGATCAACAAGGTTTTCGGAGCCAAGGGTTTCGAGATCACTGACGAGATCTATCAATGGAAGCCGGGAACATTTTCAACGGCCCAACACCGCGTCCTGCTCTCCCTGGATACCACCGCCACGGACATGAACAAGGGAGGGACCAACGGCAAGGATGCCCTTTACCCGATTTCCGTGATGCGGAAATACGGCCAGGGTCGGACGTTCTATTGCTCACTCGGTCACCGTGAGGAAATTTACTGGAATCCCAATATGCTGCAGCACTACCTCGCCGGCATCCAATTTGCCCTCGGCGATCTCCAGGCGGAGGCCGCCCCGGGGAATGTTACCGACCCGACGGCCGAGAAAAAATAATTTCCAAAAACCCGAAAGGAAATCGATTCAGCCCGCGTCTTACCCAGGCGCGGGCTTTTCCTTATCCATTGACCGCACTCCTTTCATCCTTACCTTTCCCTCCATGAGATTCCCCCGATTCCCGACCATCCCCCTGATCCTCTGCGCGCTGCTCCTGAACCTGCGCGCCGAGGAAGCCGCCCTTCCCGAATACAACGCGGAGGAAATCGTCCGGCTCGTGAACCTCAGCATGGCGCTGCGGACCAAGACCGAACTCAATGGCATGCTGCGCAAGGGCGACATCGAGGCCCCGTTGAATTTCCGCATGGAGGAAAAGGGCGAGGTGAAGCAGATTACCTTTACCTTCGGTGCGCCCGCCCAGAGCATTGTCCTTGACCTGAAGGAGAAAAATTTCCTGCTCTACGATTTGATAGGCGGCAAGAAGACGCCGGTCTCTCCAAAAAACTATGCCACGGGAATTCGCGGCACGGACCTGACCTACGAGGACATGTCTTTCCGATACCTCTACTGGCCAAACCCGATCAAGCTTGAATCGGAAACCTACAGCACCCGCAAATGCTGGAAAGTTCAGTGCAATAATCCCGATCCATCCGTGGGCGCTTACAAGTCCGTTCTCATCTGGGTGGATCAGAAGTCCGGTGGCCTCCTGCGCATGGAGGGCTACAACTATCAGCAGGTCAATGGCAAACCTGTCTTCACCCTCCTCAAGCGCTGCAAGGTCACTGCGGGCATGAAGATTGATGAAGTCACGGTGCTCAAGGAGATGACCGTGGAATCCTTCGATCCCGTGACAGGCAAGGGGCTCGGTAAGACGTTTCTGGAAATGGAAAAACCGAAGGAATAGTCTGCATCCCTTGCCATCCCAGACATGCAGCCGCGGAGTTTGAAAGGTCCCTGTTCCATTTTGAAATGATAGGCGCGCTTACCAACTACTTGAGAAGCCACTGGCGGTGGTTTGCCGCGGCCATGCTTGCGATAGTTGGGTTGACGGCGCTGAGCTTGAAACTGGAGGAAAATTTCCCGTTTTCCCATTTCCCTATGTATGGAAATCCGCAGCCTGGAGATGTGGATTATTATTTCCTGACGGATGCCTCGGGGGAGCCGCTTTCAACCACGGATTATGCCGGGATCACAGCTCCTCAAATTAAGAAACGCATCAACAAAATCCTCAAGGAGGAAAACAGGGCCGCCTCCAAGAAGGCGAAGAAGATCGATCTGCTGTCGTCAGAACTAGACGCCGCCGCTCTGAACGTGCTGATGAAAATGCGTGAAGATGCAGCGGATGCCAGTTCACGGAAGCAATGCATCGCGTGGCCGGCAGGCGTGCAATTAAAACAAGGGCTGATTCTTACAACGCCCCAGGGATTCCGCGAAACCTTCCGCACCGTGGCCACTCTCCCGGATGCGGGTCCGCCCACGCTGGGTGTGCATGTGGCCAGTCCTCCGGCGGATGGAAATCGCATCATGCTGGCAATGATCGGCAATTATCTGATGCAATACGGGGGGGTTGTTTTGATCGTCCTGCTGATCCTGATGGCATGGAAGAAACTGCCCTCCCGCCTCCAGGAATGGTTGCAGGCCAATCCGGGAATGTTCGCCATTGGCCGTCTGGAATCCTGGGCTTGGCGTGCGGGCTTGGCGTTGATCTTCTGGCAGGTGTTGCAGATGAATGTGAATTTTGATTCCCTGCCGCATCCCCAGGGACTGGCTCATTGGGAATGCTGGCGGCCCGCGATCCTCTGGCTTGGGAAACCCGAGAATTGGAACACCATCCAGTTATGGTCGGTTCCTCTGCTGATCTGGTATGTCTTTGGCTGGGCCAATTTCCTGCCACTCACGGCCCTGACACTCGTGCACATCCTGCAAAGGACGCTTTATGCCTCGCAGGGGGCCCCGCACCACGGCCATCAGTTGATCAGTCTGGTGTTCTGCGCGCAGGTGGTCGTTTCCTGGGGCTGCTTGCTTTGGAAATGTTTTCGGAAAAAGGGTCCGCAGGATCCGTGCCTGTATTCCGCATCAGCACACTGGACTGCTATGCTGGTGGTGGTGGCCACGGCTTATGTCATCACCGCCTGTTCCAAGTGGGAGGAGTCCAATGGCAAATGGCTTCAAAACGCTCAGTATTTTTCCAACCAGATCGTCAAGACGCATCGGCAAAATTACTACAACGATCTCAATCCCCAGTATCTGGTGGGATCGCCGCCGGTGGCTTCACCAGAGCCGGATCCCGCAAACGATCGTTATCGCCATCCCATTCCTGACCAGGCTCACTGGATGCTCACGCACTCGGTATTGAGCCGGATCTTTTTCGGTATGGGATTTCTCATGGAGTTCTCCGCCTTCCTGCTGGTCTTCCATCGCGGACTCGCCGCGCTTTACGGCGTCGCCATCATCGCGTTCCATCTTCTGGTCCTCTGGCTGATGGAATTGACCTTCCCGCAGAACATTGAAGTCGTGCTGGTCCTCTGTCTCAACGTCCCGGGATGGCTGATTTGGTGGAAATTCCGCCGTTCCCAGGCCGCCTCAAGTCCATTACCCCGTGATCCAGTTGGGAATGGAACTTCGCATGGATTGCCTGTGGCGTGATCTCCGCCTGATGGGAAAATTCACCACCCAGCAGTTTCCCAAGATCCTTGGAACCACTCACCCGCCATTGCCGGCCCCCGGCCCGCTGCGCCTTGCATTGGATGGTAAAAATCCCCCGCAAAAAATTTCCCCAGGAGGCTTGGTATTGAAAGGAATAGGTATCCTGACTTCCGTCAACCGGCCTGACGATGCAACGCAGCCTGCCCTCGTGCCTATTGCTCTGGCTCTGCCATTTTCCTTCCCAACTGCCAGTCAGGTCAGTCGCGCGATTATTTTGGTCCCTGCTCCATTCCCGCTCAAATTTTGCCCCTGCACAACTGCTTAGTCCGCACGCCAGCAGGATCAGCAGACATCTCTGCCCCATTTGACGAAGGTAGTCACCCGGTGTGCGCAACTCACGCTTCATGCGGTCGTAATTTTGGTGGAGGAACATCTTGGGGACATTTAAACTGCCATCCGTGGCATGTCCAGTGGCAAGCCCTGCATGGACGCGGGAGCAGCAGACCTGGCGTTATTTGCTGAAGCCAGCCGCCTTGAGTCGGTCGAAATTCCCCTGCTCACAGGCATTCACGAAGCTTTCGGAGAACATTTTGAGCTGATCCCATTCCGTGCGGATGCGGCGCGCCTCGTCCGGAGAAATGCTGCTGTCCAAAGCCGCCTTGGTGATGGCTTCCAGCAGGTCTGCAAACTGCTGCACGATCTTGTTCATCGCCGGCATGACCGCCGCCACCTCCTTGCTGTTTTGGTTGCGGGGATTGCGGACAAAGAAGCCGTCCTGCTGCGCACATAGCCATTGGATAATGGCTGTGCCCTTGGTCAGTCGCATGAGATCGGCACAACGGTCCAGCGGATTGATGCTCCCGCTGCCCTGCTCATTTTGAGGCTGGGCCCACTTGTACACCATCGAAAGCGAGAGACCCATTTCCGCCGCCACTTCCTTCGGGCTGACTTGTTCCAGGGCATCGCGCAAGATCTCGTGAGATTCCACAGTAGCTGACATGCGGCCCATTAACTACATCTACCGGGAATGTGCAATCATATTTCTCAGGATCCCAGCCGGCACGATCCGGCACGATTGGCATTGAAACCTACCGCAATCGGCTTAATGCAACCCAATGTGCGAGCCCCCCCAGCAGAAGTGTAAAGTGGTTGAAAAGCCCTTGCTCCGAGACCTGCCGGGCCGCAGGCTGCGAACCGAGCGGGCTCTCCATTTTTTCGCCGGTGGTGCGGTAATGGTTGCATTGTTGCAAGGCGCGGAGGCGTCCGACCCAATGCCCACGCGTGAGCGGTCGGGAACATTGAATCTTCATCCGCTCGTGCTGAAAATACGGGATAAGGAATCTGCGATGCCTCCGGAGGCCTTGCCCTCGATGCTTGTTAATGCTCCCGCCGAGAATCCATCGAATCCAACCAGGGCATCCAAGGTCGGTCCCTTTGCTGCACCTGCGGAGCCGGAGGCACCCGCCACCGCCCGCAAAAGTGGCATTCAACTGAACGTGCTGGACTCCACTGGTCAGCATCCGATGAAGGAATTCCGGGTAATTGCTGGAGTGCCGTCGAGTGTTTCTTCGGAGTTTGAAAAAGCGCATGGCACGCGGGTGGCCAACTGGCAATCCCACACGCTGCATGCCGGAAGGGAGGGCGGGCTGGTCTGGCCTTTAGACAAAGCTTACGATGAGATGGCCTTGCGGGTGGAGGTGGAGGGGTATGTGCCGCAGGTGTTTGCCTGGCTGGATAAAAAGAAGGGGGCGCAGGAATTGGTATTTAAAATGATTCAGGATCAGGGGATTGTTGGGAGTGTGATGACTCCCGGGGGTAAAAGTCCGGCGCAGGATGCTTCGGTGGTGCTGGCGATGATCCGCCGGGAGGCGCGGCTCAATGGGACAACTGCTCCAGGATTGGATTTCGGAAAAATGGGGGAAGCGAAATCATTGCGCGATCTGTGGGACCAGCCAAGAATTGTGCGCGCTGATTCTCAGGGAAAGTACACTTTGCCGACGGAGATTGATCCCACGGCGGTCGTGCTCATCTACAATCATGATGGTGTCAGAGAATTGCCTTACGCCGAATGGAAGGAATCGCCGGTCGTTGAGTTGGAGCCCTGGGGATTGATCAAAGGCCATGTTCAGTGGGGAGAGCAGGAAGGCGCTGGTGAGGTGATCGATCTCATTGTGGACCATGGCGACGGGTATGGTTATCCAGGCATCCTTACCCAATCAGGAACGGTCACTGCGGATGCTCAGGGAGATTTCGTCTTCGAACGTGTTCTGCCGGGTGTGGCTCAGCTTTCGATTCCTTTTAAGGTCATGGGCGACAAGGGGGAGGAGTTTACAACCTACCAGGAGGGTTCGGTGGTGCACGCTAATGTCAAAGCGCCGCAGACAGAGGTCATGATGGGTGGCAAAGGCCGCACGGTGAAGGGTAAACTCACCGGGCGAGATGCCTGGGACGGCGTGATTTTCCATTTCCATCCCAACGCGCCCCACTTTGGTTTGGAGGGAGACAAAGTGATGTGGAAAGCATGGAATGATTTCAAGCACAGTCCCAAGGGCCCGGTGTTCTTTCGCGATGGATTGAAAGTGAATGCTG
>CALQSQ010000130.1 GCA_943333275.1 Akkermansia muciniphila
AGACAAGTGCACCTCTCGAATTCACCAAAACCAACCCCCGCCGCGAAGCGTTGCGCAGAGCGCATTCGTTCAACAAAACGGATGCAGGCAACGGCTCGTATGGCATCTGTCGTGTCATCGACGCCTCCCGCTCGCCGTCGCCTGATCCGAAACGTTCGGCGTAACACGCACACCATGTTTGGAATCTTAAAGAAGCTCTTTCCTGATCGTCGGGCAGACTGGAGGCATTCCGTTTCCGATCCCGTGATAGGCGAGCTTGTCCTGTCCAGTGACGGCGATTGGTGGGAGGGCTCTCTCACTGTCGATGGCACGAGCGTGCAGTTTCAACTTGGCGGCGACCGCGAGCCGAGTCTGGCTCTCATCTCCCATGCTCACGACATCATTCGTGAGTTTGCAGTCTTCTCTCGCACGGTCAGCGAGTTTCTTGACTCTGAGGCAGCCGCACAGGCTGCCTCCGCAGATGAGATTCGCCAGCTCGCGCTGGAGTCAGTTTGCCTTTTCTGGCCGGACCGCCCAAACGACGGGATGCTCTACTTCAACGGCGCTGACGAGTATCGTGTTTGGCGTTGCGACTACATCAACCGCAAACCCCAAGGACTCGGATTCGATGACTAACACTCAAAAAAGCGCCGAACAAAACGGATGCAGGCAACGGCTCGAAGGCTATCTGTCGTGTCAGCAACGTCTTGCGCTCGCCGTCGCCTGATCCGAGACGTTCGCCCCCCCGGCATAAAAAAACTTTCCGCAAGGCATAAAAAAAGATTGCCAAAGGCATCCGAATTTCCTAAAAGCGCGGCCACGCCACATGCCTAGCTGCATTCAGCGCTGGGAAGAAGGTGGCAAACAACCATTAACAAACCCTTGTTATGCCCATCACTGGATCCTCCTCCTACCTGCCGGTCACCGATACCATGATCGCCCATTGGAATGCCTTGAATGCCCTGCCACCTCCGCCGCCTCCGGGATCGGCGACGCTGGTGCTGGATGGCAACCGGACCGTGACGACGCTCAGCGGCCTGCGGGCCTCCCTGGCCACGGCGCGGACGGATGTGGAAGTGAAGCTGAATACCTTTGAATTCAACCGGGCGGATGCGGAGATCAAGCGGACGGCGCTGCTGGGGCGCGTGGACCAGTTGGTCGCCAATGTGCGCTCGTTCTGGGGCAATACGCCGTTTCCTGCGCTGCTGCCGAACCGCCCGTCGGACACTACGCCCATGGGAGACCTGGAGAAAGCGCTGGATGATCTGGCGGACATCTGGTCGCGTATGAATATCGGCACACCCCCGGCGGGAATCACCGTGCCTCTATTGCTCGCTACGGAACCCACCGCCGCCGTGCCGTCGCCCCCATCCTATTCACAGTCATCGTTCACCACCGACATAGCGGCCTTAAAAACCGTGCATACCTCCCAGAAGACATCCGAAGTCCCGCTGGCCAACAGCCGCGCCACCCGCAACAGCCTCCAGGACCAGATCCGCCCCATCCTCGTGGACTACCGCGCCGCCGTGCCCGGCAAGCTCCCGCCCAACCATCCGCTGCTCGACACCATCCCCCGCTACAGCCCGCTCCCCGGCAGCACCCCCGAACCCGCCACCCTCAGCGGCACTTGGAATGCAGGTGCCGGCAAAGCCTTCCTCGATGCCACGCCCAGCCCCAGCGCCAGCGTGGTCACCTACCAACTCCGCTACGTCCCCGGCCCCACCTACAACGCCGAGGATGAAAACATCGTCGGCAACATCGCCACCGGCAGCCCGCTGCATTTCGAAACCCTCGCCGGCCTCGCCACCCCCGGTGTCACCGCCAGCTTCCGCCTCTACGCCATCACCGCCGAAGGCAACGAACGCGCCAGCGACACTGTGAGCATCACCCGGCCCGTGTAGTCGTGGCGGAGCAATCCGGCCCCTCCCATAGTGGTGCAGGCACGGCTGGTTTTCAAAATGAGCGTTGACCTTGGACGCCATTCCAGAGATGCTCATGCACCATGCGTAAACTAAAACGACTCGCGGCTATTCATCCCATGCTGGCAGCCTGCCTGCTGGTCGTATTTCTGGAAATAGCCTGGGCGGTTGTCGATGACGTGCCCGCAGCCCCGGCGTCGCCAGTGCCTGCGGCCAGTCCCGCAGACATTCCGGTGCGGGCGCTCGATCAGTCGGAATACGTCGGGGCGAAGAAATGCGCGGAGTGCCATCAGTCTCACCAGGAGGGATGGGCGAACACAGCCCACGCCCGCATGATCCGGGTGCCGGTAGTGGATGGACCCCACGCGACGGTGGTGGCGGATTTCAAGCAACCCAGCGAGCACCGGCATTTTGAGATCAAGGATGTGAAGTGGGTGGTGGGAAGCCGGTGGAAGCAGCGGTTCATTGGTGAGGTGGATGGAATGGAGGTGGTCTTCCCCGCGCAGTGGAGCGTGCGTGACAAAAAGTGGATGCCTTACACAGGCAAGTCCGACTGGTGGTATGAACAACACAAGGATTGGAAGACGCGCTCGAACTTTCAGCTCTGTGCGGGATGCCACAGCACGGGCGTGAATGACCAGACAAAGACCTGGACGGAACTGAACATTTCCTGCGAAAGCTGTCACGGCCCCGGCAAGGCTCATTCAGCAATTCCAAAACCCGACAACATCGTCAACCCCGCCCGACTGACCACGGAGCGTTCCATGGACATCTGCCTCTCCTGCCACCAGGCAGGTAAACCGCCCAACACAACCTACGCGTGGCCCGTGGGTTACCAGCCGGGCATGGAACTGTCCAAGTTCTGGACGGGATTTAAGCCGGAGGAAGGCCGGCAAACCGCCGAATTCTGGCACAATGGCACCGCGCATAAAAACCGGGTGCAAGGCAATACCTTCCTGCAAAGCGTCATGCTCCGGCACGACATCCAATGCACCAACTGCCACGACATGCACAGCGGCACCTACACAGCAATGACCATCAAGCCCGCCGCCAGCAATGCGCTTTGCTATACCTGTCATGGCCCCAAAAAAGATGCAGGCCCCGCTGACGCAACCCTGGCCGACCACACGCATCATGGGGAATTCAGCAAGGGCAGCAGTTGCATCGAATGCCACATGACCAAAACCGGCGAGAACGCCGTGACCAACGAGGCTCGCAACCACACTTTCGACTTCATTTCCCCTGCCTCCACGATCGCGAACGGAGATCCCAACAGCTGCAACACGTGCCACGCAGACAAAACACCCGAGTGGGCGCTGGACTTCGTGAAGAAGTGGTGGCCGAAATCGGAAAAGTAAGGGGCGGAAAAGGGGTCGAAAAGGGGGCGCAAAAAAACCTGACAAAAGAATTTTAGCTCGGGTGGCTTGTGGCGGCAGGGGGCAATCTTACTTTCCCAATCGGGTCGAGGTGGCCGTTGGCCAGGGCGGTGGTGGTGCGGACTTCCGGCTCCTGCTCGCCGCCCATTTGATGGATCCCCAGCAGCTTAATGGTGTGTGAGTCGGCGGCCACGGTGCCTGTGCAGCGGTGGAAACGCAAATCATGAGAGACATCGATGTGGGTGCTCCCTCTGAACGCAACCATACCCATCGTTCTACGCAGCCCCGCTGGGTGGGGCCACCGTTTTGACGTTGGCAACCTCTGCCTGCAGGGTTGGGAGTCTGGTCAGTAGAAACTCATTTCTTCGCGAATTCCTTCTCATCCAGTTTCCCATCCTTATCGAGGTCCAGGTGGGTGAAGTTGGCGGGGTCTCCGCTGGAGCCCAGGCCGGCAAATTCCTGCTTGTCGAGGAATCCATCGCCATTCTTGTCCAAAGATTTGAAACTGGCCTTCGGATTCCCCTTCTTCTCCTTGCCCTTTTTATCATCCTTCTTCTCCACTTTGGCAGCCAGGACTGGCGATGGAAGGATGCAGGTGGCGGAAGCAATGGCGATGGCGGTGATGAGGACTTTCATGAGGAGCGATGGTTGGGATTAAGGAGAGCGGTTGTTTGCGGCTACGGGGATCGCAGCCACCGTGAATTTAAAGACTCCGTTCATGGCTCACAATCAGAGAGAAATGTTTATTTGCGTGGGGCCGACCGTGCTGAACCAGCCCGATTCCTGGTCTCCCGCATCGATCCCGGCTCTCACTGCGGCTTCGGCCAGCGGAGGTGGTGGTGGAGGAAGTCGAAGGTGGCTTCGGAGCGCATGCTGTGACCGCCCTGGAAGTAGGAGATGGCGGTGCGGTCGGCGAGGCCGAGTTGGGCGTAGAGCCAGCTGACTTTCGCGTATTCGTGGGAGACCCATTCATCGCGCCCGACGAGGTCGCGGTGGCCGCGTTCGACCATGAACGGGCGGGGGATCATGAGCGAGGCCATTTCCGCATAATCAAAGGTCTGGCCGAGATTCCAGTAGGGCATTTCCCATTCGATGGTCTTCATGAAACTGAAGGGCTGGTCCGTGGCGGCGACCTTGCGCGTCCACTGGTTGAAATCGCCGGAGCAGATGGAGAGGCAGTATTTCTCCAGCAGGGGCGGGACGCGCACGGCCGTCTCGCCGCCATAACTCAGGCCATAGAAGGCGATGCGGCTGCCATCCACAAAAGGCTGGGCGTCGAGCCAGCGGAGGATCTGATCGTGGGAGGCGATGATGAACGAAAAGAGGCTGGCCTTGAGCCCATTGGCCTTGCGGTCGAGCCAGCGGTAGCGGTCCTCGCCGCGGTAAAGATTATGCGGGGCGAAGGTGATGAATCCCCGCTCGGCAAGGGCTGCGGCGACATTGGAATAGGCGGTGGTATTGCCATCGAGCAAATTGCGCGGCACGCCATCGCGCCCGTGCTGGCAAACGACGACGGGGCGTCGCTCGCCAGGCTTGAGGTCCCTGGGCAGCACGAGCAGGCCCCAGGCGAAGAGTTCCGGATAAACGTCCAGCACCACATCATAGGCGGTCCATTTCTCCGTCTCCGCCACCTTGCGGGTGCGGGGATGGGCGGGGAGCAAGGGTTCATCGAACCGCCCCATGGCTTCGTCCCGGAAGCGTTCGCGAAAGGGCTTGGAGCCTTCGATGAATTTCTCCGCAGGATAGGTGGGGAGGGAGGGTTCAGTGCTCCATTTGGAAAGCTCCAGCTCGGGCATGATGGTGTAGAGAAACTGGCGGTCCCGCACCTGATCGGAGCGTTGCACAAGCCCCTGCACGTGACCCTCCATTTCATGGAAGAGCCGCAGATGCCGCGCGGAGGGATCGAACGCCTGACGGCGCTCCGCAGGCATTTCCTTTGAAAGAGGCTCCACTTTCCCGACGCCCAATTTCTGAACAAATACCGCCGCAGCTTCATCCCCAAAGGGTCCGGCGTCACTGCGCACCAGCGGAGGTTTCTCCCACAAATTGCCCAACGGAATGCGTGCGATTTCCTCACTCACACTCGCAAACTCCGGCGTGTGGATCCCCCCCTTGTGGCCCGTCAAATCAGGCACTGGGCAGTGTTCGATCACAAGCCCACGGGGCAGGATCAACCCGGCTATCTCCGCATCCCCAAACTCGCGCAACAGTCCCCAGACGTTGCGGTAAATGGATTCGGCCCAAACCTTTTGCCGCGAATCGAAATAGCCGCTGACCATCGCTGCGGACACCCGCTCATCCAACGCCGCGGTGTAGAAGGCGGTCAACCCGCCTTCGCCGTAACCACACACTCCAATCTTCGCGCCCTCACCGTGTTGTTTCCCAAACCAGTCCACCGCCGCCAAAACGCATTGCACTTCATAGCCAATGACATGCCGCCCCATGTGGAAGGCCTGACGGTAAATCCATTCGCGATAGGTCTGGTCGCTTTCACGCAGCCGGGCATCGTCGGTCGCGATCTTGTCGCGACGGATCGTCTGCATGATGATGATTTCAAAACCATTCTCCGCCCACCTGCGCATCACCTGCGAGGTGGCGTCCAGCCCCGGGGCCAGTCCCAGCCACTGCTCCGGCGTCTGATCCGCATCCGGCACCACCACTATCGATCCCACGGCTTCCGCCTTCGGCTGCACCAGCAGCCCCGTGCCCCACAGTCCCTCCAGCACCGGCCACCGCACCTGCTCCACGCGATACCTCGATGTTTCCGCGACCAGGGCGGGATTGGCATCGTCGCCGTAACGTTCCATGGCGGCGGGCAGGCGTTGGTCCACGGCACCAACGATGATTTTTAAATGCTCACGATTCGCCGCCACCGACGCGCGGTAAGCCTCAACCGATGAAAAATCGCGCGACCAGAGCGAGTCACGTTTCTCAGGAGCCTCGGAAATTTTCCGCTCCACAAATCGATGCGCACCGTCCATCAATCGACCGGACAAATCCGCCTCCTCCCACTCCAGTGGCGACGTTTCCGGCAGCGTCTGCGCGGCGGCCATGGGCAGGGAGAAACGGAGTGCGCAGTTGAGGATGCAAATGGATTTCAGCATGCGGCCAGCCTAATTCCCCGGAGGGCGGAGTGTCAGCAAAAATTCCGGAGGGTATTTACCTCACCCAGATGCCATCGGCCTCATTTCCCTGATGCAGGACATCGCTGATGATGACGAGCTTCTCATCGCCCGTGAGCAGGCCTCTCTCCTTGAGCAACGCCACGCCCTGATCAATGGCTTTGACGCCATCGCCAGGCGAAAACGGCAGATGGAAGGCCGTCACACTGCGGCAGAGTGCAAGGGTGCGCGTGGTGAAGGGATCCGGACACAACGCAAAGATCTGGCACTTGATGGGACGCGCCAGCGCCGCATACCGCGCCATGATGCCGCGCTGCGTGAAGACGAGGATGCGGCTGTTTGGAAACGAATCGGCCAGTTGCACAGCCGAGCGGACGACGCGCTGCTTGTCGTTATCCAAGGGAAATTGGGCGCTGGCGGAATGATCAATTTCCTGCTCCATGCGCCGGGCAATGCGCGACATCACCTCGACGGCGCGGATGGGGTATTCGCCGGTGCTAGTCTCGCCGCTGAGCATGATCGCGTCCGTTTGTTCCAGCACGGCGTGCGCCACATCGGTCACTTCGGCGCGGGTGGGGACGGGATTTTCACACATGCTTTCGAGCATGTGCGTGGCCACGATCACGCGGCGCCCCTGCCGCAGACACTCCTGGACCAGCCTCCGCTGGGTGATGGGCAGCTCCTCCAGCGGAGCTTCGATGCCCAGGTCCCCGCGCGCGACCATCACGACATCCGTGGCCTCGATGATTTCCGACTGATGCCGCAGGGCTTCCTGATCCTCAAATTTCGCCACAATGTGCGCGGCCATTCCGCGCTTGGCCAGTTCCTCGCGAATCGTCCGGATGTGGCTGGCATCGCGCACAAAACTCATGGCCACAAATTCCACATCGAGATCCCGGGCGACATCCAGATCGGCGTAATCGTGCGGGCCGAGGGCGGGAAGATTGACGCGAACCCCCGGCAGATTGATATGCCGGCGGCTGCCCATCCTGCCCTCGTTGATGACGGAAAGGATTACGCGCTCCGGTGAGATTCCGACCACTTTCATTTCCAGCACGCCATTGTCCACCAGCACGGTATTGCCAATGCTCAGGTCCGCGTGGAGGCCAGGGTAATTTACAGAAGTGCTGTAGGGCAGCGTCGCCGGCACCTCCTGCAGCCTCAGTTCCACCAGATCACCCGGCTTGAGGGCAAAGCTTGTTTCCAGATCCCCCGTGCGGATAGTCGGTCCTTTCAAATCCATCAACAGCGCCACCTGCCGGTCCGCACCCGCCGCCACTTCCCGCACCCTCGCCGCAACCTCCCGGCACCAGTCATGCCCTGCATGGCTCATGTTCAGCCGGAAGACATCCACGCCGGCCTCCACCAGGCTCTGCACCATGGTCAGGGATTCGGTGGCGGGGCCCAGGGTGGCGATGATTTTGGTTTTGCGCATGCCCGATAGGAATCCTGCGGCGGGGAAATTGCAAGCGATGCCACGCGGGTCTTTGTTTGGAAAATGGGGGACGTATTTAATGGGAATTTTTGACTGGTGAGCCAGCCGGGACCTAAGTATGTTCCGACCACTGTCCCACCCTGATTTTGGAACCGACCCCCTGTTTCTTCCCTCCGTGACACCTCCTCCGATTCCAACGCCTGTTGTGCGCCAAAGCCTGTTCCAGCGGCTGCGCACCCGCACCTCGATGCTAGCCCGCGGCGGGGTGAACGCGAACAATGAACTGCAGGTGGGACTGCTGCCCCAGCCGGGCTGGAGCCGGCGGAACTATCATTTCATGCGCCGCGTCCTGCTCCCCTCCCTCTGGCAGAGGCGCAGCGGCGAATCCCAGCAGCCGGACCTGACGCATCCCGATTGTCCGGGGAAATTTCAGGTAACCTGGATCGGACACGCCTCGTTTCTCATCCAAACCGGCGGGACCAACATCCTCGTGGACCCAAACTGGGCGCACTGGCTGACAGTGGTAAAACGGCTGCGCCATCCGGGAATGTCCCTGAACCATCTGCCGCGCATTGATGTCGTCCTGATCACCCACGCGCACCACGACCATCTGCACATGCGGACGCTGCGGCGCATCAGCACCGGACAGCCGATTGTCGTCCCGCACGGTGTTGGGAAGCTGGTCAGCCGGGCGGGGTTCGGCCAGGTCATTGAAATGGAGCGCTGGCAGGAATTGGAAATCGCCGGCCTGCGCATCACGTTTACTCCCTCCAAACACTGGGGCGCGCGTCACATCCACGATGTGCACCGCGGGTTCGGAGGATTTCTCATCAAGAACAGCCATGGCCGCACGGTTTACCATTGCGGCGACAGCGCTTATTTCGAAGGGTTCGCGGAGATTGGGGCGCATTCGCCTATTGATCTCGCGCTGCTGCCCATCGGTGCCTACGAGGCCATGAGTGGCCGGGAGGTGCACATGAATCCGGAGGAGGCGCTGGCGGCCTTTCGCGATCTCGGGGCCACCCACATGGCCCCGATGCATTATGGCACGTTTCCGCTGGGCGGGGAACCCGTCCACGAACCGCTGGTTCGATTCAAGGAGGGCGCGCTGAGTCTGGGCTACGACAAGCAGATATCTATCCTTACGGAAGGTGCTCCATGCGTGTTCTAAAGAGCGGCCGGTGGCTGGGATTTTTCTTCGCCGCGTCCGTGGCTGGGAGTGGACTGGCGGCACCCGCGGCCTTTCAAAAGCTGGAAATCGAGAATCCTCAATTCACGCACCAGGAGGTCGGCATCTTTGAACTGGAACTGGAAAAGGCCGCCAATTTTCTGGCCATCTATGTTTACAAAAATTTCGCGCAGCCCATCAAGGCCGGCGACAACACCAGACGCCTCCAGGCCCGGCGCTATCTCTCGCTGGCGCTGCACATGGACCCGCAAAATGTCACGGCCCGGCGGATTAATGAAATGCTCGCGGAGGGAAATACCGAGGACCTCGAAACCCCGCTGCCTCAAAAACCCAAGGACTTCGTGGAATTCCTCGGACGCCTTATTGAACAGCTGAAAACCCGTCCCGAAGCTCCCGCCAAAAAGCTGGCCGGATACCTCTCCCTCGTCGCCGCAGACCTCGATCCAGCCAACGAAGATGCCGTCTATGCTGCGGAATTGTTCCTCCAGAAATCCGGGGATCAGGCTTCCATTTGGAAGGAACTCGTGGTCGGCAAGGCGCCAATTCCGTAGACAAACGGATCATCCGGCTGCAGGTTCAGCGTGGACTCTGCGGTCACGTAGGCCCGGCCGGTGATGTAGGGGATCAGATGGCCCTCCTCCATGGCAATGCGACCCCTGAAAGACGTGCCAAGGATGCCAGCCTGCGTCCAGATCTGTCCTTCCACAAGTTTTCCATGGGCATAAAGACACGCCAGTTTCGCACTTGTGCCCGTGCCGCAGGGCGACCGGTCATAGGCGCCGCCGGGACACAGGACAAAATTCTGCCCGTCCGCGCCCACCGCTTTGCCACACGAACCCAGTTCAACGTGATCAATCTCCGTCGCTCCCAGAGCATGGGCCGCCTTCAGCGCCGCGAGAGAAAATGCCGTCAGTTCCCCCACCCTCGACAATTCCAGTTTCATTCCGTGATCCTCGATCAGCAGAAACCAGTTTCCGCCCCAGGCCACCTCCACTTCGAATTTCCCGTAACCCGGCACCTCAAGCTTCCATGGCTCCCCCTTGCGATAACTCGGCACATTGCGCAGCGTCACCGATCCGTCTTCATCGATCCCGGCGGTCACATCGCCCACGCACGTTTCCAATTTCACCTGTCTGGATTTCAAGCGCCCTAGATGGCGCAGCGTTTCCACGACGCCGATGGTCCCGTGACCGCACATTTGCAGATACCCGACGTTGTTGAAATAAATGACGCCGCAGGTCGCATCCGCGCTGGATGGCTCCAAAAGCAGCGCCCCCACCATCACATCCGATCCCCGTGGTTCCAGCACCACCGCCCGGCGCAACCAATCGTGCTCGTCGCGCAGATTCGCCAACCGCTCAGCCACCGTGCCCGAGCCCAAATCCGGACCTCCGCCAATCACCACCCTCGTGGGTTCCCCGGCGGTGTGTGAATCAATGACCTGAAGTTTTTGCATGCCCTTTCTTGAGGGAAATACGGCAAATTACAACCGCCAAATCGCTCAGGAATCCCCGAAATCCCGGCGGTGACCTCCCGGCACCGCCCATTTTTCGCTGGGTTGGGTCAGTTTGAGCCCGTGGGGCATAAAGTTTACAAAATCACTGCGGTTGTTTGTCGCCAGGGTCGCCCCGCTGCTTAGCGCAGTCGCTGCGATGGTCGCATCCAGACGCAAATTGCGTTTCCGGCCCACCGCCTTGAAAAGCATGGCGGCGGCGGAGGCTTGGGGGGCATCGAAAGGCACAATTTGGTCGAGAAAGGCCCTCATGGTGTTGACTTGGACGGGGGTCACCGGACCGCAGAGAAATTCATACCAGCAGGCCATGGGGGTGATCAGCGTCTCCCCCGCCTGACTCCAGGCCAGCAGTTCCTCGCTTTCCTGGCTCCCGGCGTGCAGGCCGAGGATCAGATAATTGGCATCCAGGCAGATCATCGCCCCCTCCATTTCCGACGGTCTTCACGGACCGCTTCCAGGTAGGCGTGGGCATCCTCCGACGAGAGTCCCGCGCCGTCCGCGTGGAGTTGTCGGAGCATGTCGATGGGTGCCAGTTTGGGCGGCGGGACGTCGGCATTGGCCACCGCCCGGCGAATGACCTCCGCCTGTGAAACTTGCCAGCTCTTCGCCAATTCCCGAATCCGGTTGGCCGTTTTTTCGTCCAAAGCGAAGGTTGTGCGGTGAATCATGGTAGCCATACCATTATACCATACCACCACTTTTAACCGTTGTCAACGCCTTGTAATAAACGCTTTTTATCGTTATTTATGGTAGATCTATTTTTTCTAAAGCCTTCAACTGGAACCGGGGCAAATGGCGACGATGAGGATACAACGACATGAAACGGAACTTTTTGAGCCAAAACGACACAGTGCAGCGTGACCGCAAAGGATTGCTGTGACGAAATGCCCTATCTACCTCCCACCTTTTTGCCCCCCCCACCTGGAAATGATTCTTGTGCTATGTCCGAAAACCAACCAAAATCGGCCATGCCCGAAATGGAACCAAGCGCCCCGCAGAAGCAACCAGGTCTTAATACACTCTCGGCTGGGTTGATCTCGGTTCTCGCCCTCTGGTTGTGCCTCTTTCTCGGCTCCTTGCCAGCTTTTGCTTCCAGGGAGTATTTGATGTGGGGAGTTATTCTCCCCCTGTTTGAAGCTACTGTTCTGACCTTCGTTTTCGGGTTGATCATCGGGGCGTTACTCTACCTGACAAGACGGCGCTCAAATCGCTGGCGGCGAGGGTTTGTGTTTTTGGTTACCGCAACCTCCCTCGGATGGATGTTCTGGTCTTGGTCAGAAACGACGGCCCGTAAAAAATTTGAGCGTCGAGTCCTTAACCCGGTTCCGCTTGGTGTGCAGGAGATAGTGGCAAAAGGTTTCTCAATTTTCGGCAGTCAGTGGAGTTTTGAATTTCAGGCAGACACTGCGGCAATCGATTCGATCATTGAGCATCACCAGATGAGCCCGCAACCGTTGGAGGCATTGTCGGATCTCCGCAAAGGCAAAAATGTCAGCATTCCATCCTGGGTCCTGAACGCAAAGGAAGGGGATGGGATGAAACTTTTTCAACGAGACACTCCTGATTCGATGACTCCCGAACCCCGCAAAGCGCGCACCGTTTGGCTGGCCTACTTTCCCGGACAACCCCGCGCCTGGTTCCTGTATGATGTGGGGGCGTGAGCTGCTAATAAATCCGCACACTCCAGGTCCCCGATTTGGCTGGGGTTAGTTGGAGCACACCGAGGCCACCGGCGTCGTTATCATGAAAGCCATTATTCATCAGCGACCAATAGAAGGCCGGGGGGAAACCAGGGGGAGAGGTGGCGGGGTCCAGCAGGGCGACGCCAGCATTGATGCCTAGAGTGTTCTGACCGTTGGTGGCCAGACTCCATTGGTGCAGGTAGAAGTCGTTCTTGGGGATATCCACGGTGACGATCCTTGTGCCCGATTTCTCGGTCTTGAGGGCGGCGCGGATGGAGGCGGGGTTGATCTGGCGATCGTATCCATTTCCAAAAATGGCCGGGCGCAGTTTGCGCACGGTAAGGGGACCATCCGCCCAGGGAACATCGAAATTCCACCGATCCACGAAGCCGGGCCGGGTCATCTCGGCGGGGCCTCTTGCGTCGATCATCAGATTCACCACGGCGGCGAGGGCGGCATCGGCGACGGGTTTGGCAGGGGGCAATTCGAACCGGCAATAGAGGCCCGAGGCATCGACATGGAACGACACCTTGGATTCCCCGGGTGCCGCAGATCCATTCTGCAGCGTGTAAGGATGATCTGGTAAAAATGGTTGCGTCGCATCGATCATGCGCTCGAAAACATATTGCTGCTCGCCCGTGTGGATGGTCACTTTCAGAGGCCCGTGGGCCGTGGGTGCGTCGGGCAGTGGCAGTCGAAGTTTCAAGGGCTTCGATTCGCCGGGCGCGATGGCGAGGTCGATTTTAAATTGCGTCTCCAGCCAGCTGACATTGACAGTCGCGCGGAGTTCGGTTTTTTGACGATTGAATACAAGGCTGTCGATAAGGATGGATCCGGAGACACCATCCATGCGAGCGACGGGCAACTCCAGTGTGACCGGCAGGATGGGGAGGGAAATTTTCGCCAATCTGGATTGGCTTCCTTCGTGAAGAATGACGGTTCCCACGCAGTTTTCCCCTATCGGTGAGCGGCTCGCACTGCCCGGAATCGGATCCATGGGCATGACAGTCATGCGCTTGCCGGTAAATTCCTTGACCAGGAAGCTCGGCCCACCCACACGCTGCCAACCTCCAGGCTGACCCAGAACGGAAATGACTACGCCGTCCATGGGCGGTGGAGGCAGTGCCTCAGTAGGGGGCTGGTAGACCAGGATTTCAAATTGCGGCTGTCCATCCGCCTTGTCTGCGAGCGTCCAAGACCCGCGTGGCTGAAGGGGATCCGGAACCGGATCGTGCAGCAGCGCCTGCCAAAGCGCCAGCCCCATAACTTCATGTCCAAGTGCATTGGGATGCAGTCGGTCCAGTTCGCCGCGATGGGTGTAATATTTCCCGACTTCTTCAAGATACTTGGGAAGTACTGTTTCGGGGTCGACTGGCTGCTCGAGAGGAATCCTCCCGAGCGCGGCGGACATATCCACGAAGAGCAGTTTGGACTCCTTGGCCAGTATCCGCACCGTTTCCACAAATGGCTGGGTCAGGCCCAGATCCCCAAGGTCTTTGCCATAGATGAATGGAGGTCCGGCGACGATCAGCCCGGCATTGTGCGACTGACAAAGCTTGATGACTTGGGAAAGGGCCTCCCGATACCTCGCCACCTCAACCCCCATCGTAGCGTCATTGGTTCCGAACATCCAGAGGACCAGGTCAGGATCATCGTCGAATCCTTCGGTTGTCAGAACCTGCAGCGCCTGCATGGACGTGGCACCATTGCGGCTGAAATTGCGCAGAAGGAATTCGGGACCACCAAGCGCGACGGCGTCAAGGTGATGCACTTCGCCGCGGGGGGGAAGCTGATCAATGGAGTCCGCGTCCTTGAAATCCACAATGGGATCCGTGACGAACT
>CALQSQ010000131.1 GCA_943333275.1 Akkermansia muciniphila
AAGGCATCAACTCCACGATCCAAAGCCTCAAACACGCCGCCAGAGGCTTGGTAAACTTCAAGTCACTGCGCATTCGGATTCTCTTCTTCCTGGGCAAACTAAACCTCCGTCCAGCCTATTGACTCCCCGCCAATTCCCGTAGCACCTAATAATCGAGATCAGGCATGGAGGGATTGCTCCAGAACGCGAAATGCGCCACCGGCACCCTGTTCATCCAGAAGATACGCCAGATCACGCGATGGCTGCCGGGCTGCAAGATGGCTGCGCAGAAATGCCGCCTGGGATCCATGGGAAAGGGTGCGCAGCCCTAGTCCCTCCCCCCACAGTTCCAGATCATCGAAGCAAACATCCGCCGTCAGGTCCTGACTGCCCATGTTTTCATAGATGGCCAGCCCCTCCTTTCGCTCATGGCGAAGGTATCCCCGCAGGGTTCCTCCCAGTCGGCGGTTGTCCGTCCCGGAGAAACTGCCGCCGTAGTCAATGGTCAGCATGCGCACTTCCCTGGCCGTCGGCAGCCAGGCTTCCAGCCATTGGCGGTAGCTCCACGCGATCTCGATCCGCTGGCCGACACGGGGCTGCCATTCGGAGCGCCGCGCCACCACACTAGTGAGGCCGTCGGGAAGCGGTCGCAGGGTTTCGATCAATCCCCCCTGCGGGGAAATTTCCAGCCACACTTCCTGCCAGCTACCGTCCCGCCATTCGGCAAGGACCACCGGGAAAGCGTCCACAAGTTCATTTGAATACAGCACGGCGCATCCCTGACAGGAAGAGAGAGCCTCCTCCACGCTATCCGCCCAGCGCACGTTGGCATATTTTCGCAATCGCTGGTGCTGCCGGGATTTGAGGACCGGAGATTTTTCCACCAGCCACAGCGGCGTTCCCCGACGGCGCCACCAGCCCAGCGATTGCAGCAGGGCCTCGGCGAGCGATCCGTCGCCGGGGCCGATTTCAATCAATGGCCGGCGATCCTTTCCCAGCCAGTGCGCGATGGCCTGGCCAAGGTGCGGACTCAGGGTGGCGGCAGTGGAGAAATCTCCGCCGCGGCCCACGGTGGAAATGCGACTGCCGTAGTATCCATGCTCCGGATCGTAAAGTGCCGACTCCATGAAGTCGGCGAACGAGGCCGAACCTCCGCGCCGGGTCAGGAAGGTTCGCAGACGGCTGTAGGGCATGGGGTGCGGGATTAGGCTCCGCCGGACAAATGGCGCTGGCGCAGGGCTTTTTCCACCGCAGGGGGGACGAAATCGGTTATGTCCCCGCCTAGCGCACCCACCTCCTTGATCAGCTTTGAACTCAGGTAGGTGTAGTCCTCACGCGCTGTGAGGAAGATCGTTTCCACCTCTGGTTGCAATCGATGATTCATCAGCGCCATCTGGAATTCATATTCGAAATCCGTAACCGCGCGCAGTCCCCTGATGATGGCCTTGGCGCCGACGGATTTTGCATAATCCACCAGCAGGCCATCGAACGTGACGACCTCCACATGCGGCCACTCCAGGATTTCCCGGATGAGGTCCATGCGCTCCTCGACCGTGAACATGTTCTGCTTGCCGCCGTTTCGTGCGACCGCGATGAGTAGCTTGTCGCACAATGCCGCCGCACGACGAATGATGTCAAGGTGCCCGTTGGTGATCGGATCAAAGCTGCCTGGATAAATGGCGATTTTCATACGTGGGAGTCTGGTGCAGGCTTGAAAAATGGGAAAGCTAGAAATGACAGGCCGGCTACATTCCCAACCACGGCCCCAGCCAGCGTTCCATTTCCTTCAGCGGCATTCCTTTGCGGGCGGCGTATTCTTCCAACTGCTCCTGCGTGATGTGCATGATGCCGAAATAGCGGGCCTGCGGATGGTTGAAATACAAGCCGCTCACGCTCGCGCCCGGATGCATGGCGTAGCTCTCGGTCAGCTCGCAACCGGTCAGTTCCGTGCTGTTGAGCAACGTGAAGAGCGTGGCCTTTTCGGTGTGATCCGGCTGGGCTGGATAGCCGGGTGCTGGGCGGATGCCGCGATATTTCTCGCGGATCAGTTCTTCGTTGGAAAGATCCCCCGGCTTCTCAATACCGCAGGAGAAACGTGCCTGCTGGTGCAGGTATTCGGCATAGGCTTCGGCCAGTCGGTCGGCTAGGGCTTTGACGATAATGCTGGAGTAAGGATCGTTGGCGGCATCAAACTCTTTCGCAAATTCATCACCCCCGTGAATGGTGACCGTGAATCCACCGAGGTAGTCGGCCCGGCCTGAATCCTTGGGCGCAATGAAATCGGAGAGCGCGTAATTTGGGTTGGGATTGCTGCCGGTCTTGATCTGTGTTTGCCGCAGGGTGTGGAATTTGCACCGCACGGAGGAGCGGGTTTCGTCGGTGTAAACCTCAATGTCATCGCCTACGGAATTAGCCGGAAAGAAACCATAAACACCCTTCGGTGTGAAGCGGTTTTCCTTGATGATGCGATCCAGCAACGCATTCGCATCAGAGTAAAGTTTGGCCGCTTGCTCGTCCGCCTGTGCGCGCATTTCCACGTCCTCATGCGCGGAGGAAAATTTCTGTTCCGCCGCATTCCAGCGTCCCCGCAGCTCCCACGAATGGAAGAAGGGCGACCAATCAATAAGCGGACGAAGATCGGCTACACTCGTGGCCGGTAGCACGATGCCTATTTTCTGCGGGGCCGAAATCTCGACGGTGTTCCAGTCACACGCTAACTGCTTGTCCCGCGCTTCCTCCAGCGTCAGCGTCGCCTGCGTGCGCTTCTGGCCATACTTGGCGCGCATTTCTTCGTGACGGATTTCGTTGTCGGCGGCAAATTTCGCGCGGTTTTCCTGGCTGATCAAACTCGTGGCCACAGGCACGCTGCGGCTGGCATCCAGCACGTGAACAATGGGGCCGCTGTATTTTGGAGCGATTTTAATGGCGGTGTGCGCCGCACTGGTAGTGGCCCCGCCGATCAGCAATGGCGTCTTGAAACCAAGCCGCTCCATTTCACTGGCCACATGCACCATTTCATCCAAGCTCGGCGTAATCAGTCCGCTGAGGCCGATGATGTCCGCGTTGACTTCCCTGGCCTTCGCCAAAATTTTATCGCACGAGACCATGACGCCCATGTCGATGACCTCGTAGTTATTACAAGCCAGCACCACACCCACAATGTTCTTGCCGATGTCATGCACGTCGCCCTTTACGGTCGCCAGCACGATGCGCCCCTGTGAGGAACCTTCGGTGTCTTCCTCCAGGATCCAATCGTCCTGGCCGGCTGCTTCTCGTTTGCTGCGGCGCACTCCCGGAACCATTGCTGGAGTGGCACCTTCAGCCGTTTTCTTAGCGAAGAGCCAGTCCGCAAACGCTTCGGCGGGTGCTTGTGTGCTTTCAGCATGGAGTTTCCGCGCCTCCTCGCTGGCGGCGTAATCGGTGCTCAACTCCTGAGCTTTGGCAGCACTGATGACAGTTCCGCAGCGCGCCTCATACTGTCCCGCAGCGCTCTCCAAATCCCCCGCGAGAAACGCCGCGAACTTCGTTTCGATGCGGCGTTCTTCCTTCGTGAGGTTCGGATACGGCGTGTAACTGAAGCCCTCCACCAACTCCACGAGTTTCGGCTCGGCCGCGCCTGCGGCCAGTTCCTTTAAATAACGCCGCACATCAATGCGGCCCTTCTTTTCGATCTCCATGAACGGAGTCAAATAAGCCACGCTCTGCTTCATGACGCGGGCGCTTTTCACGACCTGTGGCAGAAACATTTTTCCTGCGCCAAACAGATCGCCCACCACACTCATGCCGTCCATTAGCGGGCCTTCGATGACCTTCAACGGCACGCCGTATTTCTCCAATGCTTCCGCGGTATCGATGGTGATGAAATCATTCATGCCCCGCAACAGCGCATGCTTCAGTCGTTCTTCCACGCTGGCTTCACGCCAGGTTAGGTCGGCCTCAGCCCGCTTAGCGCCGGCTACGCCTTTGAATTGTTCCGCGTAGTCCACGAGAATTTCCGTGGCGTCCGGCCTGCGATTCAGCAGCACGTCCTCCACCTTCACTAGCAAGTCTTCCGGAATGTCCTCATACACTTCCAACATCCCTGCATTCACGATCCCCATGTCCATCCCCGCCCTGATGGCGTGGAAAAGGAACGCGCTGTGCATCGCTTCCCGCACCTTGTTATTGCCCCGGAAACTGAAGGAAATATTGCTCACGCCACCGCTGACTTTGGCGCCGGGTAAATTTTCCTTAATCCATCGGGTCGCGTTGATGAAATCCAGCGCGTAGTTGTTATGCTCCTCCATCCCTGTGGCCACGGTGAGGATGTTGGGATCGAAAATAATGTCCTCTGCCGGGAATCCAACCTCATCCACCAGGATGTGATACGCCCGACCACAGATGCGAATTTTCTCTTCATACGAAGCCGCCTGACCATTCTCATCGAACGCCATCACGACCGCTGCGGCCCCATATTGCTTCAGGATTCCAGCGCGCTCTTTAAATGTTTCCTCGCCTTCTTTCAGCGAGATGGAATTGGCGATCCCCTTGCCCTGCAAGCATTTCAGGCCCGCCTCAATGACTTCCCATTTCGACGAATCCACCATGATCGGCACCTTGGTGACTTCCGGTTCGGTCTGCAGCAAATTGAGAAATTTCGTCATCATGGACACGCCATCGATGAGTCCCTCGTCCATGCAGACGTCGATCACATTGGCTCCATTTTCCACCTGCTGACGCGCCACCGAGACGGCTTCCTCCAGCTTGTCTTCCTTGACTAGCTTCGCAAATTTCGGGGAACCGGCCACGTTCGTGCGCTCGCCAATCATCAGATAGTTGGCGGCCTTGGTTAAATTATACGCCTCCGACCCTGACAAACGCATGATCGGCTCCGGCGTAGGCACCACGCGGGGCGCAATGCCTTTCACGGCCTGCGCAATGGCCGCAATGTGCTCCGGCGTATTGCCACAGCAGCCACCCATGATGTTGACGAATCCACTCTGCGCGAAGTCCCTGGCAAACTCCGCCATGTGATGCGGCAGCAAATCAAAACCCGTGGGGGCCAGCGCATTCGGCAAACCCGCGTTCGGATAAGCCGAAACAAACACGCCCGCTTTGTTCGCCAACTCTTCCAAATACGGCCGCATTTCATCCGGTCCGGCCGAACAATTCATGCCGATACTGAATGGCCGAACGTTGATCATCGCATTCAGATAGGCTTCCACATTCTGCGCAGAAACCAGGGTGCGACCATTCACCATGGCAGCCGAAATTTGAATCGGCAGAATCACATGCTCCAGCGCGAACACCTCTTGGATGGCCACCAGAGCGGCTTTGGCGTTGAGGGAATCGAAGATCGTTTCCACCATCAACGTGTCCACCCCGCCAGCGATCAAGCCACGAATCTGATGCGCATACGCCGCCTTCGCTTGATCAAACGTCAGCGGTCGGAAAGAGGGATCATCCGGATCCACTTGGAAATTTAGCGACACCGTCATCGGCCCGATCGCACCGGCCACGTAGCGTTTCACACCCGTGTCATTGCCAACCCGATCCGCCCATTTCCGACACTGCTGAGCGGACATGAAATTGATGTCCCAGGCCACTTCATTGACGAACTTATTGTCGATCACCGATTGGTAAAACTCCGGATCCTTCCGCCCGCCATGATCGCGCGGATCTTCGATAAACAAATCGCTCTGGGCAATACTCGTCGCGCCAAACGTGTTCGTCTCAATGATATCCGCCCCTGCTTCCAGGAACCGCCGATGAATATCCTCAATGATTTCCGGCTTGGTAATGGAAAGAATGTCCCCGTTGTTCAGCAGGTCCTTGTCGTTGTTTTTGAAACGCTCGCCCCGGGCCACGGTCTCATCCAGCAACCCCTTGGCCTTGTATTCCCGAATCGTCGTGCCCATCGCCCCATCGATCACAAGAATGCGATTGAGGGCCGTGGCGCGAAGTTCTTCTTCGATGGGAGATTTGGGGGAATTCGGGGGCATGATTTCAGCAATGTTTCCCAATTCCAAGCCAGTTCAAGGGGAATATATCGAAATATCTAGATATGTTGATGCGTTCTCGATTGCCCCGTCCGACATTGGTGTCAGAACCGTGCGGGTCCTGCAAATACTTCTCGCTTCTCCACGACGACCGTCACAATTTGCCCTCATGAATTTTTTGCGCCGCCATTGGAAAATCGTGCTGGGAATCTGGCTGGTCAGCCTGCTTTGGTGGGGTGTTCCACGGTGTTTCGACGGTTGGCAACTTGAGCGCCGGCAGGCGGAATTGCTGCGCGCCATTGAGGAGCGCAATCACAAGGCCTACACTGACTTGATCTCGTCTGAATACGCCGACGACTGGCATTTCAATGGCGAAAAAATCACCCGAACCATGGATGACGTTTCCTCGCAGTTTCTGACTTTGAAAGTCCAGACGGCCAATCCGCAGTGGAACAAGTCTGGCAGTGAGGCGCAGTGGTCTGCGGACCTTTCCCTGAGTGGCAAGGCGGTCACGCCGATCGGCGAACTCATGCTGGGAGACGAGGCCCGCCCGAAGGCGCCCTTCGTATTCATCTGGCGCAAGGCAGGCTGGGGGGCCTGGACCTGGAAACTGGTCGCTATCAAAAATTCCAGCCTGGAAATTCCGGAAGGTTATGAACCCGGCCAGTTGAGTGAACTGCGGTAGAAAAAGGCAGGCAACCCGAATTCCCTACTAATCCTATCGACATTACGGATTTTCCTTGCATCGGGGAAAATCGATCCTAGGATGCGGGTGATCAGTCAGCATTTACCACCCCATCCTCCCCTCACATCATCATGGCAAAAGAAAGCGTCGAAGATATCAAACTGGCCAGCAACGGGCTCCGTGGCCACATCGCCGAAGGACTCACTGATCCGGCACTGACGCATTATGAGGAGGCGGAAAATGTGCTGATGAAATTTCACGGCACCTACCAGCAAGACGACCGCGACAAGCGGGCCGCCCTCAACAAAGCCAAGCTGGACAAAGCCTGGTCGTTCATGGTTCGCACGCGCATGCCCGGTGGCCGCATGACGGCGGATCAGTACCTTTTGCATGACAAACTCGGCGATACCCTGGCCAACGGCACAATCCGGCTCACGACGCGCCAGGGCGTGCAATTCCACGGCGTGCTCAAGGGCGGGCTGAAGGAGGTCATCGCCACCATCAACCGCTGCGGACTGACCACCATGGGCGCCTGCGGTGATGTGGTGCGCAATATCATGGGCCCGGCGGCTCCGTTGCAGGACACCGCCCACCAGGATGCGCAGCACCTCGCGGAGGAAATCAGCCGCCAGTTCCTCTGGCGCAGCAGTGCCTATTGCGACATCTGGCTGGATGGCGAGAAACTCGACCTCTTGGAAAAATCCACCCAGCCTGAAGGCGAGGTCGATGACCTCTACGGCAAAGTTTACCTGCCCCGGAAATTCAAAATGGGCATCGCCGTCTCTCCCAGCAATGACGTGGACATCTACAGCCAGGACGTCGGATTCGTTCCTGAGTTGAAGGATGGTAAAGTGGACGGTTACAACGTTGTGATTGGTGGGGGTTTTGGCATGAGCCACGGCCAGCTGAACACGCGGCCATTTCTCGCGCAGCCCTTTGGATATGTGAAGCGCGCCGATGTTCCCGCCGTGACCGAAGCCATTGTCAAAACGCAGCGCGACCATGGCAACCGCGAGGAACGGAAGAATGCCCGGATGAAATATCTCGTAGAAAAAGAAGGCATTCCGTGGTTTATCGACCAGGTGAAAGGCCGCCTTCCCGGCGTGGAAATCGCTCCACCCAAGCCCATTCATTTCGATACCGTGGCCGACAAACTCGGCTGGCACGAGCAGGGTGGCGGCAGGTGGTTTTGCGCCGTTTATGTGAGCATGGGCCGCGTGGTCAATGTTGAAAATGGTCCGCACTACCAGGGCGCCTTCCGCGAGATCGTCAGCACCCTCCGGTGCCCGGTGGTGGTCACGCCCAACACCAATCTTATTTTCAGGGACATCGACGCCGCCGACCGCGCCAAGGTCGATGCCATCCTCGCCAAACACAACGTCCCGCACAGCGAAGGTATGACCGCCGCGCATCAGGTGGCCCACGCCTGTGTGGCCCTGCCCACCTGCGGGCTGAGTCTGTCGGAGAGCGAGCGGGTGTTCGGTGGTCTGATGGACAGGATCGATGTCGTGTTGCGCGAGCTGGGTCTCGGCGACGAGCCGATCCTCTTTCGCATGACGGGATGCCCGAATGGATGCGCCCGGCCCTACAACGCCGATATTGGATTCGTCGGTCGTGCTCCGGGCAAATACGCCATGTTTGTCGGCGGCAGCATCACCGGAGACCGCCTCGCGGGCCTCGAATACAAGTCCGTGCCGATTGAGGAAATCCCCTCCAAGGTGCGCGAAATTCTCGCCGATTTCAAAGCCAACCGCCAGCCCGGCGAGCGCTTTGGAGCCTACTGGACGCGCTTCCGCGGCCTCGGCCCGGCGCCCTCGCCGGAGCAATTCCACATCGAATTCACCGAACGCGCCGCGAAGCTCGCCGGCCAGACGGTGGGTGCGGCGGAAGGCTGATTCCAACGGGATCGCGCCGGATTTTTGCAGAGAAAATGAATTGGCCCGCCGGGACTCACGTCCTAGTATGATCAATCCGCAATGAAACGCCCCCTGCATTTCCTTTTCCTGCTCCTCCTGCCAGTGCTCGTGCTCTGTGCCCCTTCTCAGGCGGGCCAGCGCGTTTTGTATCTGGGGGATTCGTTGAGCATGGGAGCCTTTGGCGTGACGCTGGACCAGCGCCTGCGCGAGGCCGGGTTTGATGTTTACACGTCAGTCACCGGGGGAGCGACGCCGTATTACTGGCTGAAGGAATTTGAAAATGTGGAGGCGGATATTGGTCACTGGAAGAAGACGACCTCATCAGACCAGCGATTCAAAACGCTGCCCGCCACGCCCAAACTGGAAGACCTCATGAAGGAGTTCCAGCCCAAGACGGTAATTGTTCAGACAGGGGTGAATCTCTACTCCACCCTGCGATCGAAGCGCCTCACGCCCGCCCAGGGCCAGGAAAAAGTGGAGTCGCTGGTGCGAAAAATGGCGCAGGCCGTGACCGCTGGCGGTGCCCGGCTTTACTGGATCACGCCCCCCAGTTCCCATTTCCAGCGGTATGATCAGGCACTTCAGGAGCAGATGCTCGGTCTCATGCAGAGGTCCGTCGGACCGTTTGGCCGCATTTTTAACAGCTATGCGGTGACCTCCTTTGTTGATCCCTATCCGGAAACAGATGGCATCCATTACGGACCCAAGGAGGCTGCCGCCTGGGGAGAACTGGTGGCTGCCGATGCCGTGGCCACGCTCCGCAGCGGCAAATTCCAAGCGCCACCCGTGACTGCCGGGACGGAGGTGCGTCGCGCCCGCATCGTGGAGGACGATCCCCCGCTCGCCACGCCAAATGTTACCGTGGAAATCCGCCTCGTGCGCAAATCTGATTTCGAAACACCCTCCGAAATCACCTACCAAAACGCCCTCGCCATCTACGAATGGGAAGTCCTTCGGGTGATCAGCGGACAGGTAGCGACGAAGAAAATTCTCGTCGCGCACACCGTCGTGCGGAAACGCAACATCACCAGCGAGCGCAATTTGAAATTGGGAAAAACCTACGTCGTTGAACTCGTGCCCCTGAGCACCTATCCACAGATCGAACGCTGGGAAACCATCGATCGCATCAGCGATGCGGACAACATGGACCGCATCATTTACATCCCCAAAATCTAATCCGCCGCGAGCTGCGCCAGAATCGACGGCACGAGATCCGGGTCGTTTTCTAGGGCCGAAAAATAATCGGGAAACCGCGGCGTCCACCCAGTGTCTCGCAGCAGGGCATTGCTCACCCGCTTGTGGCTCCAGCCCCGTTTGCGGTTCTCCTCCGGGGCACTCTCCGGCGGCATTTGCTGCTGAAACTTCGCGCAAAGATAAGCGTAAACCTCCCGCTGACTGAGCGGCCGCGAATCGGTTCCGTTGAAGCATTTTCCCTTCGTCAGTGCGGCATCGAGTGCCACCAGATGAAGCAGCGCGCCGACCGCATCCAGTTGGTGAATTTGATTGATCCAGCGTCCATCCGGTGTCCAGGGTGGCTCGTTGCGCACGTCAATCGTGGCTCCGCCGCTGAGAAATGTTTTCAGCAGCACGCTGCGCCCCGGTCCATACAGCCCTCCCAGCCGCAGCACCGTGCCGCCGGCTCCGAGGACCAGGGATTCCGTGGCGCGGAGGATTTTGCCAGTGTTGCTGCGTGGCTGGGCGTCGGATTCCTCTGTAAGCACGGAACCATCGATCTGCGGGTATACGCTCGTGCTGCTCGTGAATAATAATTTCGCAGCCGGCCACGTTCGCAGCAAATTTTGACATCCATCAAAATAAACAGCCTGATAGGCGGCCTCCCCGCCTCCGCGCCCACTCGCCGCGCAATGCACGATGACCTCGAAATCAGGAAATTCATCCGCCAGTTGCGCACAGGCCTCGGGATCGGAAATGTCCAAAGCCCGGGCCGTCCAGCCTTCCTTTGTCAGCTGTTCCGCGCTGCCCGCTGAGCGTATCACCCCCACCGCATGCACTCCAGCTGCGCGCCAGGTGCTCCCAAGGCGGTGGCCAAGGTAGCCGCAGCCGACGATTAGAATGGAGGGGAAAATGCTCATGAGCGGGGGGACATGATGGGGAAAGGAGGCACGCGGGACAACCGAATTCGCCCCAATGTGACGAATTTGTCACACCGGGAACATTGTCGTTAGGAACGGAAATTGATTAATTTGCGCCATGCCCGTCTCACGAGGGGCTCATTTTGATAGTGCATGGGCGTTTTGTTTGAGGAAACAGAACGTTCTTAAGACGAGGACGGATCCCGGGGGGGATTCGTCCTCGTTCGTTGAGGCCATCGAACGTCCGCGTTCGAGTCAGCGGACTCCTCTTTATTTTCGCGATTTTTAGGGTTTCCTGATCGTTGATACCAGCCTACCCATCCCCTATGACCTCCTTCCTCCCCAGACTCCTTTTGTTGCTTCCTGCCTGCGCCATCGCCGGCCCGGCTGAGGATTTCTTTTTGCATAACGTCCAGCCTGCTCTGGAGGCTTCCTGCGTTGGCTGCCACAATGCTGAGAAAGCCAAGGGAAAATTGCAGATGCACACCCTTGCCGGTCTGGTTCTGGGAGGAGAAGGCGGTCCGGGATTCATTGCCGGCAAGCCGGAGGAAAGTTTGATCCTGACCCGGGCCATGCTCCCACGCGAGCACGAGGACGCCATGCCTCCCGACGGCAAAGCCGGCCCGCTGAGCGAAGTGCAGCTGGGAGCCATCAAAAAATGGATCGCCGACGGTGCGGTCTGGCCGGAAGGCGTGGTCCTCAAGGCCAAGGAAAAAGTCGTCAAGCCCCTCAAGGAAACGGTCACCGCACCGCGCTCCATGGCTGTTTATCCCGATGCGGTCGTGCTCGAGACCAAACGCGATTTCCATTCCCTGGTCGCCATCGCCACATTCGTGGATGACGTGACGGAGGACGTCACCAGCCGCGCCACCTTCACCATCGCCGATCCCACCGTCGCAAAGCTGGAAGGCACCAGGCTTACCCCTCTCAAGGACGGCGCCACCATCGTCAGCGTAACCTGGCATAATCAGAAAATTGATGTGCCCGTGACCGTCAAGGACGCCGTCAAGGACCGCCCGGTCAGTTTCAATCTCGATGTCATGCCAGTGTTCATGCGCGCGAACTGCAATACCGGTTCCTGTCATGGATCCGCACGTGGTCAGGACGGATTCCACCTTTCCCTCTTCGGTTACGATCCCAAAGGCGACCATTTCCGCATCCTGGAGGAATTTGGTGGCCGTCGCGTGAATCTTGCCGTGCCCGAGGAGAGCCTGCTGCTCACCAAGTCGATCAATGAGGTCCCGCACACCGGCGGCAAGAAAATGGAACCCGACAGCGCCGCTTATCAGACCATCAAGGAATGGCTCACCAATGGCGGGCCCTACGATGCCGCCGACGTGCCCCATCCGGTGAAAGTGGAAATCTTCCCGCGCCAGGCCGTGCTCGAAGGTGATGCCGCCAAACTCCAGTTCACCGTCCGCGCCACCTACTCCGATGGCCACGACCGGGACATCACACCGCTCGCTTCCTTCAAGAGCAACAACGACCCCTCCACCAGCATCGACATCAACGGCCTCGCCAGCGCCCACAAGCGCGGGGAATCGTTCATCATGGCCCGATTCGAAACCTTCACCGTCGGCAGCCAGGTCATCGTCATTCCCGACAACCTCAGCGATTACAAGAAACCGGAAATCGTCCCCAACAATTACGTGGACGAACTCGTCCTCTCCAAGCTGCACAAGCTGCGCATCATCCCCAGCGAAATGTGCGATGACGCCACGTTTCTGCGCCGCGCCTACATCGACATCATCGGCATGCTGCCACCGGAGGCCGCCTTCACCGCCTTTACCGCCGATGCCGCACCCGACAAACGCGCCAAGCTCGTGGACGAGCTGCTCGAGCGGAAGGAATTCACGGAAGTGTGGGTGATGAAATGGGCCGAATTGCTCCAGATCAAAACCAACCCCACCAACCAGGTCAGCTACAAAAACTCCCTGCTGTATTTCAACTGGCTGCGCGACCAGCTCGCCAACAACGTCCCCATCAACAAGATCGTGCAGGAAATTCTCGGCAGCACCGGCGGAACCTTCACCTCCCCCGCCACGAATTATTACCAGATTGAGCGCGAGACTCTGAAGGTGGCCGAGAACGTGGCCCAGGTCTTCATGGGCATGCGCATGCAGTGCGCCCAGTGCCACAACCATCCGTTCGACCGCTGGACGATGAATGACTACTACGGCTTCGCCAGTTTCTTCACGCAGATCGGTCGCAAGCAGGCCGAGGACCCGCGGGAAACCGTCGTCTTCAATTCCGGCGGTGGCGAAACCAACCACCCCGTGACCAAGGCTCCCGTCCCGCCCAAATTCCTTGGCGGTGAATCGCCGAAAGTCGAGGGCCAGGACCGCCGCAAGGTCCTCGCCGAATGGCTTGCGAGCCCGCAGAATCCTTATTTCGCCAAGAATCTCGGCAACATCGTCTGGTCGCACTTCTTCGGCATCGGCATCATCGAACCCGTCGATGACGTCCGTGTTTCCAATCCCGCCAGCAATCCGGAACTGCTTGAGGAACTCGGGGAAAAATTCACCGAGTACAACTACGATTTCAAACGCCTCGTGCGCGACATCTGCACCAGCCGCACCTACTCCATGTCCACGCAGGTCAATCCAACCAATCTCGAGGACGAGCGCAATTTCAGCCACAGCTACATCCGCCGCCAGCGCGCCGAAGTCATGCTCGACACCCTCAGCCAGGTCACCGACACGCCGAACAAATTCCAGGGCCTGCCCATCGGTGCCCGCGCCGTGCAGATTGCCGACGGCAATGTCAGCACCTATTTCCTCAAGACCTTCGGCCGCGCCGACCGCGCTACGGTCTGTTCCTGCGAAGTGAAAATGGCCCCCAGCCTCAGCCAGGCACTGCACTTGTTGAATGGTGATGTCACCCACGTGCGCATCGGCCAGGGTGCCGTGGTCAAGAAGATGATCGATGAAAAGAAAACGCCGCAGGATATCGTCACTTCGCTTTATACAAGGTGCTTAAGCCGCAAACCCAGCGAAGCTGAAATTGCCCCCGTCATCGCCGCCATCACCAAGGAACCCAATGAGGTGCAGGGAATCCTCGAAGACCTCTTCTGGGCGCTGTTGAATTCGAAGGAATTCATGTTCAATCACTAGCCCATGCCTCCGGAATCCCCCTCCCCCCTGGATTCCCATCACCACAGCGTAGAGGGCGAGGTCACGAGACCCACCACCCGTCGGCATTTCCCAAAATTCGCCGCCGCCATCCTCGTGCTGTTCCTCTCCCTCGCCTACTGGAACCGGCGCCCGCAAACTCCCGCGCCCACGCCCCCCGCCCCGCCTCCAC
>CALQSQ010000132.1 GCA_943333275.1 Akkermansia muciniphila
CCAAACTCCACCAACGTCGTCAGCACCCCCGTCGCGATGTCGATTTTGAAGATCGTCCCCGCGTTCTTCGCGCCCCCAGCCAAGGTATTGCCGAGGAAGGCTCCATGGCCATCAATGACCAACGTGCCTTGCGGGAAGTATCCTTTGTGCGTGGGTCCACTGATGCCAAAATCCATCACCGTGGTCAGAACGCCACTGGCGATGTCCACTTTGAAGATCGTTCCGACCTTGCCCCTTCCGCCCAGCAAAGTGCTGCCCCACAGGAAACCGTGCCCATCGCCGACCAGTGCCGTTCTTGGACCATTGCCGGGGTTACTTCCTCCCACATCGGTAAACTCCACCACCGTGGTGAGTGCGCCCGTTGTAGCGTTGACCTTGAAGATCGTCCCCCCGAACTTCCCGCCCTCGCTACATGTGCCCCACAGAAAGCCACGATCGTCACTGACTAAACCTCCCACGGGCAACTGACCTCCCTTGGCATCGTTGAATTCCCTCAAGACAGTCAACTCCCCCGTGCTTTCATGGACCTTGAAGACGGTGCCGCCATTTTCCTTTCCACCATCACAAGTTATTCCCCACAAGTAGCCATGACCATCGCTAGCCAAAGCATCCGAGGGGCCGAAGGAAATAAACCCAAGGGGAGCGGAGGTAGTTATATCTGCAACGGTGGTGAGCACGCCCGTCGCGAGGCTATACTTGAAAATGGTTCCACTGTGATTCGTTCCCCCGCTCCGCGTGCTGCCCCAGAAGGAGCCCATGCCATCGTGGACGAGCGTGGCACAAGGTCCACTGCCTTTTTCCGAGCCGCTCTTGCCCTTGAACTCCATCAAGGTCGTCAGCACCCCCGTTGTGGCGTTAACCTTGTAGAGGGTGCCGAACCCCGAACTGTGCACACTATGTACGGTTGTCCCCAAGAGTGAGTCCACTCCATCCGAGACCAAACTACCTTCTGGATAGATTCCAGAAATTGGGGACTCATTATGCAGGAAGGTGTGGACGATGCGCCAACCAGAGCCGTCCGCCTTCATCTTATAGAGGTAGCCTGGCATCTCGGTGCTGTCAGAGGTAACCCCCCAGTAGTAGCCATCCGGCCCCAGTGCCAACGCCCCACGGCTTGGATTGGGTCTCTCCCGGTATTTCCCCGTCCAATCTTCCTTCAGCTTTTCCCAGCCTCCGTGGTAAAGAAGCCATCCGCCCAGGAAGACCAGCGCGCCGATGAGCACGATGGCGAGGATCTTGAGTAGGGCGGGTTTCATGGGGGGAGTGGGGAGTTTGGCACTCGGTGGGGGCGGGGTCAAGGGGTGGGGGGAAAGGGGCTGGACCATGGCGGGGTGCGTCGCGGGGGTGCCGGGGGTGCAATTGCTAAGCTCCCAGGGGCTCTCGACATTTTGCGAAATTTTGATTCACCAACTCCCCGGATTTGTTCAAATAAATTTACAATTAGGGGCGGTTGGTGTGGCGGCATCGGGGATGCCCCTAGAGGGAATGGTTGGCATGTTGGGGATTCGGTGTCAGGGTTTCGGGCATGAAAATTCTCCCGTCTCGTATTTCCCGTCTTGGTCTGGTCAGTTTGATCGGACTGGTCAGCCCGATCACTGCCTTCAGCCAGACCGCTCCGGCTCCGGCGAAACCTGCCGCTCCGGCGGCGTCGCCGGCCCAGACGGAGGATGCTGATGACGGTGAACCCGTGGCACCGGTCAAGCCACCGTCGGCGTCCAATGGCTCGGCGCTGAATGAGAAGGCGCTGGCGGAATTGTTGAAGAGTCTGCAGGCGTTGAGTGGTCAGTTGGGAGCGGCGAAGAGCAAGGCCACTGCCACGGCGCTGGCGGCGTTCCAGGATGCGCTGACGGCAGATGACAAGGCTTACACCCTGTTCATGAAGTGCCTGGAGAAGGTGGAATTTATCGACAAGGGGAAGACGGGGTCTGAATTCAATCTTTGGAAGCGGGAGGACGGGGCCAAGGCGCTCAATGATGCCGAGCACAAGCAGGTTCTCAAATTGCAGCTCCAGTGGCTGGTGCTGAGCATTCAGGCCGGGAATGCGGTCAGTGATGCGGAGTTTGCCAAGGTGGTGTCACAGGTGCCGGCGTTTTTGGATTCGCTGGAAGCGGCGTGGAAAAGAATGAAGACGATGCGCGGAAGATTGAATGCGGATGTGATCGGCACGGTGTTCGGAAGGTTTTACAAACTGGACCTGACCATGGCCCGCCGGGAGGGATGGAGTTACAATCCGGTGGCGATCGACTCCATTTACGACACCGTTGTGCTGCCCTATCTTCGCTCTCAAAAGAAGGCTTCGGAGGTGGCGAACAGCTGGAAGAAGCGCATTCAAATGCTCACCGATGTCCTGGAGATCGAGGAGCGCGAGGGCAAGAACGATCCCAACAGCAAGGGCGAGGAGAACAATCTGAAGTTCAAGGAGGAGAAGCTGCCACGCCTGGAGTGGGGGATGATGAAGGACGCCTTCCAAATGGGCAATGAAATGGGGTCGGCAACCAGCATGGTGAATCATATTAAGAGTCATCTCGGACACAAGGATGCGGGCCTGTGGATTGAGGAAATGACGAAACTCGCAAACCATGAGGATGTGGGGCCGACGATCGTTGAGGGATCGCCGACCGGCGAGCAACGTCAGGAGAACCGCCCAAAGGGGATGCAGGGGACGAACCGCCGTAAATAAGGGCGTTTCCATTGCATCACATGGGGGATGGGGTAGGGTGGGGAAGCTGTGAAATTTCCTCACGAAAAACCTGAACTGCTGCCGCCGGACCTGCTGCTCAATGCCTATGCGGAGGGGATCTTTCCCATGGCGATGGAGAGCGGGGAGATCGGCTGGTTCTCGCCGGATCCTCGCGGGATCATTCCGCTGGATGCGCGATTTCACATTCCCCACGGGCTGAAACGCACGCTGCGGAAGGCACCGTTTGAAATCCGCTTCGATACCTCATTTCGGGAGGTGATGCAGGGCTGCGCCGAACGCAAGATGACGTGGATCAGCGGCTTGATTGTGGCAAGCTATGGCCGGCTCTTTGACCTTGGATTCGGCCACAGCGTGGAGGCCTGGCAGGAGGGGCGACTGGTGGGCGGGCTGTATGGGATTGCGATAGGCGGGGTGTTTTTCGGGGAATCAATGTTCAGCCGCGTTACGGATGCCTCCAAGGTGTGCCTGGTGGCGCTGGTGGAGCGCCTGCGGGCCTCTGGCTTCACGCTGCTCGACACCCAGTGGACGACCCAGCATTTGGAAACCTTCGGCGCCGAGGAGATCAGCCGCCGGGAGTATCTGAAACTGCTCAGGCACAGCGTTGGTCTGGCCGTGGCGTTTTGAAAATCGCCCTCAGAGCGTGCCTGCCTCAAGTTCTTCGAGATAAATGAAATCCGGCGATTTGACCCCGGCCTCCTCGCGGATTTTCACGAGCCTCGGCGATTCGAAAAAGCTCCTGGCGGCCTCCAGTGATGTCCAGGTGGAGAAATGGACGACCTTGTTGGGATCGTTCTGATCCTTCAGAACCTGGTAGGAACGCTCGCCCGCATCATGTCGGATGGTGGCCGCGCCATCGAAAATTTGTTTCCACGCGGCGTAGTCCGCGACTTCGTGAATGATCAGGACATGAGGCATGGGGAGGCGTGAGAGCTACTTGGTGGGCTCGACCTTGAGCAATTTGATGACGGTGTTTTGTTTCATCGGCATTTCCATGGCTTCGCCATTATCGGGGCTCTTCATCTTCATGGTCATGGAGGTGGTCACTTCGGATTTACGGGCAAAATGCAGGACGGGATCGAAATCAATCGTTCCGTGCATCACCCCATCCGTGATCTCCATCCCCATCTTTTTCATGGCTTCGCGGGCCTTGGTGGCCTGCGCGGAATCCCCAACGGATTTGGCGATCGCGTCGTCGTTCATTGCCATGGCGAGTTTGCCATCGAAGACGACTTTGACGATCTTGTTTCCCTCCTGCACTTCATCGGCAGCGTAGGTGTATTTGCCATCGACCTTCAGACTCATCATGGGGTTCGGGATGGCCTGGCTGAATTCCCAGCTCTCGCCCTTGCCCACGGGCTGCTTGGGCAGGGACATCAGGCCCATCTGGCCGAACATGTTCTTCATGGCATCTTCGTTCAGGAACTGGGCGGCGGCGGGATTCTTGCTGAGTTTATCGAGTCCCTCGATTTTTACCGGGAGATTGTGGGCATCCAGGGTCAGGGTGATTTTGGCGCCGACCATTTGGGCGAAGCTCTCCGAACCGGGGGATTTCGTGGTGGCGGGATCCTTTGAATCGTAGTTCATGGTCTGTTTGCCAGCCATGTCCGCCTTCATGCGCATGGCCTCGTAGGAAACGACGACCCTGGTCTGACCGGGTTCGGCACCGGCCTCCACCGCCACGTCCATGTCCATGCCGATGACCATGTGCATCTTGCCCGCCTTGGGGATGGGCATGTCCTGCGTCATCTCCATCTGCTGGTGGTAGGTCTTGCCGACTTCAAAGGCAGGTTTGAAATCCAGTTTATCGTCGGCCTGGACCAGGGCGATGGTCGTGAAAAGCAGCGGGAGTGTGCAGCGTAAATTCATGGGTTTGTGGATTGAAATTTCCACATTAACTCAGGATGAACGAAATATGTCAATGGAATGTCGCACGCTCCACCGGCCGGGGGATGGCTCTAAACGATCCCCTTGCCGTGGCAGTTCTTGAATTTTTTGCCTGACCCGCACGGGCACGCCTCATTGCGACCCACTTTGGTCATGCCGGGTGGCAATGCGGGGGCGGCGGATTCATCGGGGAGTTGGATGCGGGGGCGGTTGGGATCCTCCGCGGGAGCGGGGCGAGGGGCGGCATACGCTCCACCGCTGGCGGTGAAGGTGCCACCGCCGACGGGCGCGGAGGGATTGGGCCGTGGAGCCTGCGCGCCGCTCATTAGATCGTGCAGCAGCATTTCGTAAGCCTTGATGTTGGTGGTGCTGCGGAAGAGATTCTGGAGGATTTCGCCACGGATGTTCGTCATCAGGGTGCTGAACATTTCATAGGCTTCCATCTTGTATTCGATCAGCGGATCCTTCTGGGCGAAGGAGCGCAGATGCACGCCATCGCGCAGCGCGTCCATGGCATAGAGGTGCTCCTGCCAGAGGCGGTCGATGGCACCGAGGAGGACATAACGTTCGAGTTCCATGGCGCCCTCATCGTGTTCCGTTTGCTGCTTGAGCGCATAGGTTTCCTTGACCTTGCTGATCACAAGCTTGGAGGCGGCCTCGGAGTTGATTGACTCGGGCAGTTCCTCGTCGGTCAGGCGCAGCGGGAAAGTGCTGTTGACCCAGGTCTTGAGTCCTTCGATGTCGGGCGTGCCCTCTTCCACGTCGATGAAACCCTTGACGCGGTCCGGGATGGCCTGGTCGATGATTTCCTCGATGATTTCATGGGGATTATCCGTGTTGAGCACCTCGTTGCGAAAATCATAAACGACCATCCGCTGCTTGTTCATGACATCGTCAAACTCCAGGGTGCGTTTCCGTTGCGTGTAATTGCGCTGTTCCACGCGCTTCTGGGCGCTTTCGATGGAACGGTTCAGCCATGGGTGTTCGAGTTCCTGTCCGTCCTCCAGGCCCATGCGCTCCATGAGCTTGGTCATGCGTTCGGCCGCGCCGAAATTCCGCATGAGGTCGTCTTCGAAGCTGAGGAAAAAGATCGTCTCACCCGGATCGCCCTGGCGCGCGCAACGACCACGCAACTGACGGTCGATCCGCCGACCTTCATGGCGCTCAGTGCCGCAGACGAGCAGACCGCCTAGTTCGGCGACGCCCTTGCCCAGTTTGATATCCGTGCCGCGGCCCGCCATGTTCGTGGAAACGGTGACCTGCCCCGGTTGTCCGGCCTGGGCGACGATTTCAGCCTCCTGTTTGTGGAATTTGGCGTTGAGCACGCTGTGCGGGATCTTCTCACGCTTCATCATGCGACTGAGAGTCTCCGAAGCCTCGACGCTGGCCGTGCCGACGAGAATGGGTTGTCCGGTGGCATGCCGTTCCTTGAGGAAATTGATCACTGCGTTGTATTTCTCGCGGCGGGTTTTGTAGATTTTATCGTTGAAATCCTTCCGCACGACAGGGCGGTTGGTCGGGATCACGAGCACATCCAGCTTGTAGATGTCGTTGAACTCCGCGGCTTCCGTCTCGGCCGTTCCGGTCATGCCGCCAAGTTTTTGGTAGAGGCGGAAATAATTTTGAATGGTGATGGTGGCGAGCGTCTGGGTCTCCTTGTCGATCTGCACGCCTTCCTTGGCTTCCACGGCTTGGTGCAGGCCATCGCTCCAACGGCGACCGGGCATTTTCCGGCCGGTGTTTTCATCGACGATGACGACCTTGTTGTCTTCCACGACGTATTGCTGGTCCTTTTCGTAGAGCGTGTAGGCACGGAGCAACTGGGAAATGTTATGGAGCTTGCCCGCCTGCTGATCCATCTTCGCCTGCACCTCCTCCTTGGCCTTGAGTTTCTCCTCAGGCTTCAGGTTGGTGTCGTTGTCAATGTCTGCAAAGAGCGTGGCCAGATCCGGAAGGACAAAGGCGTCGGGCTCCTTGGGATTGAGAAATTCACGCCCCATCTCGCTGAGGTCCGCCTCATGGTTGCGTTCGTCCATGTGGTAGTAGAGTTCCTCCTTGAGGGCGAAAAGCTGGCGCTTCTGGGGGTCCTGATAACAAACCAATTCCGCCTTCTCCATGCTGCGGCGGTATTCCGGTTCCTCCATCATCCGCAGCAGTTGCTTGTGCCGGGGCATGCCCATTTTCACCTTGAAGAGCCGCGATCCCACTTCCTCCCACTGGCCCTTCTCGGCGAACTCCTTGGCCTCTCCGGCGATGCGGTTCATGAGTTCGTTCTGCTGGCGCACGAGGCGCTCCACGAAGGGCTTGAAAACGTCATACTGGTGATTGTCCACCTGGACCGGGCCGGAAATAATGAGAGGCACGCGCGCTTCATCGATGAGCACGGAGTCCACTTCATCGACCATCGCGAAATAATAGCCGCGCTGCACCTGCTCGGCCTTGCTGGTGGCCATGCCGTTGTCACGAAGGTAGTCGAAACCAAACTCACTGTTCGTTCCGTAGGTGATGTCACAGGCGTATTGCTCGCGGCGCTCGTTGCTGCGCATGTCGTTCTGGATACAGCCGACCGTCAGGCCCAGCGATTTCAAAAGATACCCCATCCATTCCGAATCCCGGCGGGCGAGGTAATCATTAACGGTGACAAGATGCACTCCGCGGCCCGTCAGGCCGTTGAGATAAAGCGGCAGCGTGGCCACCAGAGTCTTGCCTTCACCCGTGGCCATTTCGGCGATCTTGCCAATGTGCAGCGCGTAGCCGCCGATGAGCTGGGTGTCGAAATGGATCATTTCCCATTTCAAAGGCTGATCGCACACGACGAGTTCCTGGCCGACGAGGCGGCGGGCGCCATTTTTCACCACGGCAAAGGCCTCCGGCAGGATCTTCAGGAGATGCTTGCGCTGCTCCTCGCCATCCATCTCGCTGAGTTCCGCCTGCCACTTGCGCGTCCGATCCACCAGCGCGCTGGTGGGTTCATTTTGGAGTCTGGCCTCGATGTCGTTGATCTGTTTGACGATCGGCCAGATTTTCTTTAGTTCACGTTGGTTCTTGCTGCCGACGATCTTGCGTAAAATATACTGAATCATGATGGAGGTAAAAAATTTGGAAAGGCTCCGGAAGGGGAGGGGAGCGGGAATGCCGGGGAAAAGCCTGCCATTATGACAGCAACCCCCCGGAGGGCAACAGGAGAAAACGCACCATTCTGAGAAATGGCCTAGGTGAGCGTTGCCGCCATGCGTTCTCGTTTAGCATTAAGCAGTTTCGTGATCTCGGCCACCTTGAGGCAGTTCACCACATCCGACCGCTCCAGCCAGCCCTTGCGGGCGATCCGCATGCCGTAATAGAGGTCGTGGAGGCCATCGGTGCTGTGGGCATCCGGATTGATGCTGCAAAGGACTCCCTTCGACTTGGCCAACCGCCACCACCGCCAGTCCATGTCGAGCCGCCAGGGGTTGGCGTTGAGCTCGATGATCGTGCCCGTTTCCGCGCAGGCATCGATGATCTTGGGGATGTTCACCGCATAGGGGTCGCGTTTTGCGAGCAGCCGCCCTGTCAGATGTCCCAGCATGGTGACATGCGGGTTCTCCACGGCCTTAAGGATGCGATTGGTCATTTCCTCCTCGCTGAGCTGAAAGGCATTGTGCACCGAGGCCACCACGTAATCGAGTTCCGCCAGCATTTCATCGGGATAATCCAGCCGGCCATCCTTGAGGATGTCCACCTCGCTGCCGGCGAACAATCGGAAATCCTTCCAGCCCTGATTCATTTCCCGGATCGCCGCGATCTGTTCACGCAGCCGCCCCTCGTCCAGACCATTGGCCTGGAAGGAGGCCTTACTGTGGTCGGCGATGCCCAGATACTCCATGCCCATTTCCCGCGCAGCCTCCGCCATTTCCAGCAGGGAATTCCTGCCATCGCTGGCGGTCGTGTGATTGTGAAATGTTCCCCGCAGGAAATCCATTTCCACCAGTCTGGGCAAGGATCCCTCCTCAGCCGCCGGGATCTCCCCGGTGTTCTCGCGCAATTCCGGCTCGATGGAATCAAGCTCCAGCGCTCGGTAAATGTCCTTCTCCTCGTGGATATCCGTTGGCGGCGGCGGGCCGTCTGGGGTCGTGCTGGCAAACCGGTATTCGTTCAACGTCCAGCCGTATTTGAGCGCCCGGGATCGCAGCGCTACATTGTGTTCCTTGCTCCCGGTAAAATAGGCCAGGGCAAAAGGGAACTGGGCATTGGTCACCGCGCGCAGGTCGCACTGAATACCACTGGCCAGATGAACACTACTCTTCGTGGGACCGTGGGCAATGATGTCCGCCACCCACGGCTGACTGGTAAAATAGGCCATGATTTCCTCGGGATGAGACGTCGCAACCAGGAAATCCAAGTCTCCCACCGTCTCCTTGCCACGCCGATAACTCCCCGCCACTTCCGCCCGCGACACGTCCGGATGACCCCGCAGCGCGGCCAGAATGTCCGCCACGTCATGCGCCACCTGCTCCTGACGGAAGATACCCGCATGGCTGAAATGAAAGGCGATCGACTGCTCCAACTTCTGCACCGATTTCGCACCAAAGCCCGCCAGATCCTGCAGTTTCCCAGCAGCAATCGCCTCCTGCAGACCGGCAATGGAAGCCACCCCCAGTTCCTTGTAAAGCATCGCCACCTTCTTCGGGCCCAACCCCTGCAGCTCGAAAAGCTCAAAAATCCCCTCCGGAAACTCCCCGCGCAGGTAGTCGTAAAATTTCAGTCCGCCCGTCGTCGCCATCTCATGCAGCTTGTCCCGCAGCGCCTCCCCGATCCCCTTGATCCCCGCCAAATCCCCGGACTGCGCCCGGGCAATGATATCGCCCGGAAAGGACATGACCGTCTCCGCCCCCGTGCGATACGCCCGGATCTTGAACGGATTTTCCCCCTTCAGCTCCATTAACAAAGCTATCTCCTCAAATACTTCCGCCATACGTTCTCTCGTCATCGTGCCTTCTGCATAGCCACGAATCCCCGGCTGTCGAATCACCAATCACGGGAAATTTTGCCTGCGCCGCAGCGGTCAGAGGCCGGGTGGCGAACATCCCGATTTCAAAGCAGCAGGATTCACCTAAAATCCGCGGGCTATTTATCCTCCAGGCAGACCATCGATGGGCGATGAATGTTTTTCAACAGACTGTTAGGAAACCCCGCTCATCAATCCCTGCGCCAGTTTGTAGCCATCGTGGTCACTGGCTGGCGAGGTGTCGCGCAACAGTTCCTGCGTGCGTTGGAGGGCCAGCTGGCAGAGGTGCCGGACGGTGGGGATGATTTCATCCGAGGGGTGGGTCTCGCACAGGTGCTGGCCGCGGGCGATGCTGGCAGTGGCGGCAAGGAGTTCGGCTCCGGCATCGACGAGGCGGGCGAGCACGAGTTGCTGGCGGTCGAGTTTCGGGCCGAATCTGGCCAGGGCGACGATCATGGCGCGGGCGAGTTTGCGGCTGAGTTTGGCCACCATGCGGGCTTCGCGGCGGAAGGGTCCGACGTTGGGGATGCGTTGGAAGGGCCAGAGAATGCCCAGGAGGTGAGGCATGTAAAACTTCATGGCGGCGGGCAGGGCGGCGAGACGTTTCTTCAAAGGCAGGCGGGTGTCGAGCAGCGGCGCGCCGGCTTGCAGGTGCGGGTCGAGCGCTTCGCGGGCGATGAAAAGCCGCATAATTTCACTGCTGCCTTCGAAGATGGTATTGATGCGGGCATCGCGCAGGAAACGTTCGACGGGCTCGGGATCTTCGCCGCGTGCTTTGAGGCTGTCGGTCGTTTCGTAGCCGCGACCGCCGCGAATTTGCATGGTGTCATTGACGATCTCCCAGGCGCGTTCGGTGCCCCAGAGCTTGGCCAGAGCGGCTTCCAACCGGACGTCAGCTTTCTTCTCCGCAAGGGAGGAGACGTAATAGACAAGACTTTCCATGGCGAAGGTGTGGGCGGACATGCGGGCGAGTTTGCCGGCGATGGCAGCGTGGTCGCCGATGCGTGCGCCCCATTGTTCACGCTTCGCAGCCCAGCGGGTGGCAATATCCAGACAACGCCGCGCGGCTCCGGCGCAGGCGGCGGGCAGAGTGATGCGTCCGATGTTCAGCGTGCTGAGAGCCACGCGCAGACCCTTGCCTTCTCCCAGGATGATGTTTTCGCGCGGAACGCGGACGTCGTGGAAATGAATCACGGCATTGTAAAGAGCGCGGAGGCCCATGAACCGGCAGCGGCGGACAATTTCCACACCAGGCGAGTTGGCCTCCACGATGAAGGCAGTGATAGGGGCGCGGGCGCTATCCTTGTCAGGAGCTGGGGTGCGGGCCATGACGACGAGCAATCCGGCCTTGGTGCCATTGGTGCACCAGAGTTTCTCGCCGTTGATGAGAAAGGCCTGGCCATCCTCGGTCGGGGTGGCGGTGGTATGCATGCGGGCGGGATCGCTGCCCACATCGGGTTCGGTGAGGGCGAAGGCGCTGATTTCACCAGCGGCACACCGCGGCAGGAAACTTTCCTTCTGACCGGCGGTGCCAAACATCATGAGGGGTTGGGGGACGCCGATGGATTGGTGAGCCGACAACAGGGCGGTGAGGTTTCCACAGAAACTTCCCAGTCGCATGGCCGTGCGGCTGTAGTTCGTTTGCGAAAGGCCGAGTCCGCCATAGCGACGCGGAATCTTGATGCCAAAGGCTCCGATGCCCGCCAGCGCTTCGATGACACCATCGGGAATCTCTCCTTCGCGGTCAATGGCATCCGGATCCACTCCAGCCAGGACTTCGTCCAAATGCTTCAGGAACGCATCGCCCTGGTCATGGTCTTCAAGAGACTGGGCGGGAAAAGGCACGATCTTTCCAAAATCCGGACGTCCCAGAAAGAGCGTGGCGGCAAAGCTGCGTCCGCTGACGGTCTCGCGTGCGGCTTCGGCGGTTTCCAACGCGGCGCGCTGGCCCGTGGACATCTTTGAGGTGTCGATGATGCTGTTATCGGGTGTTTTCATGGGGTGGTTCCTCCGGGTGGTAGGTTAGGTGATTGTTGGCGCGCTCGATGAGCCCGAGCGCCGGGCTGTAAAGGGGACCGAATTCTGTCGCCAGGCGGCGCAGTTCCTCGACGACAGTTTCCAGACCAATGGCGTCCGCATGGCGCAGCGGACCGCCACGGAACGGGGCGTAGCCTGTGCCGAGAACCATGCCGAGATCTATGTCCGCCGCCGACTCGGTGATCCCTTCATCGAGGCAATGCGCGGCTTCATTGGTAAGCAGCAAGGGAAGCCGCCGTTGCGCTTCTGCGACATCGCGTGGTCGAATTTTCAAATGATCGGTAGGCGCTGGCTCCTTGTCGTTGGGGTAGTCGTAGTAGCCGTGCCAGGTCTTGCGACCGAGGGCCCCGGAGGCAACGCGTTCCTCCAGCCAGGATGGAATGTCGGCCATGGTGGGAAAGACGGTGGCTAGGGTTTTGACCACGTGCAGCGCGACGTCGAGCCCCACTTCATCCAGTAACCGCAGCGGTCCCATGGGCATGCCAAATGACAACATCGCCTGATCCACGCTCGCAATGCCTGCGCCGGCATGGACCATGCGCGCGGCCTCCAACAGGCAGGGCATGAGCACGCGATTCACCAGAAAGCCAGGGCTGTCTTTCACCACGATGGGCAGTTTGCCGATGTCCTGCACAAATTGGACCGCAGTGGCGACAGCATCATCGCTGGCATTGGCAGGGCGGACAATTTCCACCAGGGGCATGGCGTGGACGGGATTGAAGAAATGCAATCCGACAAAGTTTGCAGATGGAAGCAAACCCGCCAGGGGAATGGCCGAGGTGTTCGAGGCGATCAGCGTGCCTGGCTTGATGCGGGCGGCGACGCTGGCGAAGAGCTTGCGTTTGATGTCAGGGTTCTCCACCGCTGCTTCGATTACGAGATCGACGCGCGGCAGCGGAACCTCGTTCAGAGCCAGCACAATGCGATCCAAGACCGCCTGCGCTTCAGTCTTGGTAAGCAGGTGGCGACGGACACCTTCGCTGCAGGCCTGATGCAGGCGTTGCTCGGCGGCGGCCAGGGCGGCAGCGTTGATGTCGGTGAGAACGATCGAAAGTCCCCGCGTGCTCAACCAGTAGGCAATGCCGCAGCCCATCACGCCGGCCCCGATGATGGCAACCTTCGTGATCTTGGAGGCGACACCCGGCACGCTGCGTTTCTTGGCGCGTTCTCTGGCGAAGAAAAGGCGGATGAGATTGCGGCTGCCGGGTTCGCGAATGAGCGATTCGAAAGCGCGGCGTTCGGCAGCCAGCGACTCCTCCAGCGATCGCCACGGAGCGCGGCTGATGAGATCGAGCGCGGCGGGCAATGCGGGATAGTTTCCATGAGTGCTGCGTTGCAAATGCCCCCGCGTGATGCCCCGGATCACCGGTGCCACGAAACGATCCATGGTGCTGTGGTGCGCTGCGGGAGAAGGATGCATGAGCCATTCAACAGCGTGCTTGAGCAGGCAATGTGCCGGAACCACTTCATCGATCAACCCATGCTTCTTGGCCATGTAGGCTGTGAATCCGGTGCCTTTCAAAATGACATGGCAGGCGCCACGCACGCCGATGAGTTTGGGCAGGCGCGTGCTGCCGCCCCAGGCGGGAATGAGTCCAAGCTGCGTTTCGGGCAGGCCGATGCGAGTGGAGGGGGCGTCGCTGGCGATTCGATAATTGCACGCCAGCGTCAGCTCGAATCCGCCTCCGAGGCAGGCTCCGTGGATGGCGGCGATTTTTGGCATGGGCAGTTTCTCCAACGCAGAGAAGACGCGCTGGCCGGTGGCAATGTGATCGCCGATCTCCACCGGAGGGCATTGGAGCATGGTATTGAGATCTGCTCCTGCGATAAAAATGCGCGACTTCGCGCTGCGGAGCAGGACTCCTTTGACATCGCTTGCGGAAGCAATCCATTGGATGTGGCGCTCCAGTTCGGCCATGGATTCGCGCGTGAAAATATTCGCTACGGAGCCGGGAGTGTCGAAGATGAGATGGCAGATGCCATGGTCATCGACGAGGCGCAGCACCGCTTCCTGAGGGCGGGTGAGGGGAGTGAGCGGGGATGTTTGGGTGGCATTCATGGGATTAGTTCCTTTCGAGCCACACGGCACCTCCCTGGCCTCCTCCCACGCAGAGCGTGGCGAGACCAGTGCGGGCATTGCGGCGTTTGAGTTCATGCAGACAGGTGAGAATGATGCGGGCTCCACTGGCTCCGACAGGATGTCCGAGCGCGATGGCTCCACCGTTGGGATTCAGCAGGTCGTCCGGCAGACCGCCGAGCGC
>CALQSQ010000133.1 GCA_943333275.1 Akkermansia muciniphila
ACTTTCGGCTACGACGGACGCAGCCGGAAAATCTCCGAAACTCAATCCATCCCCGAAGCAGGGATCATCGGCATTGTCGGCACCACGTTCGATTCCGATGGCAATCCGGCCAGTTTGACCTATCCTGATGGCCGAGTGCTCAATTACACCTACAGTGCCCGATCCCAGTTGAAAACCGTCACGCCTGCCGGAGCGGCGGCGGTGGCGACTTACACTTACGACACGGCGGGGCGGCCCACACAGGTGACGAAGGCGAATGGGGCGAACACGGCCTACGGCTACAACCCCACCACCGGAGACCTCACCTCCGTGCTCACCACCAAGAGCGGGCAGACGGTGGATGGCGTCAGCTACACGCTCGATCCTGCCAACGGCCGCCGCACCGGCATCACGCGGAGCAGCAATGCGGCATGGACCGACACCTACGGCTACGATCCAGCCGGGCAGGTGACCAGCGGAGACTATGTCGGAAATGCCACGCTCACGGATGAGGATTTCGTCTACGACCCCACAGGAAACCGCACCAGCCACACTCAAAATGGCACCGCCACCGCCTACACGCCCAATGCCCTGGACCAATACAGCGCCATTGCCACTTTGCCGCAGGGACATGATTTGAACGGAAACATGATTGGTTTCATCCCCCCAGCCACCGGGGCCACGCCCATCAGCATGGCCTGGGATGAAGGGAACCAACTCATCGGAGCCAGCCGCGCTGCGGAAGGATCCACGGAAGCGAGAAACGTTCTGTATCGCTACGATGCCCTGGGTCGCCGCATTCTCAAACAAGTTTTCGACCCCTCCACTTCGCCACCCACACTCAAGACCACCACCGCCTTTATTTACGATGGCTGGAATGTGATCGAAGAACGGGAGCTGACCACCTCCACCAAGTACCGCTACACCTGGGGTGCCGACGTCAGCGGCACCCACCAGAGAGCAGGCGGAGACGGCGGATTGCTCATGGCGGAGGCAACCGTGGGCACCGGTGCGACTGAGGCGCACTACTACCACTACGACGGCAACGGCAACGTCATCGCCCTCACCAACACCTCCGGCACCCGCGAAGCCCGCTACCGCTACACCGCTTTCGGTGGCAATGCCTACACGGAGGCCGCGCCACTGACCTTCGGAGCCGATCAGCCTTACCGCTTCAGCACGAAGTATTTGGACCGGGAAATTGAGGTGAGGGAGGGGATGTATTATTATGGGTATCGGTATTACCTGACTTGCATTGGACGGTGGCCGAATAGGGATCCGATTGGAGAGCGGGGTGGGAGGAATTTGCTAGCGATAGCAGGAAATAAACCTATTTCATACGTAGATACGGATGGGAGGGGCGCTATGGCTGGAGTCCTTCCTATTGCTGGTGGAATGGCAGCTGCTGACGGGCCTTTACCCATACTAGATATCGTTGCAGGAGTTGCGATCATCGGAGCGGGCATCTACGACCTAAGTCAGCCTGGCCCAGGGACTGGCAATTGCTCGACATTGTACTATGGAATCCTAAAAGCTAATGTAGATGCCGCTAAATTGGAAACAGGCATTTTGAAAGGCTGCAATGATTCCAACTGTTGTTGGGTGCTCAAAATAAAAAAGACTGCTTGGTTGGGACTAGCGGCAGCAAGAAGTGTCATCAATGACAAATGCTTTGATGGAGGGGATGCGGGACACCAACAAGCTGCGGCTCAAGCATGGCAGAATGTGGTAAAGTGCGGCGAATTCATAGCCTCCAAATGTAACTAAACTGCAAAAATGGATGTCGAAAAGTTAGCTAACATTTTTCCGCTTGAGCCACCAGATTGGAGAGAGGTGGCCCTGACGGATTCCAGTGGCCACGACGTTGACGACGACATAAAATGTCTTATTGGAAGGCAGTGGAACGAGGTGGAATTGCTTGATTTACGCATTCATTTCGAGGTCTTTTTGTGGTTGTCACCAGAGGCGTTTCAATATTATATCCCAGCACTTATATGGCTATCTGAACAGGAAGTTGAAACGTATGGATATGTTAATGATACTGCTCTTGCTGTAGACTATGCGCTAAGTTTTTTATCTGAAGTAGGTTCCGAAGACACGTTAATTTGGAGGGCACAGCGGTGGGCTAAATTTTCCAATTCCGGTCTAGATTGCATTATTGCATGGATTACCCGCTTTGAAGCCCTTCCCTCTTTTCTTACGTTGGAACCGCCCCAACTGATTTCAGCGCTAACGAAAATCCGAAACGACAGGGAAAAGGGGGTAGGAAAAAAATCCTGACAAAAATCCGAAACCCAATCCATCCCGGTCGCCGGGATCACCGTAGGTATGGACCGATGAGACAGGTAACAGGTTGACCTGGCACATGGGTTACAGTTGCTGAGGCAGTCTATGCCTTGGAACAATACGCCTACGATGGAGCAACGACAGAAATTTATCTCCTTAGCCAAAAGCGGGAGATTTACGGTGACGGAGCTGTGTTTGGAATTTGGGATTAGCCGCAAGTGTGGGCACAAGTGGCTGGTGAGGCATGCGGAGGGTGGGGCGGCTGCGTTGGCGGACGGGAGTCGCGCGCCGCACTCTGTGCTTTTGCGTGGGAAGGGGCGGGGAAGGGGTCGTGACAAGAATCTTGAAGAATTTCCGGCACTTCAATCATTGAGATTAGCACGGATGTCTTTTCGGAATTCGGGGAAACGCATGACTACCTCTACACCAACGCCACGTTTGTGGCGGAACTTCGGAATGATCCCGCCTGACGCAGGAGAAAATCACCGGACCCACAGCCAATCCAATTTATCTCAATCGCAGCCAATGAACAACGCCCCGGAAACCTATTGTTCAGGCACCTGTCGATCAGCGGGCTTGATTTCCACGGCATCCTCCTTATAACTATTCACCCGGATGGGATCTTCCCCGAAGGATTGAACCTGAGTAGTGGGTTTGGGTTCGGTTGCGGCCTTAGAGGCTGGCTTCTTGGAACGTTTTTGACTTTCCGGCAGAGTTCCGAAGCAATCCTTGATTGTGAGCCACTTGGGTGAATCTTTCATGCGTTCAGAAATAAAATTCTTGAATGTTTTGACGGATTTTCATTTTATTGCGCTGCGGCACCATATCCGGCGTCCGTTTTTCTACTCTGGCTTATGCTTCACGAATCCCGCTCCGCGTTCCGTTCACTGTCATCTGCAATTATCACTCGCCAGAGACCTCTGGACCTTTCCCCCGGGAGATTGGGTGCAACTACCGGCCCTCAAGCCTTGATCAAATTCACGCTTGCAGCGCTGTTTTGTTCAACCGTGCTGCCCCCGAATAGCGTCAATGCGCAGGCTGAGATTCCACCTTACAGCATGGATTTTGAATCGTTGCCACTGGGCAGCATTCACGGTCAGCGCGGTTGGACAGTGGAGCAAGGGACCGCGGAGGTAGTCAATGAACTGGCGTTTGGCGGGCAACAGAGTTTGCGGCTCGCCCCTGGATCTCCCTTCTCGCAGGCAAGGTTGTCGCTGGACACGGGGTCAATGCCGCAACCGGTGATGTTTTTGGATTTTCGTTTGCGCACGGTGGCCACGGTTTTGCCCGCCACGGGTGGGCCTGGGGTGGATGAATTGCTGGATGTGGATGGTGCCAGGATCGGTTTGTTCCGCACTTCTGTGGAATCCGACACAGCGAACCTGTGGCTCTTTAATGGTGACGGCTCCGGAGGTGGATCATGGGTGCAGACGGCAGCCACCCTGCCTATTGAGGTCGGGAGCGGACGGGTTACCAGTTGGGCGCGGCTCTCATTGCGGCAGGATTTTGTGCGCCAGATTTGGGATTGTTGGTTGGATGGAAAACTGGCCGCCACCAATTTAGGCTTTCAGGAAAGCCCCATCTCGCATACCGCCGCTTACATTCTGATGGGGGATGCTGCGGCACCCGTCTATCTGGACGATCTTGCCATCCTCGCAGACAATCCGCTCGCTGCGGATCGGGATCGTGATGGCATTCCAGATGCCGCTGAGACGGCGCTTGGGTCTGATCCCACCACCGACGACCGCGATGTCGTTCCCTCGGGCCACACGTTGTCAGCCCTGGCCACTTATCTGCACAGTCTCTCTACGGATTCCAACCCCGAGCCGTCCTTAAATTTGACGGCCCCCGTCGCGTCGCGGGTGGCTGGGCTGGTCAATGCACCGTTTACCCTGAGTCTAACTGCCAGCCCGGGATTGCAGATTCGTTTCAGCACGGATGGATCTGACCCGGCAAATCTCACTTCTCTCGTCTGGCCGGGTTCCTATCCCATCACGCTTTCGACCATCGTTCGTGCTGTCGCCACGGATGGTGAGCATTTCAGTCCGGTTATGACGGCAGCCTATCTCTTTCCAGGCATGATTGCCGCGCAGGATCGCCCTGCCGGACTGCCCGTCACTTTCACAGATGATGCTTATTGGGATAAAGATTTGCACACCTTCTCCATTCCCTTCACCTGCGTTCCGTGGGCAGACGTGATTGGGCCTGTGGACGCATCGTTTCCTGCCCCGACGTATGCCACTGCGCTCGCCGCCGCTCCAGTGGTTGTGCTCACCGCTCCGTGGGATGCCTTTTTCGATGCCGCAAATGGAATTTATACCAAAGCCTCGCACAAAGGCCCCGACTGGAAGCGTCCCATGACATTGCAGGCGTTTGGCATGGATCAAACCATCCGCACGGCCTCTGCCACGGTCGCCATCTCTGGCGCGTCCAGTCGATTCCATGATGTCACCACCAAACACGGTTTTCGCGTGAAGTTTGAAGACTCCGGCGTGGATCTCTCGCCCGTATTTCGTAGTGCGGGCCGCTTTCCCTGCAAGGAATTCGTCCTGCGCAGTCCCACACACGATGCCTGGCCGCTCTGTCCCCAATGGAAGCCCAATCAACGCGCCGCCAAGTATCTCGCTGATGCCTGGGCCAACGCCTGGTTGGAGGAGGCAGGGCACCTTTACCTCCATCGTTCCTTTGTGCATGTCTTTCTCAATGGCACCTACTGGGGAGTTTACGAAGCCGTGGAGCAGAATGATGATGCCTACCTGACACGCCATGCGGGCGACGCTCCGCTCACCAGCCGCGATGCCTCCGGCGTCACCAGTCTGCTTGAATCCGGCGACGACCTCCTGATTAAACCCATCCTCGGAAGCTCCGATCATTGGAATCAGCTCCGCAGCGAAGTCCTGGCACTGGCCACCGAGGAATGGCGGGGGCACGCCGTGGATTCGACGGATCTACGTTCCCGGATCGATGAGACCAACCTTATTGATTACATTTTGTGGAATTGCTGGCTCACCAACGAAGACTGGCCACAGCACAACTATCTGGTCTCCGAAGTCGGCGGCATTTGGCGCTTCATCAACTGGGATGCGGAATTCGGAGCCAGCAAATCCAGCGGGGTGAATGTCAATATGCTTCCCAAACTCTGGTCGGCCCCGGACGGGCCAGCCTACCTCTTCTGCCGGCTTTGCCACTTGGCGGATTTCCGCGCTGCGGTGCTCGCCCGCTGGCAGACGCTGACCGGGACCGATGCGGCCCTCACCACCACCAGCCTCCAAGCCAGTCTTGCCAAAGTCGCCGCCCCACTCGAACCCATCATCGCCGCTGAGGCCGCCCGCTGGGGCGCAGTCATGGACACGCAGACCAAAGGGGTGGTCGAATGGAAGGAAAATGTCCGTTGGGTGCGCGAAGACTACATCCCCAACCGCACCGCCATCATGGAAGGGCACCTGCTGGCTTGGCTAAACCAGATCTCAGAGCGCCAGGTCATCGCCATTGCCGATGCCATCGCCAGCGAACAGCCTGTCACCCCTCCCAGTGTGCCCGTCTCCCCTGTCAACGATCACTCCGCGCTCGCCGATGCTGATCACGATGGCATACCCGACGACTACGAGGACGAGCACGGTTTGAACAAACTATCCGCCACAGATGGCCGCGCTGATCCTGATCACGACGGCCTCACCAACTGGCACGAATACCTCCTCGGCACTGATCCCCACATCGCCGACGACCGTACGGCTCTCATCGTCGTCCCCAAAGGCCAGGTCTTCAGTCCCCTCGAATCTCGCACTTCCTTCCAAAAGCTGCAGGAGGAATACCTCGACGCATTGATCAACCCTCCGTCCCCGGATCCGGAACCTCCACCCAGTGGCCCCTAAACTGCCTTCTTTTTCCAATCCACCGGACTCCTAACTTTTTTATCCATGAAACCACGTTTTTCATTCAGACTTCTGCCCCTGGCTCTCATGCCATTGACAATAGTGTCTCCCTTGATGCACGCTCAATGTCCGTGCGCTACACGTCCCACCCCTGAGCCATACAGTTCGAGCAGCCAGACCAAGGCTGGTTGCCTCAAGCCTGCCTTCCAGTCTTTTACCCTCGAATATGTTCCGGCTCCCGGGGAAGCCAATCCAAATGTGACGGTGACGGTTGGAGAAATGCATATCGACCTCACGCCAGGTGAAAAGAAGCATGTCGATGTGCATGCTGTTTCGTCAGCTCCAGGGCCTGTCGCTGGTGAAGTGGTGCCTGCCTCCATGAGTCCTTCATTCACGATGCCAGCTGCCGCCAAAATCAAGGTCAACACGGGTGGAGATTCCTCACAGAATAACCAGTGCAAGGCCACCGCCCCTACTTCCGATCACCCAGGAAAAAACACAGAGCTTACTGACGATGCGCCTAGCAAAAGCATTCAGAATGGCGACCCAAAGCAAGCGGGTTCAGGCGCTCCACCGAATTCGGGTAACGGAGGAGGCACCGACCCCAGCCAGCTCGGCCGGGGAGAACCCTGCGCGGATCAAGGTGGGATCAAACGGGATGCCCAAAATAACGTGGTGGATGTTCCTCCACGGACCTTCCTGTCGAAATCGCTCGGCCTGAATGTCACTGGCGAAAGCCTTGCGGGTGTCTTGGTATGGAATCCTATCCAGGCGCTCGAACCATCCCGACTGCTCAGCTACAAAATTCGAGGGGGGCAGGGGCTCTTAATTCCGCCCGACGACACCACGGGCGCGAACATGGACGCCCGCAGGCGAATCCTCGCCCCAGACGGCCTGATGATCCTGCAAAATGTGGGCACCGATACGTTGGTGATCTCCAATTTTAAGAAAAGTCAGTTGAGCGCGAGTGACCCCACTCTCCCCGCGGTGGGCGAGGTGAGTTTCCGCTCTTCCACCATTCAGAAGTTAGACAGCCTAGCAGTTAACCCACCGCTCGCTGTGGACGGCCAGGCATGGTCAGGTATGGACCCAAACACCCCCATTGGTCATACCACCACTGAAGCCGAAGTGGGCCAGCAGACTCAGCAGCGCACCGTTTGGACGGGAACCCGGATCATTCCCACGGGAAATGGAGCCGAATTTGTCACCCACTACTATACCTCCGAGGAGGTAATGCTTCAAAGCGGCCCAGCCCGCCGAATCCTCCAGACCCATAGCGCCCACACAGTCAACCTCCCGGACCGCACCCTTACCACAATCGAAATTCTTCAACCCACTGCGGATCCTGCCACTGCGGTGATTGCCTCCAAAATCGTTGAGACGCTGAAGCTTTTCCCATGGGGAGAAGAAATTACCGCACGCACCATTGATCCGAGCGGAGTAATTCTCACCACTCAATACTCCTATCATGAGGAAGCAGGCACCCCGGATTACGGATCTCTGAAACTCCGGATCAATTCCGATGGCTCCTGGGAGGGGCATTGTTTTGCTGCGGGCAGCGACACGACCACTTACCAAATTGAGCCATGGAAGGACTCCACCACTACCCCGACTCCTACGCCGCTGCTCACCATTACAGCGTCCGGCCTCCGGGCGCTCGCAGACCAGGGCAGGAAAACCCAAAAGACTGTTCTCGGACCGGACAACACGCGCACTGAAGTTTTTGTGCTTGGCACGCAAATTTCCAAGACTACGCGCTCCGTCAGCGCTGGTATTACTTCCCGCACCTACGCCAATGCCGAAACTTTTCGGCAAACCCTCACGAATGAAGAGGTGCGCGAAGAGACGTATTACATTTCCGAGGGGCATCCCTCCCCGATTTCCCACACCACCACCAGTGTTTCAGAAGTCCAACCCTACCTCACAGGTTCGAGTCCCAGTAACCCGCGCACTACTCGTCTCCTGGCTCCTGGCATCACCGGAAATTCCACCGACCCTATCGAATATTTCGAGTCAATTTCGGGCTATCCCACCATCAAAACCCGAACGTGGACGGACCGACCCAGCGGTCTGGTCCTTGCCACCGAACGAATTCTCGACCAATCGATGGAATACAGATCCTACACCTATGACACGAAGGGCCGTCAAATCGAGGAGCGCCTTTGGTCTCCAAATTGGCAAATCGTTACCGCCTCAACCACTTACGATGACGCCGCAAAGACAATGACGGAGACGGACTCTTCCGGATCCTCCATCCGCACCACCTATGATGGCTTTGGGCGCGTTACAGAACACCGCCGCCTCGGCGTCGGCGCGACGGCGGGAACCCAGGCCATTCCCGGAGGAACTCTGACAGCCGGTCAGGCCCAAAATGATATTGTCACCCTCTACAGCTACGCGGCACGCCCCGCCGTTGGGGGTGTCGTTCCGCTGGGTTGGGTGGAAACAGTAACGGAGAAGGCCGTGGCCATCAACGCTCCTGCCACTAGCGTGGCCCTTACGGGCCATGCGCGCACCACATCACGCACCACTGACGGCGCTGGAAGGGTGATCTCCACGACGGATGTCCTTGGAAAAACCCTGGCCACAACATACGCCAGGGATCCAAATAGCGGATTGAGGACAACGACGAAATTCGGGGCCACTACCCTGAGCGAATCCGCGAATTTTCTGGACGGCCAGCCAAAATCCCTGTCCGGTGCGAGCGTCGTCGCAGAGAACTACGACTACGCCGTGGGTAGCTTCACCACGAGCACCATCGTCAGCAACCCCGGCTTCCCAGCCACGGACAAAATCACCACCATCCGTGATGGACTTGGCCGCACCATTTCCGTCACCGCTCCTTCCGGAATGACTGCCGCCGGAGTCGTCAATTTTGAAAGCATGCTCACCTATGGCAACGATGGCCGGTTGGCCACACGCAGCCGCAGTGATAAAGACGGCAATCCCTACTACGAATTTTTCACCTACACCAATAACGGGCAGACCGTCACGAGTGGCTTGCGGTATGGAGCCAATCTAGAAACCAATGTTCGAACACGTGCTGTCACTTACGGTTTTGACGCTACAGAGGGATATTGCGTGGCCACTACCTCAACCTACCTGGGGGCAGGCGTGAATGCCCAGCAGCTTGTCTCGGTGGTGAAGCAGGCCTTGCATGAGGGCATCGTCTCGGATGGGGAAACGCTCGGATTGGTTGCCTCCTTCAGCTCGCATGAGCATTATGCTGATGGGGGCGGTGCCACCCCGAAAATGCGCAGTTGGAAGAATTCCTCCACCGCGTTTCCCAGCCTCCACGCTTCCCGGACCATTGCATCCTCCGATGGCACCAGCAGCGTGGTTTCTGAGTATTACAACGGCCAGCTCAATGCCCTTTCTTCCAGCGCCTATGCCGCCCCTCAGCTCGTCCAGCACAACCCGCTGGGTGAACCCCTCCGCGAGACTTCGGCCTCGGGCATCTACTGGCCGTGGCTTGGAATCGAGCCCTCCACCGGATTGGTAGTTTCCCGTGCGCTCCCTTCCAATTCCGCCACCACGGTTGAAACCTACACCTATTATCGCACGACAGACACCCCTCTCGATCTCAACATCGGTCGGCTAAAATCCCGCGTCAGCCTGCGTTCGCCCACCAGCACGACATATTTTATATACAACGAACGCGGGCAGTTGCTAAAACAGTGGGGTGGTGGAGATTATCCCCTGAGTTATGAATACGACAGCCAGGGCCGCATGACCAAAGTGAACACCTTCCGCAGCGATCTGGGATTCTCCACGGCTATGTGGCCGACGTCCGCAAATACCGAAACCCCGCCGCCGGGTGGGCGGGCGACCACGCAGTGGAATTATGCCAACAGTGCTTTTCTTAATCTGGTGACTCAGAAATTCTACCAGGGGGCCACAACCCCGCTTAAGTACACCTATTTCAAGAATGGAGCGTTGGAAAGTCGGATTTGGCAACGCAGCAAGACTGCCCCAGCAACGTCTCCGCCCGACGATACCCAACGGGTAGCCACACATTATGCTTACGATTCGCTCTCCCGGCTCACGGACATCACGTATGATACTGCGGCTAGAGTCGGCTCATCCACCGTGATCACTCCGCCAGTGCATTTCGAATATGATGAAAATGGACGGGTGTACACCCGCACGGATGCCGCTGGATCGAATCAGACCATTTACAGCCTGGATGGGCAAGTATTGCAGCTATGGACCGTGCAACCAGGCAGCAGTGACCCCATCAACTCTGTCGTGCGTGGTCTCGATGCGTTGGGCCGTCCCAAGACGCTCGATGCCGCCTGGTATGGTCTGGTGAACGCAGGTAATCAAGCTGAGCACACCGCGCAGACTGTAACCTATGATTATGACGATGTTGGCAACACGAGCCGATTCCGCGGGCTGCATACCAGCGGCCAAGGGCAACCTGCCCGTTACTACTCGGTGATTTACCAATCTGGCGGTGACGTGCCGGGGGAGCAGTATTGGAATGACAATGGCGGTACTCCGGCCAATGGTTCGAGCTTCACGCTGAATCGCTTTTCCTCGGCCAATGCGGACGGACTGCCGAAGGACGTTGCGATGCAGGGAGCGAGCGCTAACCAGACCGTGCAGTCGTTCGGTTACATTTATGACAAGGACCGCGTCACCAAGACCATCCGCGAATGGGGCGATACCTGGAAGTACGCCTACGATGCCAAGAGCCAGGTGACCAGTGCGCGCAAGGATCTCGGCCCCGATCCCAGTGCGGCGGTTTTTGCGGGGACGCAGGCGACGTATTCCTACGATCAGATCGGCAACCGCACGGCGGCGCAGCAGGGCGGTGGCAGCACCGTGGGCACCGGGATGCGGTCCATTACCTACACCACTACCGACCTCAATCAAATCTATTACGCCTACCGCAGTTCCTATGTGGATTTCCTGGGTATGCGGGAATCCACTGCAAACTCGGTGAATTTTTACGTCAATCAGAGCACCACGCCAGTGACGCTGGGTGCCGGGGATTTCCAGGGTGTGGCCCTCAGTGCCAATCTGTTCTGGCGCAAGGAGCTGATGACCAGCTACAGCGCCAGCTACACCAAGGTGAAAGTCACCGAGAATCCCCCTGCCTCCGGGGGCAGTACCCCGCCGCCTTACCCCATTGAGGAGGGATTCGTTTACAATCCCTACTACCAGAACTATCTCTACGATGCGGATGGCAACGTCACCGAGGATGGCCGCTGGACCTATCTCTGGGATGCGGAGAACCGCCTGGTGTCGATGACCTGCCCGGCGACGTCGATTTATGTTTCCTCAGGAAGCACCTACGTGAGCATCCCCGTGCCGGGGTATCGGATCACCTATACCTACGATGGCCTCTCGCGGCGCATCCGCAAGCTGGTAGAGCGAAACCTCACTTCCTCCCCTTCTGGTTATCAAATTCTCAACCACGAAGGCTACCTCTACGACGGCTGGAACCTCATCATGACCGTGCGCTTTGATACCGCCAGTTCCGCCGATACGCCCGTCCGGGGCCGGGTGGCCAGCTATGTCTGGGGGCCGGACATCGGCAGCAGTCCGTCTGCCGGGCGCAACTGGCAGGGGGCTGGAGGTGTGGGCGGTCTGCTCATGGTCATCGATGACGCCAATACTAGCGCCCTCTACTCGGCCACTTCCACTTCCGCCGAACTCGCGGCGGATACGACCACGAACACCACCGATACCTACTTCCCGCTCACCGATCGCATGGGCAACATCACCGGCTACCGCCGCAGCATCCCCGGAGTGGAATACAACCAGCTCGCCCTCACCGGAGCCGTCTTCGAATACGACGCCTTCGGCAAAGAAATCCGAAGCACCGGCCCGGCCGCCGACCGCGTGCCCTTCCACTTCAGCAGCAAATTCCTGGATGCGGAAACGGGGCTGAATTATTACGGGTATCGGTATTATGATTCGGGGAATGGGCGGTGGCTGGGGCGGGACCCGATTGGAGAGGATGGAGGTGAGAATTTATACGGATTTCTTCACAATGGCCCCGCAAATTTGATCGACGTCCTCGGACTGGATTTTCACGTAATACAAATATATGATCCAAGTCCATATGATGAATCATCATCCAATAAAATTACAGAAGCACAGATTGTGGCAAGAGTCTGTCAAGAAAACGGGAAAAAATTCCAGAAAGAGAAGCCTCAATTTAGACCTGCAGTAGACAATGCTGAGGCCATTATGGATACGACTACTTCAGCAACACTTTTTAATGACAATATTTTCGACGTCAACCAAAAAGAAAAGACAACAGAAGGGACACTCAAGAGATTAAAGGAATTGATCCTCAAAATCGCTAAGGATTCAGCAGATAAGAGAGCTAAATGTTGTTCCGCATTAACCAGCGATAAAGATAAGAATTTATTTAATAAGAATTCCACTCAAATAGTAGTTGCTGTACATGGAGATGGGATCAACGTTGCAACCCCGTATGGAGATATCCCTTTGAATAAATGGAGTGAAGAGATTGAGAAAATAAAGAACGAGATCACCGCAAATTATGCATGCGTTAAGCTAGAAACAGTGTCTTGCTTTAGGGATGGACAGACCAAAGAATATTACCAGCCCGAGGCAATAGCATTCAAAGATGGTCACTATTTTCCAGGTAAAGTAACCTATCCTAAAAAAGGCAATTAAATACAAAATTGAATAATGGAAATTTATGAAACGAAGAAACGCCATTCTTATTATGGGAGGACTTCCTGCATTCTCTATTGCATCAGGTCGTGATGAAAATCAGGAAAAAAATGCCAAAAAGCTGGATGTTCTAGGATTCTGGGAGATCATCCCTGATGGAAAAGTCCGTGTAACAATCCTCAATTATGAAGAAGGGAAATACCTCATTCGCTTAAAAGATGGTCTATCGCCCTTATCTTATCACCTAAACCCTGAAACTCCTGGCGTGGGACAAGGGCTCAGAGTGCCGAAAGACGCGAATTCCTCATACGGTTGGAGTCTTCTGTGGTCTGGAACTATGAAAAATCCAGCAACTGTTGACATGGATTTCGAATTAGAAGGAGTAAGCCGCAGAGAACTACTTGAGTTAAACTGTGAACTTGCTTCATTTTCTATATTGCTTTTTTTCATTGAAATCTCTCAACTAATTGATGAAAAATCCTTCCCAGACGGAAGCGATATTATTTTAAATTTAAAGCACCGCCCCAAGCGATGAAGGGAAGGGGTTAGGAGAGGATTTTTGACAAAATTTCCGGCACCGCACCCCTTGAGATCAGCATGGATGTCTTTTCGGAATCCGGGGAAACACGTGATTACCTCTACACCAACGCCGCCCTGGCGGCGGGCCTGCCGAATGTTTCCCGGCTGACGCAGGAGAAGATTACCGGGCGCACGGCCGGTCCCATTTACCTCAATCGCAGCCACTGGACGGCCAATGATGCGGGCAGCCGCATTGGGCAAAGTGCGGGCTACAATGCGCAGATCGGTGTGGACACCCATTTGGATGTGCATACGATTGGGCCGTGAACGGGCGGCTCCACCGTAAGCGTCACACCCGGCACCACTAGCGGCGAGGCCAGTCGTTGGGTTAGCTTGGCGGCATCATGACCGAAGAATTAACCATCCTCAAAACCGACACCCGGCACCGCATCCGGACTCCCGCCCCTCAACGTGAGGCCTTGCTGGATG
>CALQSQ010000134.1 GCA_943333275.1 Akkermansia muciniphila
CGGCATGAAAGGCTGGAAGCCTGCCTGAAAGACATTCGGCAGGCCCTGACACCATGGACCACCGAGGGCCAAAACTATTTACTGACGGAACTCATCCTGCTGACACGCGACCGAGACCTGTATCTGTATGGCGATGTGTTTGGCGTAAAGGAGGGCCCGAGAGCGATCAGCCTGATTCACACCCGCCAGGGGCCGATGCGTAAGGAGGAGTGGAGCACGGGTTTGAGTGAGCAACGGATCGGGCAGGTAATGGTGACGCTTTCCTCTGGCCACCGCGAAACCTGGGATGCGGACCCATCCTGCGCAATGCCCCAGATCAATTGGGGGGATGTGGCGTGGATCAAGAACGTGCGGCGGGAAGATACACCCGCCAATGCGAACCAGTGCCTCAGGGTGGTTTGCGCAAAAGGCGACTGCGAGATCAAGCCCCGAGGCGGTTGGATCCAGGATTTTTCGTCATATTTTGCTGAAGGCGTCTCCATCGCCTCCATCGACAGCAAAGGCGAGACCTGGATTGAGCATTACGATTTCAAGCAGAAGTCAATCACCGAATCCTATCAAAAGAGCGGACCAAAACCCAATCCATTTCCGGGGTGGGCAATCAACTTGTGGCGTTGATTCAAAATCGCTTAAATTCTAAAAAGGAAAAGCAATGAGCCATCAATATTATTCCTTCCCGAAACTGGGTCAGGCTTTGAAAAACGACAAAATGAACCCGTTCCTTTTCGCTTTTAAAAATCCGATCTCGCCAATTCTTCAGGCGCCTTCACTTTGCAAATTCCAGAGTCCCACAAAGCCCTATCATGCCCGTTTTCTTGCACTGGACTGGGCGCTGGGCAATCGCTCTGAGATGACGGGGCGCGGTCTTGCCGACCCGGTCCATGGGTCATTCGGGGATTGGCCCGGGTGGATCCCATCGCGGCTACCGTTGCCTTGAATGAACATTTCCCCACTCCGGAGTCCCGCATTGAGCCAACGCGGGAAATCTACATCGAAAGTCTTTTCGGTCGGGGACTCGCCACCACCATTGATTGGTTGAAACATCTCCCCGACAGCCAGCAGGCCATCAACCCGGCGGGGCGGCATGTTTTCGTGGATATCTTTGGACGCATGCGGGCCTCCGGTGCCCCTCCCGATGAGGTGGCGCAACATTTCCTCACCCTCGCGGACCAACCGTGGGTGGGTATCTCGGAGCTGGATGCCACAGCCAGGATCTTCAATGGAAACGGTGCGGCCATGATGGAACAGCTGGCTTCCCCATCCGCCAGGGGCGTCATGCAGGATAAATTCGCGGGCTGGGCGGCACAGAATTCGGATGGGGTGGGCGACTGGTTGAATCAGAACCGCACCTCCCCGATTTACGATCTGGCTGCGGCGGAACTGGCACGCCACCTAAAAACCCTGGACCCAGAAGTTGCTGCGATGTGGGCCCGGACCATCCAGGATCCCTCCCTTAAGGAACTTGCCACGAAGTAAATGGGTCGGTGCACAACCTCCGTTCAAAGTAGCCACTTGCATTTTGACGCTCACTCTCCACGATGATGGCTTATGAAGTACATTTTCTTCACAGGTGGTGTGGTTAGTTCACTGGGCAAGGGTTTGACGGCGGCTTCCCTGGGCACGCTTTTGGAGCGTCGCGGGCTGAAGGTGATCCTGCAAAAATTCGATCCCTATCTCAATGTGGACCCCGGCACGATGAGTCCCTTCCAGCACGGCGAGGTCTATGTGCTCGATGATGGGGCGGAGACCGATCTGGACCTTGGTCACTACGAACGCTTCACGAGCGGCAATCTTTCCCGGCTCAACAATCTTACGTCCGGTCAGGTCTATGAGCGCGTGCTCGCCAATGAACGGGCGGGGGTTTATCTCGGGCAGACGGTGCAGGTGATCCCGCACGTCACCAATGTCATCAAGCAGCGCATTCGCGATGTGGGGGCCACGATGGGCGGGGATGTCATCATCACGGAAATCGGCGGCACGGTGGGGGACATCGAGGGACTGCCGTTTCTCGAAGCCATGCGGCAGTTTGCCTACGAAGTCGGGCGGGAGAATGTGCTTTTCATCCATGTCACCCTGGTGCCGTATATCAAGGCGGCGGGAGAACTGAAGACCAAGCCCACCCAGCAATCGGTGGCGAAATTGCGGGAAATCGGGATTCAGCCGCACATCCTCGTCTGCCGGAGCGAGGAACTGCTGGAGTCCGACGTCAGGGAAAAAATCGCCCTCTTCTGCAACGTGGAACCCCGTGCGGTCATAGAGGCCCGCGATGTTAAACACAGCATTTACGAACTGCCGCTGATGCTGCACGGGGAGCATTTCGATGACATCGTCTGTGAATATTTGAAACTCTCACCGCCGCCGCCGGATCTGACGACCTGGCAGACGTTTGTGGATAGGATCGTGAACCCGACCCACAAGGTGCGAATCGCGGTGGTTGGGAAATACATCGAACTGCAGGACGCCTACAAGAGCGTCTATGAAGCTCTGACCCATGCCGGCGCCGCCAACGACTGTCAGATCCGGGTGGTCCGGGTCGATGCCGAGGACTTGGAGCATGAGGATGTGGGCAAGCTGCTCGGGCATTGCCAGGGGATTCTGATTCCCGGTGGTTTTGGCGACCGAGGCACTGAGGGTAAGATTGCCGCTGCGAGGTATGCCCGTGAAAGGAAAATTCCCTACCTGGGCCTCTGTCTGGGTATGCAAATCGCGACGATTGATTTCGCCCGCCACGCCTGCGGTCTGAAGGATGCGAACAGCACGGAGTTCGACGCAGACACGCCGTATCCGGTCATTCACCTGCTGGACGAGCAGAAGGACGTGACTGAGAAGGGCGCGTCCATGCGCCTGGGCACCTGGAAAACGAAACTGCTGCCCGGCAGTCTGGCGCAACGACTTTACGGAAAGCTGGAAGTGGATGAGCGTCACCGGCACCGTTTTGAATTCAACTCGGATTACAAGGAACAGATGGAGGCCAAGGGACTGGTCATTTCCGGCACGAGCCCGGATGGCTCGCTCGTGGAGATTGTCGAGGTCAAGGATCATCCGTTCTTCATCGCCACCCAGTTCCATCCGGAATTTCTCAGCAAGCCCAATTTCCCGCACGCACTGTTCAAAGGATTCGTGGCGGAGGCCATGAAAATTCCCCGCGTTCCCAAGCCCGAAGTTCGCGCATGATTCGCATTCCGATCGACCTCGGCGCGGCTGCCTATGAAGTGCTCATCGGCGCGGGGTTGCTGACTTCCATCGGGCAGGAAGCGGGGCGACTTTTTCCCGAAAGAAAAGCCTGCGCGGTGGTTTCCGACTCCACGGTGGCACCGCTGCATGCGGACAAGGTCATGGAATCCCTGAAAACACAGGGGTTCCAACCCATCCTGATCGTGGTGCCGGCGGGGGAGCCTTCGAAATGCTTCGGGCAACTTGAGCAGATTGTCCGGGAAATGATTCGTGCGGGGTTGGATCGCAAAGCCTTTTTGGTCGCCCTGGGTGGCGGCGTGATTGGCGATCTAGCGGGTTTTGCGGCGGCGATTCATTACCGGGGAATTCCCTATCTTCAGGTTCCCACAACGGTGCTCGCGCAGGTGGACAGTTCCGTGGGGGGCAAGACCGGGATCAATACCGCCGAGGGCAAAAATCTCATTGGCGCCTTCCATCAGCCGAAACTCGTCCTCGCCGATGTCGAAACGCTGGGCACGCTGCCGCGCCGGGCGTGGAATGAAGGGTTTGCCGAGATCATCAAACACGCGGCCATTCAGGATGCAACCCTGCTGCCGCTGATCCGCGAGGTGGCGGTGGGCGAGGGCAACATGTCCGAACTCATCGCCCGCAATGTCGCCATCAAGGGGCGAATTGTCGCTGCCGATGAATTTGAAACGAAGGGGTTGCGAGCCCTGCTGAATTTCGGACACACGATCGGCCATGCCATTGAATCGTGCGCCGGTTATGGCGAACTCCTCCACGGCGAAGCGATCGCCCTGGGCATGAAGGCCGCGCTGCACCTCTCCTGCAAACACACGGGCCTCACTTCTGCCGCAGCGGGGGAAATCAACGACCTGATCGCCATGTTCCATCTTCCGACGCACCTTCCGGCGACGATGACCGACGCTGCGATTCTGGAAAAGTTATCGCGCGATAAAAAATTCGACCAGGGCCAGATTCGTTTTGTGCTGCTGGATTCCATTGGCTCCGCACACCTTAGCGATGTGGTCACGAGGAGGGATCTGCAGGAAGCGATCGATCACCTGCGGTAGTCCGCATCACACGGAATGAACGTCCAGCTTCACGAAGTTTAGCAGCTCATCGTTCGTCATTTCCGTGAGCATTTTCGCCGCACCATCATTGTCGCCGAGAATGTCATCGGCGATTTTTTTCTTGTCCTGGATCATTTCATCGATGCGTTCCTCAAGGGTGCCAGAGGTCACGAATTTGTGAACGAGCACGCTTTTTTTCTGACCGATTCGGAAGGCGCGATCGGTCGCCTGATCCTCCACGGCTGGATTCCACCAGCGGTCGAAATGCACGACGTGGCTGGCGGCGGTCAGATTGAGACCGGACCCGCCTGCCTTCAGGCTGATGACGAAAAAGGGCGGACCGCCGGGAGCCTGAAATTGATCCACCAACTCGGCGCGTTTCCCCACGGGGGTGCCGCCGTGCAGGAGAAGTCCCGAGCGTCCAAATACCGTGGTGAGAAATTCGAGCAGCGGTCCGGTCATCTCGCGGAACTGCGAGAAGATGAGCATTTTTTCCTGCTTCCCAGCGATCTCCGAAGCGATCTCCCGCAGGCGATCGAGTTTGCCGCTTTCGGTGGGATCGTAATTTTTATCACCCGCCCAGAGGCTGGGGTGGTTGCAGATTTGCTTCAGCTTCATCAATGCCCCCAGCACCACGCCCTGGCGTTGGATGCCGTCCTCGGCCTGGCTGAGTTCCTTCGCCAGAGCGGTGACGGCGCGTTGGTAGAGTGTGGCCTGGCGTTTGTTTAAATGACAGAAGGCGGTGACCTCCAGTTTCGAGGGTAGATCCGGCGCGACGGTGGGATCGGTCTTCATGCGGCGCAGCAGGTAGGGGCGCACGAGACGTTTGAGAGGAGCGAATCCCTGCGCACCTTTGCTCATGTTTTTGGCGGCGGCGGAGAATTCCTGGGGACTGCCGAGCAGGCCGGGGTTGAGGAAATCGAACAGGCTCCACAAATCGTCCAGGCGGTTTTCCACCGGGGTTCCGGTGAGGGCGATGCGTTGCCGGGCGCGGATTTTTTTCACAGTGCGGGCCTGGGTGGTGCCGGCATTTTTGATGGCCTGGGCTTCATCCAGCACGGCGACATCGAACTCCTGATCCAGCAGGCCTTCCAGTTTGCCGAGCGTGGTGTAGGTGGTGATGACGATGACTCCCTTTTTCAAAAGAGGATGCCGACCCATGCGCAACGCATCGGCCTCGGAGGCTGTAAGCACGCTGCGGTGGGCAATCAGATAGGGGAGGGTGGGGGAGAATTTTTCCAACTCCCGTTTCCAATTTCCCAGCAGCGAGGCCGGCACCACCAGCAGACTCGGGCGGAGTTGATCCTTGAGCATGTCCCGCCGTCGCAGCAAAAAGAGTCCGATGACTTGCAGGGTTTTGCCCAGTCCCATGTCATCGGCGAGGCAGGCTCCCATGCCCATGCGACCCATGAAGGAAAGCCAATGCACGCCGGTGACCTGATAGTGCCGCAGCGTGGCCCGCAGGTCCGGGATGTTGGGGTTCGCGAGTTCTGCGGGACTGCGAAGTTTCTCGAGCAGCTCTTTGAGGCGTGTGCCCGCCGCGACGGTTGTCCAACCACCATCAGCGAGTTCGCCAGCCTCCATGCCCGGCACTTCCGAGCCAAGCGGAAAGCCTGCGAGAAGCCGCATTCCCAGATGGAAAGGCACGCCGTTGGAATTCGCCTGCTGGGCTTTTTTCCAGAGAGCGAGAGTGGCAGCGAGTTTATCGCGATCGATCTCCACCCATTGGCCCTTGAGGGAAATGAGCGGAGCCTCCGAGGCCATGATGCGGGCGATTTCCTCATCGCTCAGCACGTTGTCGCCGATGGCCAGCATGACATCGAATCCGAGCAGTGCGTTCGCACCCACGCCGCCCGGTTTGGTGCCCGTGTCGAGGCTGACGGTGACGGTGGCCCGCGACGTGCGCCGGCCTTTCCACCAGTCGGGAACGCGCACAATCAATCCGGCATCCTCCAACATTGGAACATCCTTTAAAAATTGAAACGCCTCCGTCGGTGTCCAAGCGAGTGGTTGAAAAATTTGCTTCGATTCGATCAGATCGCTCAGCATCCGGCTTTGCTGGGCACCCGACTTGAGCGGAGTCAGCAACGTGAGTAATTGGGATTTGTCCTGCTGTGCCGCCCCTTCCTTCAAGGCCTGGGCCAGAGGCAAATACTGGACCTGCGAGGCGGCATCGACGCGGTGGCTGAAAGTCGCGAGAAAGGCGAACGGGTATTCCGGGCTGCGTTTATTTTCGGCGAGATGGAGGGTCACGCGGCCGACGAGCCGCCAGACCGGATGAATGTCGGAGAGGGCGGTGGCGATATCATTTCCCGAGCGGGAAATTTTCAACGTGATGGCATCATTCAAACTTTGCCAGAGTGACTGAAGAACCGGCACGGACAAATATTCCATCCCAGTGGCTGGCGGTGCGCTGGCGATGATATCGGCCAGCAAGGCATCGTCCGGCAGCGCAGGGCCGCCCTGCCAGCCATCCTCGCGCAGACGTGGCAGATGGCACACCGCGACCAGAAAACGTTTGGCGAATTCCCGCCAGAATCGCAGATCGTCCGGCAGTTCGCCATCGCCCATCGGGCCGCAGAGCAGGAGCAGGGCGTCCGCCGGGCTGGTGGCGGACGCTTTTTCAAGAGGATTGCGGAGCGTTTCCGGCAGGCTGTGGCCGCCGTCCCAAATCAGCACGCCCCCGGGGGTGAGGCGCAGGCCGGTGGTGGTGGGGAGGGGTGGGACCACGCTGGCGCAATGGGAGGTTGTCCAATTCTGGGGAAGTGGCTTTGCGCGGCGAGTTACCGGGGGCTGGAAGCCCCCGCTCCTTGGTCAGGACCAACCGTGGGCCTCGCGGACCTTGATCATGGCGCTGAGGATGTTGTTCCAGGTGGCGGGGGTTTCGAGCACCGCGTTCGGGAACATGCAGCCGTCCCAGCAGATGTGCTGCATGCCACGGGCGGCGGCGTCTTTGAGCCAGTAACCGGAGGCTTTGGTGATGTCTAGCTTGCCATTGGGATCATCGGCGCGGCAATGTTTGCCGGTCTTGTCGTGGCTGCCGGCGCCGTGGACGGTTCCGTCGTTTTGAGCAACGTGGAAATCGATGGTCCAGGGGCGCAGGGCATCGGTCATCTTTTCATAGGCGGCCCAGAATTCGGCATCGCTGTAGCCTTCCTTGAGCAGGGCGTGCTCGGGGGCGTTGTAGCCGAGGGTGTAGAGGTAGGTGTGGGCGAGGTCGGCCTGGAAGCCAAGCGCCTCGGGCATGCCGACGCCTTCGAGGACATCGAGCATGTCTTTCCACGAGTGCATGCCGGCCCAGCAGATTTCGCCTTCGGCTGCAAGACGTTCACCGTGGTCGGCGGCGATCTTCGCGGCCTTCTTGAATGTATCCACGATGCGCGCGGTGTTGGCCTTGGGATTCTCGCGCCATTTGGCAACGCCGAACTCGGCGGAGTCGATGCGGATGCAGCCGTATTTGCGAACGCCGTGGGAATTGAAAACTTTGGCGATGCGGCAGGCCATCTTCACGGCGCTGAGGAATTTCTCCTGCTGGGCGTCGTCCCCCATGGCGGAATCACCAACGGTGCCGGGCCACACGGGGGCCACGAGCGAGCCGACAGTGAAGCCTTTGCTGGCGATGAGGTCGGCGATCTTTCTGAGTTCGTCCTCGCTGGCTTCGGGATTGGTGTGGGGGAGGAAGAGGAAATAATCAATGCCCTCGAATTTCTGGCCGTTGACGCTGGCGGCGGCGGTGAGGTCGAGCATCCGTTCGAGGCTGATCGGTGGTTCCTGGCCTTCTGCATCGCCTTTACCGACGAGACCTGGCCACATGGCGTTATGGAGTTTGGGAAGAGTCATGATGGATGATGGTGTTTGGGTTGGTGAGAAAGGATGAGCGATCGTGGAGGGCAGTATTTAGAGAAAGTCGGGAAATGTGCACGCTAAAAAGTGGAAATTTCCTCCTCGCTTACGGCACGGGAATTCTTTCAAGCAGCCGCTGGAGGATTGCCTCGCTCGTAATGCCCTCGGCCTCGGCCTCATAGGTGATGAGCACGCGGTGGCGGAGGACATCGGGCACAAGGTCCTTGATGTCCTGCGGCGTGACGTAGGGACGGCCGTGGAGGTAGGCGAGCGCCTTGGAGGCGAGGGTGAGATTGATGGTGCCCCGCGGACTGGCTCCACAGCGGATGAGGTGTTTCATGTCGTCGAGGTAGCCCTCCGGGTGGCGGGTGGCGTAGATGAGTTCGACGATGTAATCCTTCACGCGGTCATCAACATGGATGTCGTTCACGACCTCGCGGCTGGCCTTGATGGCCTCCGGATTGGTGCTGACTTCCGTGATGATCTTCGGGCTGGAGGTGGCCATGAGATCGAGAATCTGGCGCTCCTCCACCTTCGTGGGGTAATCGACTTTGATCTTCAGCAGGAAACGGTCGAGCTGGGCCTCGGGAAGCTGGTAGGTGCCCTCCTGATCGATGGGGTTCATGGTCGCCATGACGAGGAAGGGATCGGGCAGAGGATGGGTCGTTTCTGCGAGCGTGACCTGGCGCTCCTGCATGGCTTCGAGCAGGGCGCTCTGGACCTTGGCGGGAGAGCGGTTGATTTCGTCCGCGAGAATGAGGTTGGCGAAAATCGGGCCGAGCTTGGGCTTGAAGGCGCCATCGCTGGGGCTGTAAATAAGGGTTCCGAGCAAATCGGCGGGCAGGAGATCGGGTGTGAACTGAAAGCGTTTGAAACTGACGTTCAAGCAGCCGGCGAGGGCTTTTACGGTGAGGGTTTTGGCCAGACCGGGCACACCCTCCAGCAGGATGTGGCCATTGGTGAGCAGGGCGATGAACACGCGGTCGATGAGGGCTTCCTGGCCGATGAGGACGCGGTGCATTTCCTTGCGGACGAGGGGAACCCAGGCGTTGGTGGCGGCGATGCGGTCGAGGAGTTGGGACATGGGGATTGGAGTGAAGGATGGGGGGATCAGGGAGGATCGCAGCGGTAAGCGGTGTGGAGGACATTTTTTCCCTCAGAATCTCGCCAAACGGCAATGAGCCATTCCTCGGCGGTTTTGGGCTTCGGGGAATTCTTGGGATGGTTTTTGAAACTGACCGTGACCGATTCGCGGCCGTCGAGCCTGCTGGCGGTGCCGGCGATGAGCTGGGGCTGGCCGAGTTTGAGCAGGCGGCTGGGCTCCAGGCCGAATTCAGGTTTGCTTTCAACAAACTCCGAGACCTTTCCGAAATAAAGCGCCACAGGCAGTTGATCCTTAGGTCCCGGGGTGGTCTTTTGATTGACGGCAATGACCTCGCGCCATTTCTCCACGACCGGTCCGAGAGTGGGGTGGCGGCTGAGGCGGGCCTCTACCTGATGCCGGGAATTGATGCGTTCGAGCTGCCTGATCCCCAGATAGCCGCCGACGAGAATGACCACAAGGATGAGCATTTTGGCCACGGGTGTCCGCCAGAATGGTTCCTCATAGAGGTCGCGACTGGTGGTGGCGGTGCGGGAGGCCATCGGGCGGACTAAAAGGCGGTGTAGGAACGGAAAAGCTCCCGGCGGGCGTCGAGGTCGGCCTGGGTCAGGGTGATCAGCGAATCCGTGCTGAAGGCTTCGCAGGTGAAACTGGCGAGGACCGTGCCGCTGACCACGGCGCTGCTGAGATCGGCAAATGTCACGCTGCCCTTGGGTTTGTTCAGCTTGCTCAGATAACCGGCAATGCCCCCGGCGAAGGTATCGCCGGCACCGGTGGGGTCGGCCACTTCATGCAGGGGGAAGGCGGTGGTGTTAAAGAAATGGCCTTCGCCAAAGAGCATGGCGCCGTGCTCGCCTTTTTTGATGACCACATGCTTCGGCCCGAGGGCGAGCATCCGGTGGCCGGCGGTGATGAGATTGGACGTGCCGGTGAGCTGCTTGGCCTCGCCCTCGTTGATGACGAAAAGATCCGAGCCCGCGAGGACTTCGAGGAGTTTCTCCTTCGCGATGTTGATCCAGAGGTCCATGCTGTCGGCGATGACGAAGGCTTGGGGGGAGGACTGGCTGAGGACGGCCAGTTGGTTTTCGGGGCTCATGTTGGCGAGCAGGGCCACGGTGGTGTTGCCGGCGGCGGCGTTGAGTCTGGGTTGGAATTTTTCCAGAACATCGATGGAGACGCTGAGGGTCTCGCGCTGGTTCATGTCATCGAAATACCGCCCGCTCCAACGGAAGGTTTTCCCCTCCTCAATCTGCACGCAGTCGGTGTTGATTCCCTTGGCGTGGAAGAGTTCCAGGTGTTCCTTCGGGAAATCCGTGCCGACGATCGAGCAGAGGTAGACCGGCGAAGAGAAACTGGCCGCCAGCGCGGCATAGGAGGCGGACCCCCCGAGCAGATCCGTCCGCTGGGAGGCGGGGGTTTCGATGGAATCCAGGGCGATGGTGCCGGCGACAGTGACTGACATGGTGAAAGGGCTTGGTTTGGTGGGGATGATTAGCTAGGGAAGGAGGGCCTTGCAGTCGCTGATGTAACCGGGGATGTCAACGGCTTGTAGGATGCCGCTCACGATGACCACCCGGCGCGCTCCCGCCGCAATCACCTGCTGTAAATTTTCCCGCTTGATGCCGCCGATGCAGAAAATGGGCAGTGTCACGCTCCGGTGCACGGCGGCGATTTCTTCAAGCCCGATCGCCGGCCGTCCCGCCTTGGTGGGAGTGGGGAAAAGCGGACCGAAGCCGATATAGTCCGCGCCCTCCGCCTGGGCCGCGATGGCCTGCGCGAGACTGTGGGTGGATTTGCCGAGGATTTTGCCGGCGGCGCAGGCATCGCGCACGGTCGCCAGCAGGGCATCGTCCTGGCCCACATGCACGCCATCGGCCAGTTCAGCCAGATCCGGGAAATCATTCACAATCAGCGGAATGCCCGCCGCCGAAGTTTGTGCGTGCAGCGAAGGCAGCCGCGAGCGGACTTCCGCCTCTGTGCGGCCCTTGGCGCGCAGTTGCACGATATCGATCCCTCCAAGAATCATTTTTTCCAAAACATCCGGCATCGCTTCCGGCGCACAGTAGCCTGTGTCGAGAATTCCATAGAGCCGGGCCCTGGCCATGGGGGGAAATGCCACGCTGCGACGAGGATTAACGATTGATCGGGGGATCGCCCGCGAATTCAGAGACCGCTTTGCGAATTTGCACGCCACCGGTGGCCGGCTTGTTCGGCGTGGTGTTCTGGGCATCAGGGGAGGGGGGATTGGTCACATCGTTGCGAGGCGCGGACGGGGCATCCGTGGGGTCCTCCGGCACCACCTTCGCGCGGATGGAGGCGGGTTCGGCGGATTTGATTTCGATCTGTCGAACGGGCGGGGTCGTCGGCGCGACTGCATTTACCTCCGGCTCGGCAGGAGTCTTTTCCGCTGGGGGTGCTTCGATGACCCTCGCCTTGGGGGGATCCACCACGGTCACCGGAGGCACGGGAACTGGCGTGGGTTCGTGCGGACGCGTCCAGTAATAAACAGGAACGCCAATCAGTACTGCCAGCAGCAGAACGATGCCCCACAGTGTGCCTCGCATGCCTTCATGCTGCGAAGGGGCCACCGCCATGCTCATCGAAGTCATGCCCGTATTGGCGCTCTGGATGTAGTCGTGGCCGGAAATGTTCGCAAAATCGCTGGTGCTGAACTGGTCCAGGTAGTCGTCCAGATCCAGATTGAGATAGCCGCTGTAGATCTTCAGAAACCCCTTGGCGTAGGTCAGGTTGGCGAAGTTGGAGAAATCATCATTCTCCAGATCGCGGATGCGGGCCGCCGGAATGTGGGTCTTGAAGGCAACATCCTCCACCTGCAGACCGCGCTCAGTGCGCGCGGTCATCAGTTTCTTGCCAATGCTTTGGGTCATGGCTGGAGTGGGGAGCATGGAATCGGATTTTGCAGCAGAATCTCGGAATCTTGGGCGCGCATCCTAATACGGTTCGCGATTTCCTGCGACCATTATTTTCCAATCTCAGGGGAATCCCATTCAACGAGTCTGTGAATGAAATGCATGCGCTTGCGTTTCTCCGCTCATTGCTATGCTGCCGTCCCCATGCCCGAGCTCGCCGAAGTGGAATATTATCGCAAAATCTGGGACCCCGGTCTGGGGTCGAAGATTCTCCGTGTGCACCTCCATCCCAGAGCCCGCGTCTTCCGAGGCGAACCCGCCGAATCCCTGCCCGCCGCCCTCACCGGAGCCACCTTCCAGGCCTCCCACGCCCACGGCAAACAAATGCTCTTTGCCTTCTCCCGTAGGATCTGGCTCGGCTGCCATCTCGGCATGAGCGGGGAAATGCTCTGCCTCCCGCCCGACCACGCGCCCGGCAAGCACGATCACCTCGTGCTCTACACCAGGACCGCCGCCCTCACCTTTCGCGATCCCCGCATGTTCGGCAGGCTCCGCATCCACGAAGGGAAATCGCCCCCCGCATGGTGGAGCGAAATGCCGCCCGCCGCCGGCAGTCAAAATTTCACCCCCGCCCAGGTGCGCACCGCCCTCACCCGCCATCCCAGACTCCCCCTCAAGACCCTCCTCCTCGACCAGCGGTATTTTCCCGGCATTGGAAATTGGATGGCCGATGAAATCCTCTGGCAACTCCGCTGGGCCCCCGCCACCCCCGCCGGATCCCTGCCCCCATCCGCCCACACCCACCTCCATCGCACGCTCCAGAAAATCAGCCGCCACGCCCTCGCCACCATCGGCCAGACCTGGGCCGATCCCCCCAAATCCTGGCTCTTCCTCCACCGCTGGCGCGACGGCGGCCACTGCCCCCGCTGCTCCAACCCCCTCACCCGCGCCGACCTCCGCGGCCGCACCTGCTGCTGGTGCCCGGACTGCCAGGGGTGACACCCCGGCGCCGCCGCCCGCCGAATCTGCCGCAGAGCACTCCGCATAAGCCCCAAAATCCCATCCCAAACCGCTGCGTGAACCCCCGGGCTTGTTCAACAATCAATAGTTTTGATGTGCTGTCGGTAAGCGTCACACGCAGCACCCACCGCTGGTCTCTTTAACGACGGACCTGGCGGACACCTATCGTAATTGTCATAGGTCATCGCTATGACACTTACCATCCGCCCGTGCGCAATGTCCGGGTCTTCGCTGTTCGCCTACGCTGCGGC
>CALQSQ010000135.1 GCA_943333275.1 Akkermansia muciniphila
CAATCGGTTTATTAACGGTTCCTGATAATCTGGAGGGGCGATTAAGCAATCCGATTTGCTCGGGAAAATGGATGCAATCGCCTTCGCATCAGGGGATACGAAACCAATTGGTTTACACCTCCGAAGGAATTTAATCCCGGAGCAGCGGGGGGCCTAACCTACGGCGGATCTTGGATTTAGGTGCATTTTTCAATCTGGGCTGGATCTGCCTGGGATGGGAAAAAAGTTCTGGCGTTTTTTGCATTGGTCTGGTAGAGGTCGCGCGGGCTGCTGGGTGGTCGCCAGACTGGCAGCGGTTTCTTGAAAATGATAATTAGCTTGAAATTCAATATAACTCTGTCATTTTGACCAACAAGACGTTATTAAGATACTGTTCTCGTGATCTTTAACTGATTCAAATTTTATGAACCGCCTACTTCGTTTCCTGCTGGCCGCGTGTTGCTCGGCTGCCTTCTGCAGTTGTGCGTCCGGTCCATCCTCGGCTTACGCGAACATCCAAGTCCGCAAGGCTGGGACCTGCGTTTACAAGGTTAAGACGACAGCCTACTGCCACCAGGAATCAGACAGCCTGCGCTACGGCCGCGGCAGCGCCACCGGCGATGCCTTGAAATTTGGAACCGTGCGCAGTGCTGCGGCGGATTGGTCCGTTTTTCCGGTCGGGACTATTTTCCGTATTCAAGGAGAGAAGTGCTACTACCAGGTGGATGATTATGGGCGCGCCCTCGTCGGCACGAAAACGATCGATCTGTATCGACCCGACAAGAAGGAAATGGCGGGCTGGGGATGCCGGAATGTCAACATTGAGGTGTTGCGCTGGGGGTCCTACACCAAGAGCCTGGATATTTTGAAGGAACGCACCCGGCATGCGCATGTGCTTTGCATGGTCCGCAATATCCAGAAAAAAACTGGCAAGTCCTAGCCCCCGCCGTCGCCCAGTATGACGAAAGCGCAGCGGGCCGCCCGTATCGCGGAGGTGCTGGACAAGCATTACCCGGCCCCGCCGATTCCGCTGGATCACCGTGATGCTTATACATTGCTGATCGCGGTGCTGCTTTCCGCCCAGTGCACCGATGTTCGCGTGAATCAGGTGACGCCGGCGCTTTTCAAACTGGCATCCACCCCGCAGGAAATGATGCGGGTTCCCGTGGAAAAAATTCAAGCCATCATCCGCCGCTGCGGGCTTTCCCCTCGCAAGTCGGCTGCGATCAGTGAGCTTTCCAAGATTCTGGTGGAGAAGCATGGCGGGCAGGTGCCGGCAAGTTTCCAGGATCTCGAAGCCCTGCCGGGGGTCGGGCACAAAACGGCCTCGGTGCTGATGGCGCAGGCTTTTGGCGTGCCGGCCTTTCCGGTGGACACGCACATTCATCGACTGGCTCAGCGATGGAAACTGACCTCGGGAAAAAATGTGGAGGAGACCGAGCGCGATCTCAAGGCCCTCTTTCCCCGCGAGATCTGGAACAAACTGCACCTCCAGATCATTTTCTATGGACGCGAATTCTGCACTGCACGCGGCTGCAACGGGACCGTCTGTCCCCTGTGCCGGGAGCTGTTTCCAGATCGCCGCAAGCCGGTGGCGAACCGGAAATAATTCAGGCGAGAATCTGTTTCAGAACCTTTGCGGGCTCCACGCCGGTGAGGCGCATGTCGAGACCCTGGGAGGGGTAGGTGAATTTCTCGTGATCGATGCCCATGCAGTGGAGGATCGTGGCATTGAGATCGAAGAGCGGGACGGGGGCGTCCACGATGTTGTAGGAATAGTCGTCCGTTTCCCCGATGCTGAGTCCGCCCTTCACGCCGCCGCCGGCCATCCACATGCAGAAATTGCGCGGGTGGTGATCGCGGCCGTAATCGGTGGCGGAGAGGCCCCCCTGGCTGTAAACGGTGCGGCCAAATTCGCCGCCCCAGATCACGAGCGTGTCATTGAGCATGCCCCGCAGTTTCAAATCCTGAATCAATGCTCCCACGCCCTGGTCGGTGTCCATGCATTGATTGCGGATGTCCCTTGGCAGGGTGCCGTGCTGGTCCCAGCCGCGGTGCATGATCTGAACCACACGGACGCCGCGTTCCACGAGGCGCCTCGCCATCAGGGCATTGTGGGCAAAGCTGCCGGACTTGATGACCTCGGCGCCGTAAAGCTCCAGGGTCGCGGGGGATTCCTTGCTCACGTCCACAAGCTCTGGCACGCTCGACTGCATCCGGAAAGCCATTTCATATTGGGAAATGCGCGTCTGGATTTCGGGGTCGCCGAGGCGGTTGAAACCCTGCTGGTTGAGTTTGCCAAGCGCATCCAGCATCGTCCGGCGTTCGGTCGTGGCCAGGCCATCCGGATTTTGCAAATAGAGCACGGGATCGCCCGCTCCACGGAGCACCACGCCGGTGTGTCCGGTGGGCAGAAATCCGCTGTTCCACATGCGTGAAAACAACGCCTGCCCATTGCTACTCAAGGGATAGCGCGGGGTTAAACAAACGAACGCAGGCAGGTCATTACTCTCGCTGCCAAGACCATAAGAGAGCCACGATCCGAGGCTGGCGCGCCCGGGGATTTCCGATCCGGTCATCACGAATGTGCAGGCCGGATCGTGATTGATCGCCGTGGTGTTGACCGTCTTGATGAGTGCGATGTCGTCCACGACCTTGGCCGTGTGTGGCAGCAATTCGCTCACCCACCGGCCACATTGGCCGTGCTGGGCAAATTTGAACAAGGACGGGGCGACCGCCAGTTTGCTCTGGCCGCTCGTCATCGTGGTGATGCGCTGATCACCGCGGACGGATTTGGGGAGTTCCTGATCGTAATATTTCTGCAGGTCCGGCTTGTAGTCCCACAGGTCGAGTTGGGACGGCCCGCCGCTCATGTGGACGTAAATGAGCGCCTTTGCCTTGGGTTTGAAATGGGGGAATCCTGGCAGCGTGGGCTGGATGCGGGTGCCGGTGGCTGCCTGGGAAGTGGTTCCCATCAGATTGGCAAGGGCCAGTCCGCCGAGGCGCAGGCCGGTGTGGCCGAAAAATTGCCGGCGGGTCTGGAGGAGTTGGTGCTGGAAAATGGGGTCCATGTTAGTTGCGATTGATGGTTTCATCGAGGTTCAGGACGAGATTGGCAATGAGCGTCCAGGCGGCCAGTTCGGGCTCGGGGAGTCCGGCCTTGGGTGCGGAGGCGCCCTGGCGGATGAATTTGGCGGCCTCAGCCGGGGCTTTTTGATAGGCCGCGAGGTGTTCATCGAAGGCCGCGCGGATGATTGGCATTTCCTCGGCCTTCGGAGCGCGGCTCAGGACCGTCCGGTAGGTGAAGGTGATGCGAGATTCCGGGGTGTCGCCGCCCTCGGTCATCGCCCGCTGGGCCAGCGCCCGGGCGGCCTCGACGTGCTGCACGTCATTCATCAGTTGCAGCGCCTGCATGGGGGTATTGCTGCGCTCGCGCACCGTGCACGACTGTTCGCGGGACGGGCCGTCGAAGTTGGCCATGAACGGCGGCGGGGCCGTGCGTTTGAGGAAAGTGTAAAGACTGCGGCGATAGAGCGCACTGCCCTCGTCGGCCTTGTATTTGGCCGTATTGCTGTCGATGTAGGCCACGGGCTCCCAGATGTTCGGCGGCTGATAGGGCCGCACGCCGCGTCCGCCCATGGTGCGGTCCAGTAGGCCGGAAACAAAGAGGGCGTTGTCGCGCACCACCTCGGCATCCAGTCGCAGCCGCGGACCACGGGCCAGCAGGCGATTTTCAGGGTCGCGTTTCCAAAGCTCCGGCGAGGCGGCGGACGATTGGCGGAAGGCCGCGCTGGTGACAAACGTCCGCATCAATTTCTTCACGTCCCAGCCAGACTCGCGGAAAGTCACCGCCAGGAAATCCAGCAACTCCGGATGGCTGGGCGGCTGGCCCTGCGAGCCAAAATCGCCCGATGTCTTCACCAATCCCACGCCAAAACACTGCTGCCAGAAACGATTCACGGCCACGCGTGCGGTCAGCGGATGGGTATCGCTCACCAGCCATTGGGCGAGGTCCAGTCGGGTCAGCTTCTCCTTTTGCGGCAGGGCCGGGAAAACGGCGGGCACGTTGCGCGTGACCTTTTCGCCAGGCTTGTCGTAGGCCCCGCGAATCATCACGAAACTCTCGCGGTCCTTGTCCATGTCCTTCATCGTGAATGTCACTGGAGCGGAGGCTTCCAGAGCGGCGCGTTCATTTTTAAACTTCTCCACTTCCGCGGTGATCGGCCCCAGGGCTGGCTGCGTGAGTGAACAAACGCGCGCCAGGTAGTAATCCTTCAGTTGCTGCAACTGGGAGGGCTGGCGGGCGTCGGATTTGGCTTTGAGCGCCGCATTGATTTCCGGAGGCAGGCCGGGTGTGTCCTTGCCTTCACCGGCTTGAAGCCACGCGGTGAGGGACTTCGCGGGGTTGTGCGCGTCATCGCCGATCGAGAGGAAACAGAGTTTGTCAAAATACGCCGTGCCCGTGTCCAGCGTGAAGGCGAGGCCTTTCAATTTGTCGCCTGCATTTAGGCCGAGCTTCTCAGCGGGAACTTCGAGTCTCACCCATTTGCCTGCTTCGGGCGATGGTCCGGCGATGAATCGCTCACCGGTATTGGGGGCACCCCAGCCGGGGATGGCTGCGGGGTCGCCCCACATGGCGCGGTGCGCCCAGCCCTCGCGATTGCACTGCAGCATGATGGCCTTTGGCGGGGCGGCGGGATCGAGATAAACACTCAGGGAAAAACGGGCATTCACCGGGACTTCAAACGGCGCGGCACCCGTATCGTAGAAATCCTGATTCACCCCGGCTGCGCTGGAAATTTTCACCGACCGCTCGCCACTCGCCACCGGACCGTCCGCCTTGTTGATCCAGGTGGGTTCGCCGCCGGAATTGCGTTTCACCTGAGCGCCCACGGGGTAGGAATCCTCGATGAGGACCGTTTCCTGTTCCTGCACCGGGGGTGGGGGAACGATGGTGGCGGGGTCGGTGTAAACGACCTTGGCGGCGGCTTCGGTGAGCCGTTTTTCAGCCTCGGCGCGTTGTTTGTCCAGCTCCGAAGCCTTTTGCTCCTGCTCCGGCGTGCGAACCTGCACGGTCGGCCCGGAGACGAGGGCGTTGCCGTCCATGGCGGGATCGGCGGTGCTGTTAAAGAAGGCGTAGAGGGAGTAAAATTCCTTCTGGGTGAGAGGGTCAAATTTGTGATCGTGACAAACTGCACAGCCCGCCGTCAGTCCCATCCAGGTCTGCACGGTGGTGGTGGTGCGGTCCACCGCATAGCGGAAAATCCACTCCTCATTGATCGCCCCGCCTTCGCTGGTGCTGACGTTACAGCGGTTGAAGCCCGTGGCGACCAGTTGATCGGGAGTGGGATTGGGCAGCATGTCGCCGGCGATTTGTTCGACCGTAAATTGATTGAAAGGAAGGTTCCGGTTGAAGGCCCCGACGACCCAGTCGCGATACAACCACATGCTGCGCTCGTTGTCCAAATGCAGGCCATGCGTATCGCCATAACGCGCCACATCCAGCCAGGGGCGGGCCATCTGTTCGCCATAGGCGGGCGAGGCGAGGAGGCGGTCCACGGCCTTTTCATAAGCATCCGGGGCGGCGTCCGCCAGATAGGCGTCGATCTCGGCGATGGTCGGAGGAAAGCCCGTGAGCGTCAGAGTCACGCGGCGCAGGAGCGATTCCTTGTCCGTCTCCGGCTGGGGAGTCAGCCCCTCCTTTTGCAATTTTTGAAAGAGAAAGGCGTCCATCGGCTGCCGGACCGGGATGCCGGGGGGCAGCGTGGGGATTTCGGCTTTGACCGGGGTTTCAAACGCCCAGTGTTTCTGGTAGCTGGCACCCTGTTCGATCCATTTCTGGATGGTCGCCTTTTCGGCCGCACTGAGGGTCTTGTGCGATTTGACCGGCGGCATCACATCGTCGTCATCCGCCGCCAGATTGATGCGCTTCAGGAGTTCGCTTTCCGCAATCTTTCCGGGAACGATGGCCACCTTGCCGCTCTCGGCCTTGCCGTAGGCTCCCTCGGGAGTATCCAGTCGCAACTCACCCTTCCGGTGCTTGGCATCCAATCCATGACAGGAAAAACATTTGTCCGACATGATCGGGCGAATGTCGCGATTGAACGACAAACGCTCTTCGGCACGAAGGGCACCGCTGACGATCAGGAAACTGGCTGCAATGAGGTGGGAACGATCCATGCTCCAACGATACGCGCGGCAAACTGCTGCGGCAACGCCCTAATTTTCCCGCTTACACGCGATCAGGCGCAGGACAGCAATTTAACCGCGCCCTCGGAGCGCGAAGTTGAACTTCGCACCCTGGGAATGGCTGACTTGCGCAGTGGGGCGAAGTGCAACTTCGCGGTCCGTCTGCAGAGGCATCGGCCTAAGCCAGGGCGTTCTTGATGCAGGCGAAGCCGTCGGTGTAAACTTCCTCGGTGCTCGGGAAGAAATCGCGCCAGACGCGGGTGGCGGCGGCGAGATCCGGGAGGGAGCCGCCAAAGGCTTCGATGGTCATCCAGCCGTCGTAGCCGATGGATTTCAGGTGTTTGATGGCACCCACGATGTTCACATGGCCCTTGCCGGGAGTGCCGCGGTCATTTTCGGAAATGTGCACGTTGTTGAGCTTGCCGGTGGCATAGACGTTATCGATGCAGCCGATGGGGTCCTTCTCCTCGATGTTCGCGTGGAAGGTGTCATACATCGTGCCGAAGGCGGGGTGATTCACGCGGCGGACATAGCTGGCGGCCTGCTCCATGGTGTTGAGCAGGTGGCTTTCAAATCGGTTCAGCGCCTCGATGGCCAGCGTGATGCCCGCGGCTTGGGCGACGGGGGCGATGGCGCGATGAACTTCCGCGGCGTGTTCGAGTTCCGTTTCCGTGGGATACTTGCCCGTGAACTGGCCCAGCACTTGGTAAAACGGTCCGCAAATATTTCCCACCGTGCCCTGATGCGCGCACTCAATGACCTTCTTGAGGTGGTCGATGGCTCCCTGGCGATTCGCCGCCACTGGCGAAATGGCATTGTGCTCCTCGTCGGGAAGGACGGTCACGGCGTTGACGGCCAGACCGTTGTCCTTGCAGGCCTGGGCGATCTTTTTGAAATGCGAGGGATCGCTGATATCGAAAATCGGAATTTCCACGCCATCGTAGCCCACTTTCTTGAGTTTGGGCAGAACGGCGAAGTTTTCTTCAGTGACGTGACCAGTATAGAGGAGCAGGTTGAATCCGATTTTCATAGAGCGGGCATTTGAGTGAAAAGAGAGTGAGGCGCAAGGGAATTAGCCGGGAAATTTCGCGGACTAGAGCGTCTTGTGGCTGCCGTCACAGAGGGCGCCGTTTCCGGAATGCTTGCAGCCGCAGAAGTAAACGGTGCCGTCCTTTTCCGCCTTGTAAGGGGTGGGGGAGAAGCCGGAGCCCTTGTGGGAGCCGTCGCAGAGTGGTTGCGTGGCGCTTTTGCCGCAGGAACACCAGTAATAGGTCTGGCCTGCGATGACGGGGAGGGGCATGGGGGACTTTTGAGCGATGACGGGTTCGGACATGGGAAATTGATTTTGGGTTTGGGTTGGCCGTGAGCGTAGCGGATGTGGCTGCGCTGTAAATAGGGAAATCCCACCGCATCGTCTCGCTTCTCCATGAGTTTTCTGCGTGCCGACTCTTCACGACACTAATTTGACATTTCCCCGAAACCCTGCCAACGAACGGCTCAAACCCATCCCAACAACTCCATGCCCGTCGCCACTCCCAAACAATACGCCGCTATGCTTGACGCCGCTCAAGCCGGTGATTACGCCTACCCCGCCATCAATGTCACCTCCCTCCCCACGATCAATGGCGCGCTGAAGGCCTTCGCGGAATCCAAGAGCGATGGGATCATCCAGGTCTCCACGGGCGGCGGGGAGTTCGCCTCCGGTCTCGCCGTCAAGGACATGGCCACCGGTGCCATCGTGCTGGCGGAAGCGGTCCATCGCCTCGCCGAGAAATACAACGTCCTCATCGGCCTGCACACGGATCACTGCCAGCCCAAGAAAGTGGACACGTTCCTGCGCCCGCTCATGGCCGAAACCAAACGCCGCCGCGCCGCCGGTCTGAACAACCTTTTCAACAGCCACATGCTCGATGCCTCGGAGCTGCCCCTTAAGGAAAATCTCAAACTGAGCGCCGCCCTCCTCAAGGAATGCGCTGAGCTGGAAATCATCCTCGAAGTCGAGGCCGGGGTCGTCGGCGGTGAGGAGGATGGCGTGGACCACGGCGACCAGCCGAATGAGAAACTCTACACCACCCCCGAGGACATGGTGGAAGTCTACGAAACGCTCAACGGCCTGGGCCGCTACATGTTCGCCGCCACCTTCGGCAACGTCCACGGAGCCTACAAGCCCGGCATCGTCAAACTCCGCCCGGACATTCTCAAGCACGGCCAGGATGCCGTCATCGCCAAGCACGGCAAGGCCGCCAAGTTCGACCTCGTCTTCCACGGCGGCTCCGGCTCGGAACTCTCCGACATCCGCGAGACCCTGGAATACGGCGTCGTGAAAATGAACATCGACACCGACACCCAATACGCCTTCACCCGCCCCCTCGTCGATCACATGATGAAAAACTACGCCGGCGTCCTCAAGATCGACGGCGAAATGGGCGACAAGAAAGCCTACGACCCCCGCAGCTACCTCAAGAAAGGCGAGCAATCCCTCTGCGACCGCATGAAAGTCGCCTGCGATGACCTCCGCAGCACCGGCCGCACCATCTTCGGCAAAGTCTAGCCGCCATGACCAGGCGATCGTTTTTCAGAAAGGCCGGCATCCTTGCTCTCTGCGGCCAGGCCGCCCCCTGCCTGCGCGCCGAAACCGCTCCGCCCGTTGAAAAGGAGAAAATCGAGGCGTTGATCGCCCACCTCGAAAACCTGACCGGCGCCACCTTCGTCCGCAACGGCAGCGACTACGATCCCAAAACCGCAGCCAAGTTCCTCCGCGGAAAGTGGAAAGCCAACGACAAGGAAATCAAAACCGCCGCCGACTTTATTGCCAAGGCCGCCACCGCCTCCGGCACTACCGGCAAACCCTACGTCATCCGCCTCCAGGACGGCACCGAAACACCCTGCGCCACCTACCTCACCGCCCGGCTCAGGAAGTTGGAAGCGGCTGCCAAGGAGAAAGCCCCCTTCAAAGCGGGGGCTTGAAAGCCGGCGCCGTCAGCCCTCCCGGCCTTTGGCCGTGACGAACGGCACTACCAGAATGTTTGCTCCGGAGTGGTGAAGCAGGCCCCGGGAAATGGAGGCGTGCCAGAGTCGCTCGAAGCCACGGTATTGATGGGAGCCCACCACGAGTAAATCCGCCCCCACCGCAGCCGTCATCTCCGCTAGGGCCGCGTCCGGCTGCCCCCAGTTGGCCTCGACTCGCGTGGTGAAGTCACCATGCCCCAGCAATTCGGTGGCCCGTGCCTTGATCTCCTGCTCCAGGATCTTCTGAAACCCCGGCGGATTGCCCACCAAGGGCAGCGGACCGGTGCCCCCCAGGCGGATGCGCTCGTCGGGCGGGAAATCGACGTAGCCAACGGTCAGCTGGCACGGGCCCACGGAGGGCAGCTCCCGCGTCCAGGCCAGCGCGGCATCGGAGGTGGGCGTTTGGTTGTAGGCCGCCAGGACCTCCAGGGGTTTCTCCCCGCGCGCCCACGCCAGCAGCGGCGCGGCATGGCGCACCACCAGGGTGGGGATGGAGGCCCGCTCCGCGGTCCGCTCGGACGTGCTCCCCAGCAGCCAGCGTTCCGGGGATCTTTTCCCAAGCGCCGACAGCACGATCAGCCGGCAGGCGTTGGCTTTGGCAAATTCCACCATCGCCTCATCCGCATTGCCATCCAGCACCGCCTCGTGCACCTCTGCTCCCGTCCGGCGCAGGCGATCCGCCTCCGCCGCCAGTTCCTCCAGCATCGGAGGATATTCCGGCAGCACCGTGGCATGCACCAGGTGCAGCGGCACCCCCCAGCGTTTCGCGAGGGCCGCAGCCAGCTCCGCCGCCGCAACGGCCGCCGGGGTGAAATCCGTGCCGCAGATCACGCCTGCGGCCTTTGAGATCGTTTGGGATGGGTTCATGATGGGGATTTTGTTGAAATGAGCTGGTGGGATGGAGACAGTCAGGCTGAGCGACCGTCCGCAGCCAGACCCTTCTGGTCGGGAGGCAAACGGCAGTCGGGCACCCGCCACCCTACACCATGGCGCTGTCGGGCACTCCGCATGTTTACCGAATGACCATGCAGATCATCCGCTTTCGGGCGATTCGCCAATTCCACATCCACGCTTCGTAAAAACCATGGCACGCCCCGACCCTCGCGCCGCCGACCGGGCGGACCCGCGGATGCACAAGTCCGAATCTCGAAATCCACCGTCCCGTCAGTCCGGCACCCGGCAAGCGTCACCCGCCAGCCACCCGAGCCCCTGACGAGTCCGATCCACCCACCCCGATGCCCCGCACCGTGGCCACGGCGCGGTCAGCCCCAATGGGGCGCAACATGCCAGCCCAGGGCAAAGCCCTGGGTTCAATCGTCAAAAACATCCCAAGCCCTGCAGGGGCGCGACATCGGTTGTGCCGCCCCTTGCCTCGATTCGCTCACCCTGCGGGCAGCCTGCAGCTGTCTGACTCCGCTTTGCTCCGGCTCAGGGCTTGATCCCTTTGGGGCTGCAGATCCAGGCGTGTGTGACCGCATTCGCCCCTCTGCTCCATCCCATGCTGGAGAAATGCCAGTCACTGGCGGAAGGGCAGATGCAGCGTGCCGCCAGAACGGCCTTGGAAAAAGCGCAGGCCACCTTCAAGCGTGAAATTTCCCGACTGCACGACCTGCATCTGCGCCACACCTCTCCTGGGGAGCCGCAGCAACTGGCGGCGATTGCATCCCAGGCAACCGCGATCAAATCAGCGATCCGTGGCGTGCTCCTGCGATTGGATGCGATGCGGGTGATCCTGCGCTGTGCTTGAACATCCAAGAAGGTCCCAACTTGGGTCACTTCTCAAGGTTTCTTTTGAGCAACCACCATAGCAAGAACATCCCGGCAATGGGGATGGCGATCCATGGCAGCATGGGCGTGAGCACCTGAGTAAAGGTGGTGCTTCTTTCTTGCGGAGTGTCCCGCGGAACTGAGGCCTCCCGTGGCTGTGCGGTGGGCACGGCGCCAGAACCCGCCGCGAGTTGCGCAAGGCTCACATTGTACGAGTCGTACTTGGGCCAGAGCCGTCCCATGGCTCCGTAATCGACTGGGACATAGGTCAGGTCTAGGTTTTGAGGATCGCTGACCCGATGATACCAGACTTCAAAGTACTCCGCAGGCTGCAGCGGAAGCGCCGGGGGAGGTCCCGGAGACCTCGGTTGTTCGGGATAGGGTGGGAGGGGTGGATCGGCTTTTATTTTCTGCTGCCACTGATCACTGACGGTGGAGGGGAAATTACGTTCCGCCGGCAGCCAGTCCGCTTTGCTTGCGTCCCCTGCCAGCACAGCGGCTTGATTATGCTCCCACCAGTCAAGCAGCGCCTTGCTGCGTTCGGAAACCGACGAAAACCAATCCCAATTACGCCTTGCCAGATCATGCAGCCAAGCCTGAGTCTCTTCTGGTAGACCGGGTATCTTTGCAAAAGCGGCACCTACTATTTGCCCGGCACCGATCCTCAGATACCTGCACTGTGTCTCATAATCAGGGAGATGGTCCATATTGCCATGGGCCACTTCCTCCAAAAGATAAGGGATCATTTGAAGTGTTGGATTTTCATACAGCATCGCGATGGCTGCGGCATTGCCTTGTTTGAAAGCATAGGCAAACCTTGCAATGGTAGGTCCATCACCACCCTTGATCAGAGTTCGGGCAGCCTGCCAACGCACGTCGCTTGGAGTTTCTTCGGGATGCTCAGTAACGAGCAAAGTCCTCAACTGAGGAATCGTAGAAGGAGCAACGTCGGCCTGGCTGTCCACTGCTTCCAACTGGTCTGGTTCATAAGGCGGTAAGATCAGTGGCGACGGCTCGCCAGATCCCCCTTCAAAAGGTGTTCCAATCAGGGGAGGAGTCTCCCCAACTACCCATGCCGAAAACAGGAAGGAACATCCCACTAAAAGAAGATACGGATTCATGGTGCCACTGTAAATACTTTCTTGGCAAAATCATTGGCGTGCCGCCAATCCTCCTGCCGTAGCCATCGGCAAGTGCCCTCCATGACAGAATACATGAGTGGCTTCAGCTTGTTTGGAGCCGTGCCCATATCATGGTGCTCTTGTTTCACGGTTTTGTCGATAAATCCAATGCGTGGCCAGCTTCATGTGAGAAGGTAATCATGTCAGCATTTGTGCTTAAAGGGACAGGCAACTTACGCGGGCAACTCACGACTTACGCGGGCTTTCGGTTTCGTCAATCGTCCATAGTTACTTCTCGTTCAAGAGGGGCGCCCGCGCCTGCCGGGAAGGATTTACGAAAAGCGGCTGACGAATGACGAGGTTTCAAACCTGGGTAGGCATCGGTCTCAAAAAAAACGCTCTTTTAAGGAAAAAATCTCGACACACGGCAGGTGATTTGAGATTTTCAGCGGCAATACGTGCGGAAATTTTAAGAAGATGGAAGTGTGTAGGGGCTCAGAATAGCCTTGGGGTTGGGGCGTGGCGGAGAATGGTGGAAGCGGGGACTCCGGCGGTTGCTTCGGGAAACGGCTCGGCAATTCGGTTCGGACGCAGGACAGAATCATTCTGTCATAGGACCACGCGGGATGGGCGTAGGGCAATGGTTGCCTGCCCTAAGAGCCTGTTGAAAAACGAGTTCATTTTTAAAAAATCGACCCTAACATGAAAATGGCCGCAGCATGGTCGGGGCGCAGAAGCTTTGGGCGATCCGAACCTTCAACCGCTTAAAAAGCGCCCTCCAGGTGTCTTTGATTCCCAAAA
>CALQSQ010000136.1 GCA_943333275.1 Akkermansia muciniphila
ATGACCAAAAAGCAAACCGCCGCTTACACAGCAGCCCTGCAAGAGATCGAAGCCTGCCGGACAACGGGAGAGACCATGGCGGTTTTTAACGGCATCGGCCTGAGTATTCTTCCGCCAGAAATCGGCCAACTCTCCGCGCTGACGGCGCTTCACCTCCACAACAACCAACTGCGCACCCTCCCTCCAGAAATCGGCCAACTCTCCGCGCTGACAGAGCTTTACCTCGACAACAACCAACTGACCACCTTCCCGCCCGAGATCGGACAACTTGCCGAGTTAGAGGTCTTCACAATCAACGGGAACCCCCTCCAAGCCCTTCCTCCTGAAGCCGTTCCTTTGCTTAGTCCCGATTTTCTGGATCCCGCCCACCGGCAACTCTGGAATCAGGCAAAGCGTGCTCTCGGGTAAGCGAGGCCCGCGCGTTTTGCACCGACAGAAGCGCACTTCCCCCACCTCCCAACCCCGCCAGGCCAAGTCCCAGGGCCAAAGGCCCGACCTCAACATAGCCTAGGGCGCCAGCCCTAGGACCACGCCCACCCCAACCCAGAGAGCGCCAACGGCGCGGGTCAAACCACCCCCACCCAGCCCCACCGTCCGAAATCTGCGTGATCCCATCATGAATATTGTTCCTGGAAACACCCCGATATTCATCTTGCCAAGGCGGCTCAGGTTGGTGTTTGCTGAGCCCACGATAGACGTGTCACTAAACGGCTCCGTGTTCGGGGTGTGCTGACAGATGTTTATCCCCCTCGCCATGAAAACAATCCATTACTCCGCCTTGGCTCTCATCACGCTGGGCGCGCTCCAAGGGCTGGCACACGCGCAGACGGGCACCCAGGTGTGGGCCACCCGCTATAACGGAGCGGCAAATGGCCAGGATTACGCCACCGCCACCGCCACCGATGCAGCGGGTAACGTGGCCGTAACAGGGGCGTCCCACAACGGCACCAACTTTGATTATTACACCGTCAAGTATGCAGCCGCGACAGGAGCATTGCTCTGGGAGAAACGTTACAACGGCCCGGCCAATCGCGACGACATTGCCTACAGCGTGGTCGTGGATTCGGTTGGCGATGTCATCGTCACGGGAATCTCGGACCCCGGCGGTTTCTTCTACGATATCTACACCGCCAAATATGCGGCGGCCACGGGCGCGCTGCTCTGGGAGGTGCGTTTCAACGGCCCTTCCGGCTATCAGGATCTGGCCAATGCGGTCATCGTGGATTCAACGAACAATGTGCTCATCACGGGCTCATCGGTCAATGCCGTGACCGTTGATTATGACACCTACACGGCAAAATACGCCGCTGCGACAGGAGCACTCATTTGGGAGACCCGATCCATCATGGGGAGCAGCGACGCGGGCCTCAGCATCGCCACCAATGCCACAGGGGATGTCGCCATCACGGGCCGCTCCCATAACGGAACGGACTACGACATCTACACCGCCAAATACGCGGGGGCCACCGGAGCATTGCTCTGGGAGAAGCAGGTCAACGGACCGGACAGCCTGGATGATGAAGGCCACATGGTGGTGATGGATGATGCTGGCAATGTCATCGTGACCGGACAGCTTCCCAATCTCGGGTTCATTGCCGGATCCTACACCGCCAAGTATGCCTCGGCCGACGGAGCCCTGCTCTGGGAACAACGCCCCGTTGGCGGCCTCGCCCAAAACGGCTATGCCGTGGCCTTGGATTCCGACGGGAATGTGATCGCCACGGGCCTCACACGCAATGCCGCCCTCATCCCGGATGTCTTCACCACCAAGTATGCAGCAGCCGACGGCAGATTGCTCTGGAGCAACCGCTACAACGGACCGGGTGATCATTACGATAGTGCCTATGCCGTGAAGGTGGATGCCGGAAACAATGTGACCATCGCGGGCCAGGCTCGCAATACTTCTGGCAACTCGGATTTTTACGTCGCCCGTTACAGTGGAGTGGACGGCTCCCTGCTCTGGGATGCACGGTATGATGGACCCGCCGGAAATGATGACAATCTCAATGCTTCCTACATCAAGCCGGGCAAACTCGCCGTGACCGCCAATGGGGGCGTGGTCGTCACCGGCCTCTCTTCCAACGGAACCAACTACGACTACGCCACGGTGCTCTTCAAGGCACCGGCCACCACGCCTCTTCTAAGGTATAATCAATGGACCGCATCCGTTCCGCTGTCCGGCGCTGACGCCCTCACCGGGGCTCAGCCGCAGGGTGATGGCGTGGCCAACCTTTTGAAATATGGGTTCAATCTGAATGCCTCCGCACCCGACAGTACGCAACTTATTCCGGACACCGGCACCCTCGGCCTGCCCATCATCAGCAGGATCGGCCATGATCCAATGCTGAAGGTGGAGTTTCTGCGTCGGCGGGGTTCCGGACTCATCTACACCCCTCAACAGAGTTCGACCCTCGCCGGATTCACTCCGCTCACCGGACCCTCCGTCATCACAAACGTGGATGACCTCTGGGAACATGTCGGCGTGGAGGAACCGCTGGGCACTTCCCCGCCTGTGAGATTATTCACTTCGGTCAAGGTGGAATTGCCCTCCCTCGCAGGTCACCTGGTCATTAATGAGGTGGACTATGATCAATTGGGCACGGACACGGCGGAGTTTGTGGAACTTTACAATCCCACCGACACGGCCATTGACCTCACCAACCTCGCGCTCGCCTTCGTCAATGGTGCCAACAATCTGGAATACCGCCGCGTGAATTTAGCCCCCGCAGGCACCGTGCCCAGTCTCGGTTATCTCGTCATTGCCGGAAACACAGTGACTGTCCCCCCCTCGGCCACCCGTTACACCCCGCCTGGCTGGGTGGCGCAGGATAACATTCAGAATGGTGCGCCCGATGGGATCCTGCTCCTCAACACCGCCACCGGATTGAAGGTAGATGCCCTCTCCTACGAGGGATCCATCATTGCCGCATCCGTCACGGGTTTCCCAGCCACCTTTGATCTGGTGGAAACCGCCCCCCTGGCTGCATTTATCGCCGACAGCAACTCCATCGTCGGCAGCCTCAGCCGCGTCCCCAACGGAACCGATACGGACAACTCCTCCATCGACTGGGCCTTTTCCACCACGCCCACCCCCGGCGCGGCCAATTAGCCCCCGGCAGCACCCGCGGATGATCCCGCACCCGTTCCCCGCCCGTTGTCGATCCCTTCCAAGGATCGTCCAGCTGCAACCCACCCAGCCCCCCGTCACCACGACCAGCTGGTGCCTGGCCCCCCCCCTCAGATGCTGCAAATGGTGCTGCCTGGCGCCCTCCGTCCTAATCACCGCCTCCGTCATTCATCGATCCCCCACCCCGCCAACCAGAACCAAGGGAAATGGAATCCCCAAATTTCCAATTCTCAATTCTCAATTTTCAATCCTCACATCCTCAACCCAAAATTCCCACCTTCATCGATGCCAGCCAACAAACCACCGTGAACTGGTGCCGGCATAGGCCAGTCCGTTACGCCAGGCAGATCCGGTTCCAGTGCGAAATTCACCGCAATACATCCCATTATCAGTCACTACATATGGGCCGGCCTCGTAGCGCAAACAGATCCCACCCATCTGAAGTCTCGTCCCGTTCACTTCTGTGGATGATCTCCTCCAGAATCCCCATTCACCGCCTGAGAAATCGAAATTAAGCCCGGGAAAAAAAGCAGCAAACAACAACACAATCGCCGCCACAACGGGAATTTCGATCATCAAAACTCGCATCCACTTTTCCGCACTGCTACGGGTTGGATTTACTTTGCATTTCCTAAAGGCAATCATGGCATGCGTGGCTTTGTCAGAACCACCAAATGAACCCCCTAAATACCATCCCCGCAACCCCACTCCCCACCCCCCAATTTTCAATTTAAAATGCTCAATTGAAAATTTTCAATCCCCCGCCTCCAGCCTTTGGCCTTTTCCCTTTAGCCTTTAAAATCCCCTCCTCCTCACCTCACGAACTGCCCAACCCGTGGCGCGGGCATCCTGCCCGCCAGCCCGAGCAGCGCCCCCTGAAGTCAGATGCTCGCATCAATGCAAGCGTTCCCGGCTTACGGGCAGGATGCCCGTGCCACGGCGGCATCCGTAGGCAAGGGGGTAGGTGCAAAAAAACTGCGATGCCACGGAAATGCCCGAGCGCTGCGAATGCCTGCGATGCCGCTTGCGCCGCAGGGATCGCTTTCCCATCGTGCGCAGTTCCTGTCCTTCAACTTTCCAAACCCCATGCACACCCTCGCAGAAATGGCCAAGGCATTGCATCGACCGGTGATTGTCGTCACGGGCTTGCAGACGCGGTTTGGCCTGCCGACGATGGCAGGGGCGGGGTATTCGGCAGCTTACCTGGCGCTGCTGGAGAAGCTGGTGCATCTGCGGAGGTTGAATGTGCCGGAGGAAGCACTGCGGGATCTTTGGCTGATCGAGAAGAAACTGCTGTGCCTGCTGCATGTGGATACGGCGGGATCGACGACGTGGTTTCTCGATTCCTGCGGGCTGAAAACGCATGCGAAACGGCGGTTGTTGCTGACGAACCACGATGTGGGGACGGACCTGCGCATCGCGAAACTCCAGCCGGGATTGGATTTCTCCGAGGCTCCGCCGGAACTGTTCCCGGGCAGTGACATGGGCGAGGATGCGCTGCGGGCGCTGGTGGAATACAAGCGGCTGCATGCCAGGATTCGTTCAGAAGTGGCGACGGAACTTCCCCAGGTGCAGGCGGCGGCGCTATGGGCGCGGCGGTGCGTGGTCCCGTGAGGCCCGAAACGCAAACTCTGGCCCGAAGTCTGCTGCATCAGCTCCCTAAATTCCGTTTTGCGTTTTCCCGTATCTCTATTTATAAGGTCCCAATCCCGGCCTCTCGCTGAGTTGCCGCCTGACGCTTTGAGCTCCCCCTGCAAAATGATTGCTAAAATTTCCTTCCTATTATCACTCACGCTGATCTGCCTCCATGGGGCCGGAGCGGGTGAGCCGGAGCCTGAGGCGGCGAAATTGAGTTATAATTTTCAAATCAAACCGCTGCTGGCGAACCATTGTTTCCGCTGCCACGGCCCGGATGAGAAGGCCCGCAAGGGCAAGCTGAGGCTGGATATGGCGGACGAGGCGTATGCCAAGCAGGCCTGGGTGCCGGGCAAAGTGGCGGAGAGCAAGGGCATGAAACGGCTGTTCTCCACGGATCCGGCCGAACAGATGCCTCCCCCGGAGGCCAATCTTGACCTGACGGATGCGGAGAAGGCAATGCTCCAGGAGTGGGTGGAGAAGGGTGCGACCTACGAAGCTCACTGGGCGTTCACGCCCCCGGTGGCTCCCCCGGTTCCGGAATTTCAGGTCGCCCCCGAAAAACCATCAAAGAAAGGGAATGGCACGAAGGGGAGCAAAACGTCGGGCAAAAAGGGAACGGGCCGCGCGGAGATCATTCCCAGGGGTGAGTTTGCGGCTCCGGATGATTTCAGAGTGCGCAACCCCATTGATGCCTTCGTTCTCGATGGCTTGCGCGTGGAGGGCTTGATGCCATCCAAACCGGCGACGGACGAGCAAATCCTGCGCCGCATGACGCTGGACCTGACCGGACTGCCACCCACACTGGGTGAGATCGATGACTGCCTGAAGGATGAGTCCAAGGAGCGCTGGAAAAAGGTGGTGGACCGCCTGCTGGACAGCCCGGCCTTCGGCGAGCGGATGGCCACCGAGTGGCTGGATGCGGCGCGGTATGCCGATTCCTACGGGCGGCATGAGGATGCCGACAGCGCGGTCTGGCCTTACCGGGACTGGGTGGTGCGGGCCTTTAACCAAAACCTGCCCTATGACCAGTTCCTGACCTGGCAAACCGCGGGCGATCTGCTGCCCAACCCAACGCAGGATCAACTCATCGCGACCGCCTTCAATCGCCTGGCCAATCAGTCGAATGAGGCGGGGAGCAACGAGGAGGAGTTCCGCCAGGACATCATTGCCGACCGGATCAAAACCAATGCCACGGCCGTTCTGGGACTGACCATGGAATGCGCGCGCTGCCATGATCACAAGTACGATCCCATTTCCATGAAGGACTACTACAGCTTCGGCGCGTTCCTGAACAACATCAATGAACTGGGGCTTTACAGCGAGTCCACGGCTGGCATTCCCGCACCCACGGTTTACCTGTTCAACGATGCCGAGGATCACCAGCACAAGGAACTGGTGCGCCACATCCGGTATGCGGAACTCCGTCTGGAGGAAACCAGCAAGGCGGCCGCGCCGCGGTGGACAGCGTGGAAGGCGGCGCATGGAAATCCGGTGGCCGCCACTCCCACCGATTATTTCAACTTTGAAGTCGTGGAGAAAAAGGGTGAGAAATCCGCGAAGCGCATGGTGCCAAACATCGCGCGCCCCATGGATGCGGTGAATGTGTGCAAGGCGGTGCCGGATCGGATTCAGGGGGTGAAAGGCCAGGCGCTGGTGCTGGATTCGGTCAATGCCCTGCTCGTTGAAGGGCGGGGGCAGTTCCGCAGGTCTGATCCGTTCAGTTTTTCCCTGTGGTTGAATCCGACGGTGGATCAGGAGCGCGCCGTGGTGCTGCACCGGTCGATCGCCGGTCTGGAGGCGGCCAGCCGGGGCTACGAAGTCATTCTCGATCACATGCATGTGGATTTTGCCCTCAGCCATGTGGCTCCGGGCAACAGCATCCGCATCCGCACCAACACCAAGCTTCCGCTCAACAAATGGACGCATCTGGTGGCGACCTACGACGGTTCCAGCCGCGTGGATGGGCTCAAGCTCTATCTCGATGGCCAGCTGGCAGAGGTGCAGATCATCAGCAATCATCTTTACAAGGACATCACCTATCGTGAAGAATGGGGAGATTTCGATCCGGCCAAGGTTCAGAACAACATCCACACCACGGTGGAGCTGACCCTGGGCACCCGCTACAATGATATGGGTGCGAAGGGGCTGGGCGTGGATGAACTCAAGGTCTTTCCCCTTACCCTGACTGCCGCAGAAGCCGTGGACCTTCATTCGGGCAAGCTCCCCGATGAGGATGCATCGGCATTCCAGCGCTACCTGCGGGACTCCGATCCGGAATACCGGCAGGCCGTGGAGGCGCTGCACGCGGCCCGGACGGCGGAGGACGATTTCGTCAGCAAGGCGCATGAAATCATGGTGATGCGTGAAATGGAAAAGCCAAGGGAGACGTTCGTGCTGAATCGTGGCCAGTTTGACCAGCGCGGTGAGAAGGTTTCCCCTGCCACGCCTGCGAGCCTGTGGGAAATGCCCTCACAATTTCCCAAAAACCGGCTGGGGCTTGCCAAATGGTATACGGACCCGCGCAACCCGCTCGTGGCCCGTGTGGCGGTGAATCGGATCTGGCAGATGTTCTTTGGCAAGGGACTGGTCGGCACCCCGGAGGACTTTGGCATCCAGGGCCAGCTTCCGTCACATCCCGCGCTTTTGGACTGGCTGGCCTGTGATTTTCGGGACCACGGGTGGGATGTGAAACGCCTCTGCCGGAATATCGTATTTTCCAGCACCTACCGGCAAAGTTCCCTTCCCGCCAATCCCAGGGCCCTCGAGCTTGATCCGGACAACCGGCTGCTGAGTCGCGGTCCGCGGCACCGGCTCCCGGCGGAAATGATGCGCGATCTGGCGCTCCACGCCGCCAGAATGATCACGGATGAACCCGGAGGTGAACCCGTCCATTCCTACCTCCCGGAAAATCTCTATCCGGACAGTGGCATTCAGGAGATGTACAAACAGGATCACGGCGCTCCTCTCTGGAAGCGATCCATCTACCTTTATCGCAAGCGCACCCTGCCTTTGCCATTCCTGACGACCTTTGATGCCTCCACCCGGGAATACTGCCGGGTGCGGCGTGAAGTCACGGCCACGCCCCTTCAGGCCCTGGTGCTGCTCAACTCGCCGGATTTCCTGGAACCCTGCCGCGTGCTCGCGGAAAAATCCCTCGCCAGCGACAAGCCGCAAATCAACCTGATCATCCGTCGCGCCTTCCGATCCTTCACCGGCCGCCTTCCGAGTCCGGCGGAACAAAAGGTCCTGGAAACACTCCACGCGGAGCAGTTGGCATTCTATGAGCAACACCCGGAGGAAGCGGCGCTGCTTGTTTCCAAAAGCGGCGAAACCCCGCCCAATCCCGACCTGCCGGCACCGGCGGTGGCGGCGCTCACGATGGTGAATCGGCTGATTCTGAGTGATGATGACACGGTAATGAAAAAATAACGCCCCCCATGACGCAAACAAACAACCTCACACGCCGCAGCCTGCTCAACCGACTTTCCTTCGGGCTCGGGGGTATGGCGCTGGCGGATTGTCTGAATCCAGCGTCGTCCTCGGCCGCCACTACTCAGGGACTTCCGAACCTGCCCCATTTTGCGCCCAAAGCCAAGCGGGTCATCGTCCTCTTCATGAGCGGAGGATTCAGCCAGTTTGAGTCCTTTGACTACAAGCCGGAATTGGTAAAACGCACGGGCACCGAGCTGCCGGACTCCCTGAAGAACGGTCGCCAGAAGCTGCTGGGCATGTCCGGCAACCAGGCGCATTTCACCCTCGCGGCTCCGGCGGTTAAATTTAACCAGTATGGCAAAAGCGGCCAGTGGGTGAGCGATCATTATCCGCACCTTGGCAAAATGGCCGACGACCTCTGCATCATCAAGACGATGAAATCCGATGCGGTGAACCACGACCCGGCCATGATTTTCATGCAGTCCGGCAATCAACTTCCCGGACGTCCGAGCATGGGATCATGGATTTCCTACGGCCTCGGAACCGAGCAGGCGGACCTCCCATCCTACATCGTCATGGTCAGCCGGAGGGTCATTGACCAGCCTCTCTCGTCGCGGCTCTGGGACAGCGGATTTCTTCCCACGCAATACCAGGGCGTGCAATTCAGGGCCTCGAAGGATCCCGTCCTCTACCTGCACAGCCCCGCCGGGATTACCGCCGGGAACGATCAGAGCGCCTTTGCCCGATACAAGGAAATGCAAAAACTCAAACAGGCCACCGCCACCGAAGCAGAAATTGAAGCCCGCATTGCGCAATACGAAATGGCCTTCAAGATGCAGGCCAGCATCCCCGAGGTCACCGACGTCACGCATGAGCCGGATTCCATTTACGACCTCTACGGGCCGGATGCCCGCAAGCCAGGCTCCTTTGCCTCCAATTGTATTCTCGCCCGGCGGCTCAGCGAGAAAGGAGTGCGTTTCATCCAACTCTACCATCCCGGGTGGGATCACCACACCGCCCTCTGCACCGCCATGCCCGACCAGGCGCGCGAGGTGGACCAACCAACAGCCGCACTCATTCAGGATTTGAAAAACCGCGACCTCCTCAAGGACACCCTCGTGGTCCTCGCCACAGAATTCGGTCGCACCTGTTACAGCCAGGGCAAATACCGCACGGACCCCGTCATCAACTTCGGCCGCGAGCACCACCGGGATTGTTTCAGCTTCGTGCTCGCAGGCGGAGGCATCAAGGGTGGCATGTCCTATGGCGAGACCGACGAACTGGGTTTCAGCATTGCCGAGAATCCCGTCCATGTGAACGATTTCCATGCCACCCTGCTCCATCTGCTGGGCATCAACCATGAGCGCTTTACCTACCGATTCCAAGGCCGCGACTACAGGCTGACCGATGTCGCGGGCAAAGTGGTAAACGCCATCCTAGCTTGAGATAATTGGATCTCCGATGCAGCTCAGGCGTTGGAAGGTTTGCTACAGGGACGGACGATGCTTCAGCATCGCTGATTGCCCAAGGGATGAAGATGGATCAGCAGCGCCCGGCGGAGCCCGGATTTTTCAGTCAGCAAAACTCCTGGGCCGGAAACGGATAGGGTTTGATCCTTGAGGAAACGGGGTTTAACGCTCTGCGGACATGAACAGTGAGGTACTTATGATTGTGACGGCGGGAGTCTTTCTCGTGGCCCTGCTGTATTCCTCGGTCGGGCATGCGGGGGCATCGGGCTACATCGCGGTGATGTCGGTGTGCAATCTCACGCCGGAGGTGATCAAACCCACCGCACTGGTGCTCAATGTGCTGGTGGCCACGCTGGCGACGGTGCAATTCTGGCGGGCGGGGCATTTCTCCTGGCGGCTGTTCTGGCCGTTCGCGGTGCTTTCTGCGCCGCTGGCGTTTGTGGGTGGATGGCTGAATCTTTCCACGCCCATTTTTAAATCGCTAGTGGGCCTGGTGCTGCTGGGATCGGCGGTGCGTTTCGTGGTCCGTCCGCCGGTGGAGCGGGAGCCGGTGCCGGTCTCAAGGCCGGTGGCGCTTGGAGTGGGTGGTGGACTGGGGTTCCTGTCGGGCCTGACCGGGACGGGCGGGGGCATTTTCCTAACGCCGCTGCTCATCTGGCGGCAATGGGCCAGTTCCAAGACGGCCGCGGGGGTTTCCGCGCTGTTTATTTTGATGAATTCCATTTCCGGTCTGCTGGGTCATCTCTGCGCCACGAAATTGATCCCCCAGACGGCCTGGCCGCTGGTGGCGGCGGCGCTGGGAGGTGGAGCGATCGGCTCCCAACTGGGCAGCCGTCATTTTTCCAGCACGGTGATCAAGCGCGTGCTGGCGGCGGTGCTGGTGGTGGCGGGGATCAAGCTGCTGCTGTTTTAAATTTGAAACCATTTCCTGCCTGAAACAAAAAACCCGGAAGCCTTGCGACTTCCGGGTTTTGCGAAGGGATGGATTGGTGGGACTAGCCCATGCCACCGCGGCGGTTGGTGCCGCGTTGCTCCACGATCTGCTCCACGATGTTGTTCGGGACGGGATCGAAATGGCTGGGCTCCATGCTGTAGCTGGCGCGGCCGGAGGAGAGCGTGCGGATGGTGGTGGAGTAACCGAACATCTGGGCCAGCGGCACGTCTGCTTTGACGCAGGCGACGTTCTGGCGGTTTTCGATGGCGGTGATCTTGCCACGGCGGCGATTAAGATCACCCATGATGTCGCCCTGATAGTCTTCCGGTGTCTCGGCTTCCACTTTCATGATCGGCTCCAGGAGCTGGCACTTGGCTTTCTTGAAGGCGTCTTTCATGGCGAAGATGGCGGCCATTTTGAAGGCGTTTTCGTTGGAGTCGACTTCGTGGTAGGAACCATCCAGCAGCTCAACGTGCACACCCACGACCGGGTAGCCGGCGATGATGCCATTGGTCATGGCGTCGGCGATGCCGGCCATGCATGAGTTGATGTATTCCTTCGGAATCGTGCCGCCCACCACTTTGTTTTCAGTGGTGAGACCCTTGCTGCGCTCACCGGGGTATATCTTAAGGATAACGTGACCATACTGTCCACGACCACCGGACTGCTTGACCAGTTTTCCTTCGCCTTCTGCGGCGACGGTGATGGACTCGCGGTAGGCGATCTGGGGTTCGCCCGCGGTGGTTTCCACCTTGTGCTCACGCTTCATCCGGTCACGGATAATTTCCAAGTGGAGTTCACCCATGCCGGAAATGATCGTCTGGCCCGTCTCCTCGTCAGTCTTGACGACAAACGTGGGATCCTCGTCCATGAGGCGAGCGAGTGAGACGGCCATTTTCTCCTGATCTCCCTTGGTATTGGGCTCGAGGGACATGGAGATAACGGGTTCCGGGAAGGAGGGTGGTTCGAGCATGATTTCGAAATCCTCATTGCTCAGGGTGTCACCCGTGCGCACGTCCTTGGCACCCACGAGGGCGGCGATATCGCCGGAGTAAACGGCTTCGATGTCCTTGTGGACATTGGCTTGAATCTGAATCAAACGGCCCACACGCTCGCGACGGCGGGTGCGGGGATTGTAGATCTGGTCACCTTTGGCAATCATGCCGCTGTAGACGCGGATGAAAACCAGTTTGCCCACGAATTTGTCCGACCAGAGTTTGAAGGCCAGAGCGCAGAAAGGTGCGTTGTCATCAGCAGGAGTCTCAATTTTGGCATCGTGATCGTCGGGATCGGATCCGATGGCCGCAGGAATGTCCAGCGGACCGGGGAGGTAATCCATGACAGCATCCAGCAGAAACTGGACACCCTTGTTCTTGAAGGCGGAACCGCCGACGAGAGGGACAAATTTATTGGCGATGGTGGCGCGGCGAATGGCGTGTTTTACATCCGTGGTCGTGATTGCCTTTTCCTCGAGGAACATTTCTGCAAGCGTGTCATCCACGTTGCAAACCTGCTCGATCAAGTCGGCGTAGGCTTTATCAGCGATTGCCAATTGCGTGGCATCAAGATCTTCGACTTTGTAAGTGGAACCCAGTTTGTCATTGTCCGAGTAAAGGACACGCTTCTTATTGATGACGTCGATCTGGCCGGTGAGGTTATCTTCCGCGCCCAGCGGCCAGAGGACCGGCCAGGCGTTGGCACCAAGTTTGGAACGGATGTCGGCGCAGACGCGGCCGAAGTCAGCACCGGTGCGGTCCATTTTGTTTACAAAGGCAATCCGGGGGACGCCGTATTTGTTGGCCTGACGCCAGACGGTTTCGGACTGCGGCTGCACGCCGGCCACACCGCAGAAAACGGCGATGGCTCCGTCGAGCACACGCAGGGAACGCTCCACTTCCGCCGTGAAATCCACGTGGCCGGGGGTGTCGATGATATTGACGCGCTGTTTGATGCCGGGGTAGAGCTTAACCACGCCGTCCTCGACGGGCTGCATCCACGAGCAAGTCACGGCCGCGGAGGTAATGGTAATGCCGCGTTCCTGCTCCTGCTCCATCCAGTCGGTGGTGGCCCCGCCGTCATGGACTTCACCGATGCGGTGAATCATGCCGGTGTAGAAAAGAATCCGTTCGGTCAGCGTGGTCTTGCCAGCATCGATGTGGGCACAGATGCCGATGTTGCGCGTGCGCTCGAGCGGGAAATCGCGTTTGGGGTTGTTGAGTTCAGCCATAAG